>JANXXP010000058.1 GCA_025350595.1 Bacteroidota bacterium
CCTCTTAAATAATAAGGGGGAAAAGGACAAATATGTTATTCATAAATTAAATGAATAGCATATTTATTTTAACTGTTACCTGATGCTTATATAATGAAAATAAAAGAGATTACTTCGCTCACATGGAAACGATTCTTTTTAACTTTATTGATAGTAATTATTTCCATAATTATCCGTCTTTTGTTCTTTAAAGGACTTGGCAGAGGCACGGCATATCTTACATTTTATCCGGCAGTTATGATCGCTGCAGTTTCGGGAGGGTTGTATTCAGGATTCCTTTCGACAATTATCTCGGCTGTGTTTGCATATTATTCGATTCAGAAAGGCAATTTGTCACCTGTTGAGTGGATGGCGATGTCCGTTTTTCTCTTAAGCTCTGTAATGATCTCGGTTATTTCAGAAGCAATGCGGATAGCTAATTCGCGTGCAAAAACAGCACAGGAAAAGGCAGAGTTTGCTAATAAAGCGAAAAGCGCTTTCCTGGCTAACATGAGTCATGAACTGAGGACTCCTCTTAACGCAATTCTTGGTTATTCACAACTGATGCAGCGGAATACTTCTCTGCCTGATGAAACGCAGGAATATCTGAAAATTATCAATAGTAGTGGTGAGCACCTTCTGAGGCTGATAAATGAAGTGCTTGAATCATCCAAGATTGAAGCTGGCAGAGTACTCCTTGAACTGACTAATTTCGACCTTCATGGTTTAATTGATGGCGTCGAAAAAATGTTCAAAGAAAAAGCTGTTAACAAATCGCTGAAATTTGAATTACAAGGGGTAAAAGACATTCCCGGATATATCATTGCAGATGAGACAAAATTCCGGATAGTTTTGATTAATCTTCTAGGCAACTCGTTGAAATTTACCGATAAAGGACATATCATTGTACGTTTCTCAATTGTTGGCCCGGGTGAATCAGAAAAAATTTTGCGAGTGGAGATTGAGGATACTGGTTTGGGAATTTCAGATGATGAAAAGGAAAAGCTCTTCAATTATTTTGTTCAGACCGAGAGCGGAAGAAAAAGCCAGAGTGGTACTGGTCTGGGACTGGCAATAAGTCAGGAATACGTAAAACTTATGGGTGGTGAAATTTATGTAAAGAGTAAAATTGAAGAAGGCAGTACTTTCTGGTTTGAAATAAAGATTAAAGAGGGTGATGAAAAATCTCTTAGAAAACAGCAATTGTCAGATCAAGTTAAAAGCCTGAAACATGGTCAGAAAATACCACGTATACTGGTTGTGGAGGATACAGATGCAAGCAGGAAACTGATGGTTAAGCTTCTTGAAGCAACAGGATTCGAAGTTGCTGAGGCGATTAATGGAAAAGAAGCTTTGGAAAGATTTGAATCTTGGCACCCCGACCTTATATGGATGGATATCCGCATGCCAGTTATGGATGGGAAAGAAGCTGCAAAATTGATAAAGGCCTCTCCATCTGGTAAAGATGTTTTAATAATTGCCCTTTCGGCTCACGTTTTTGGTGAGGAAAGGAAAGAGATCATTGAGGCCGGGTGTGATGATTTTGTAGGCAAGCCCTTTCGGGAAAGCGAGATCTTTGAGATGATGAAAAAACATCTTTCATTGGAGTATATCTATGAAGACTCAGTAGATAAAAATAATTTAGAGGTAATCAGCAAAACGCTGGATCTGAGAAAACTAAATGCAGCTATGCTAAAAGAACTTGCGGAGGCGACAGAAAATACTGATGCAAATAAAGTTCATGAGCTTTCAGATAAATTATGGCTGGATGATCCTGATGCCTCGGTCATTTTGAAGTACTGCGCCAACAATTTTGATTATGATACAATTAAATTTGCAATAGAAAATGCTAAATAAATTTGATAAACAAATATTCACTTTATTGTTGCATTAAAGGGTAATACTTTATTTTCATGAAAATGAGAATGTTCAGAGATTTGTTATTTATCTTGGCTGAAAATAGAATTAATGGGAATGATCATGACCAATAAAAAAGAAAATATTGTCGGAAATATTCTGATAATAGATGACACTCCGGAGAACCTTCGTCTTCTCTCAAATGTTCTGAAAAACTGTGGTCATAATGTTCGCGCAGCTAAAACCGGTAAAGAAGGATTGGCTTCTGTCAAATCAAAGCTCCCAGATCTTATTTTACTTGATATTAAACTTCCAGACATTAATGGATTCGAAGTATGTAAGTTAATAAAAGCAGATAAAACATCACAAGAAATACCTGTTATATTTCTAAGCGCCCTTCAAGAAATCACAGATAAACTCATGGGCTTTGAAGTTGGGGGAGTTGATTACATTACCAAGCCATTTAAATCGGAGGAGGTTATAATTCGAGTACAGACACATCTTGATCTGAGCATCATGCGATCTCAGTTAAAAAAGAGTGAAGAAAGTTTCCGGGCTATTTTCGAAAACAATTCATCCGCAATCTCGATCATTGAACCTGATACAACCATTTCGATGGTAAACGATGCATATTGTCAGATAAGTGGTTATTCAAGAGAGGAAGTGGTCGGAATGAGCTGGACAAAACAGATACCCCCAGAGGACCTTGAAAGATTGAAAGAATACAACAGAAAAAGGCTTCTCGACTCAGAAAGTGCTCCCAATAAATATGAATTTAAGTTTTATCATAAAAATGGTAATATAAAATATGGTCTTATGTCTCTATCAATGACATTGGACAAGAAAAAAATTATCGCTTCTTTTCTTGACATAACGGACCAAAAGGAGGTTCAAGGTGCTTTGATTGAAAGTGAAAAAATGCTCAGAGAATCACAGGAAATAGCCATTCTGGGGAGCTATGAATGGAATTTATCGACCGGGTTGTGGAAAAGTTCAAAAATCCTTGATAGCATTTTTGGTATAGATGAGCATTATGTCCGATCTCTTGAAGGTTGGGAGAATCTTATTAAGACGGAATGGCAACTAATTATGAATGATTACCTCATAAAAGAAGTTCTCGGACAACACATGCGATTTGATAAAGAATATCAGATAATTAAACAAGACACCGGACTGGAAAGATGGGTTCATGGCTTAGGACAGCTTGAATTTGACTCTATAGGTCAGCCTGCTAAACTGATCGGAACGATAATAGATATCACCGAACGCAAGAATAGCGAAAAAGAATTATCAGATAGTGAAGAGAAATACAGGACTCTGGTTGAAGTTTCAATTCATGCAATATTTATAAATCAGAATAATCATATAATATATCTTAATCCCGCTGCAGTAAAGCTTTTTGGAGCAGAAACAGCAGAACAAATCTTAGGAAAATCGCCACTTGAAATATTTCATCCTGATTATCATAAAATTGTTACAGACAGGTTAAAGGGAATGAGTGATAGCGGGGGTACAGCTCCACTAATTGAAGAAAAGATAATTCAGCTCGATGGAACAATTCTCGATGTTGAAGTGGCAGCCACTCTTTTTACTTTCAAAGGAGAAAAAGCATTTCATGTGGTTCTGAGAGATATAAGTGAACGTAAGCGGGCAGAAGAGAATCTGCGTTTGAGTGAAGAAAATTTCAGAAACGTTTTTGAACACGCAGCTGTAGGTAAGTCTATGACTTCAATTGATGGAACAATTAAAACTAATAAGGCATTCTCTTTGATATTAGGATATTCAAATTCTGAGCTCTCAAAACTCAAATGGCAGGATATTACCCACCCTGATGATATAAGTAAAGACAATATTATTATAAACTCAGTTGTTTCAGGCAAGAGGAAATCTGCCCGTTGGGAGAAAAGATATATTCATAAAAACGGGAGCATTGTATGGGTTGATATAAGTACAGCTTTACAGGTTAACACTGATGGGAAACCATTATATTTTATCACAACAATTAATGATATTACTGTCAAAAAGCAAATTGAAAAAGAAATAAAGCTGCTTAATGAAACTTTGGAACAAAGGGTAATTGACCGTACTGCAGAACTCGAAGCGTCCAACCGCGAACTTGAAGCTTTTTCCTATTCAGTTTCGCACGATTTGAGAGCTCCCTTGCGCCATATAAGCGGGTATTCCGATTTTCTTGTAAATGAGTTTAGTAAAAGTCTTCCTGACAAAGCAAAACATTATCTTGAAACTATTTCTATATCAGCACATCAAATGGGAATCCTGATT
>JANXXP010000065.1 GCA_025350595.1 Bacteroidota bacterium
CAAATGGCTCTGAAAGAGCCAGATATGAATAACCCCTGGTGCAACCGGGGGTAACAGTGAATAAACCGTTGTAAGCTCCAACGGAGCGTAATAAAAGTCAGGGAAAGTACCTCTCATCTATCTCTAATCCGGACTCTAAAAAAAGTATAACGCCCTTTCAGGGCTTGGTTCTATAGGGTAGTCATCTACCCCCGGTTGCACCGGGGGATATTCATATTTAGCCACTTTGTGGCTTAAAATAATAACATAAGATTCTATTAACAAATTTACAAGTATCTGATAATACAGAAGATACCAAATGTTGCCATTAGTAATGCAGCGAAGCGGAATAAGGAACCGAGTCCTTCCGGAAAGTGCAGGTTCACCGACTTCGCCGTACGTAGCCGACTATGTCGGACGAAGGTAATCCCCTTAGTTTGAATCTTCTACCGCACTAATCGTCAGATGTCAGGAGATAAGCTACTTTCCGCAAATACTTCGTTTATTTCAAACCAGCAGGCTGCATCTCAAAGAATTTGTAATCTTTAGCTCCGTCTACTTTAAGATATCGTCTGGAAATCACCGGATCATTGCTTCCGTCAGCAAGAAATTCTGCTAATAGCAAATAACCTCCGGGCTTCTTTGGTAAAGATATTTCAGTAGGAACAGATGAGCGGTCAAAAGCAGAAAGAGTTATCAGAATGGTCTTTTTGCTTACATTTTTCCCTTCTCTGTCAAGTACTTCAATCGTTACTTTCCCTGTGACAATCTTATTCAAATCATTGATTTTAGCCAGTTTAAATGAAAGTCTTTCACCTGGTTGATGTGGGACAGCTTGTTTTACATACCGTTCGTCTGTTAAATTAATGAATACTGCTGAAGGGGCAAAAGCATGTCTGAACCAGTTAAGTGTGGAAATTGGTTTCAGATCTTTGATGTTGTCCATGAACCAGTCTCCTGTATATCCATAGTTATTAGCAAGATAGCAGAATGCCAGAACTCCGGCAATATCAGGTTCGCTCCTAAGCCACTCAGTTTCAAGTTGCATATCGTAGGCCTGAAACTCACGATTCTGTTCAGGAGTGGAATTACTTCCGAGATAATATTTGTAATCATTTACAGTTAGCTTGCTTGGCTGGCCGTTTCTCCATAACCACCTCCAGCCGTATTCATTTGCTAATTGTGGAACACCGGCCTCCTTAATCATTTTTAATGGTTGGGGCTTATAGTCAAGGTTACCGAGCTGATAAAAATCTTTTTCTGAACCGCTTTCTTTTCCATTCATTCTGCCCATGTAAGGATGTGGTTCATCCATTTCATCGGTTTTCATTATCCCTTCACGCATATATCCAGCGTCCCATATTCGTGTGGGATCGAGTTTTTTAAGTTCCGGGATCAGAGTATTCCCGATGTAATTGTCTGTATTTTCATTAATCGCGTCCCATATTGCAATGCTCGGATGACTGCCATCCGTCCATATCCAATCAGTGTATTCTTTTTTTATCTCTTCATCCCAACCATGGTTCTGCCAATAAAGCCACTCGTTCTGAAACAGAAGTCCATATTCATCAGCAATATCATACCAGAAATCAGGCACAATGCCAACACAGATCCTCATTGCATTCCAATTCAATTGTTTGGGGTAGTTCACAAGAAGTTTCTTTACCCATTCTTTATCCCAAACCAGATTGCTGCAGTCAGGATCTTCGAAAAACCTCTGCAGAGTAATATTTGTGCCACGAAGAAAATATTTTTCGTTATTCAGATAGAAGAACTTCCCTTTGGCAGTGAAATCCCGAATCCCAAACTGATGGCTCACTTCATCTGATGCTCCTTTTTTATCAAATAGTTTAGCTGTTGCAACATAAAGAAAAGGTTTCTCGGGTGTCCATGAGGTAAAATCTGATAATGGAATCTCAAATGTCATTTCAGTCAGATTATCCCTTTTTGCGATGGCTTTCAGCCCTGAAGAAGCCATCTCTTTCCCTGTTAATTTCTCTGTGAGTGAAATTTCAACTCTGACTGAATCATTCATTGGATCTCCATAGTAGATCTGTGCAGGAATCAAACTCCTGACCTGTACTTTTACAATGACCTTTTTATTGGCAACTGATGGAAGAATAAGGAGCCGGCTGATTCTTTCCTTACCCGTAAACGAAAGATAAACATCATCCCAGATACCGGGAAGGTAATGCTCTTTTTCTTTATCTGTACCACCCGCTGCCTCTGCAGGTAGCCAGATCCTCTCTCCCACTTTTATGAGTATTTCATTCTCTGAACCGAATTTAACAGCACTATTTACAGGAAATTCAATAGGTGTATAACAGGCTATCGAAGTTCCCATATCCATACCATTTATATAGATCTGGGTAACATATTGACTCTTTTTAAGTGTTATAAATCCTTCTCTATTCTCGAGTTCTTTTGGAATAAAAACAGTCCGCCGATACCAACTGTAACGTGGTACGTAGTCGAGATTATATAGATTAAACTGTTCTTTCGCTTCAGGTTTATCGGGACGTTTAAAGAACTTATCATATTCTTCTATCCTGGGTTCTGCAAGATGAATTAATCCTGGAACAGGAATTTTCCGGGTGAATTTTGCAGGAGGAAATGCATTCAGAGTCTGATCAAATTCCCAGGTCCCGTTCAGGCTTATAACTGCGCGGGGAGTTTGAGAATGAAGAAACTGTACAGGAAGAAAAAATAAGAAAATCAGAACAGTTGAATATTTCATGGAATCAATTTAGTCATGAAAAACAATATTAAACTTTTGGCTCCCACCCTTTTTCATATTCTCTGCTCCACAATAAGGCAGCCTTTTCATTACCAATGATATGTCCATTAGCCGGGTCGCAATGCAGAGTCGATCCCGTGCGCTGGGCAATATTTGCCAGATGACTCAGGATCACACTTTTATGTGCCTCTTCAATAGGCGCAGTGTTTTTTGTGTTTCCCCGTATAGTATCAACAAAATTTATGAGGTGGTAAAGATCCATATCACCATTGGCACTAACTGTATTATTCGGATCAGCTAATACCGCTGAATCAACTTTCCTGATTAG
>JANXXP010000070.1 GCA_025350595.1 Bacteroidota bacterium
CTATCCCATCATCAAACCCGATCACATTGCTGTCATTGCGAGGAGCAAAGCGACGAAGCAATCCTTCTATCCCATCATCAAACCCGATCACATTGCTGTCATTGCGAGGAGCAAAGCGACGAAGCAATCCTTCTATCCCAACATCAAACCCGATCACATTGCTGTCATTGCGAGGAGCAAAGCGACGAAGCAATCCTTAAATCCCCTCAACAAACTGACTTAAGTCGTCCCACGCTGGATTAAGCGAATTAACTAAATCAATCTTTTTCTTTCGTGAACCACCCTTAATCTGTTTCTCCCTTTCAATGGCTTCTCCAATCGTATCCAGAACTTCATAGTATACCAACTTACAAATGTTAAATCTGGCAGAAAAACTATCAGGATATTTTTTCGATTTATGCCGTACCACCCTTTCTTTGAGATCACTGGTAACTCCGGTATAAAGAACAGAATTATTTACATTTGTCATTATATAGGCAAATCCTTTCATATGTAATTTGTAAAATGTCTGTGCTTTATATTCAATCCTATTTCTAAAATTCCTGTGGCCATATAACCTTCTTCCCAAACCCCAACCTGTTATCAGTCATTTTAATATGGGTCAGCTTAACAACCCAAAGATGAGTATCCATGAGCGCTGCCGGAGGAAATCTTTTAAGATAAGCCCATTTTGCTTTTGAGATCATTTCCCCTTCGGGTTCAGAAACAATTCCCTGAAATTGAATTCCTCTGATCTTCCCAATAACCATAGTTTCAAGAACTACCGATCCGGCAACAAGGGGATTCTTTGCAAACTCCTTACCATGACGTGTATCAGTGCCTGTGGTAAAGACAAGCGTATTTTCTTCTTCTAAATAAACATAAAAACAATTGGCACACCATGGTTCATTATTAACCGATGAGGCTATTGTAAGAACATGATGTTTCCTGAAAAACCGGATAATTTTCTTATCAATCATTTTCCATCCATCTGAAAGTGTCATTTTCAAATCCAGCAAGATCAACTATACGATTAACCACTGTCATCACAAGATCATCGATAGTTTCAGGATTACTGTAAAATGAGGGTGATGCAGGGCAGATTATTGCTCCGGCCAGAGTGAGGTTTTTCATATTAGTAATATGTATCAGACTGTATGGAGTCTCCCGTGGAACGATAATAAGTCGTCTTCTTTCCTTGAGCATAACATCAGCCGTACGGGATATCAGATCGTCAGATGTCCCATTGGCAATTCTACCGGTTGTACCCATCGATGCAGGGCAAATAATCATTGTATCATACGATGAAGATCCTGATGCGAATGGAGCGTAAAAGGTTTTATTACTATACTCCTTCGCAGGGAATAAAGGTACAAATTTTTGTCCGGTTTCAGCAAGCCAGATCTCTTTGGCCACGTCGGAAAAAATTACGGCAACCTCTTCCGGAGGAGTTTTTACCTGACCAAGCTTCTCCAGGAGTTTTAAAGCATATACTGAACCGCTGGCACCGGTAATGGCAAGTACAATTTTTCTATTTCGTGATTCCATATTGCTTAAACATTAGTTCGGTTAAAATGGCTATTCCTTTGGATGCTTTTTCTTTTATCACTTCAACATTTCTGTTAACAGGCACTGCAACAGCCATAGGATCAATGAGCCAGAGAGAGGCTTTCTTCGGAGCGTAGTTGATAAGTCCGGCTGCCGGGTAAACATTTAGAGATGACCCAATTACAACAAATATATCTGCCTCAGCAGTAATATTCACAGCATCATCCATCATAGGCACCTCCTCCCCAAACCAAACTATATGCGGTCTGAGCTGACTTCCTTTTTCACATTTATCACCCGGATTAATATCTTTATACCTAATATTATATAACAATGAAGGATCGCTGGTGCTTCTGGCTTTGGTAAGCTCTCCATGAAGATGCAAAATATTTGTACTTCCTGCCCTTTCATGAAGATCATCAATGTTTTGCGTTATGATACGGACATCAAAATATTTTTCTAGTTTGGCAAGTCCAATATGTCCATCATTAGGTTTACATTCAGCAAGTTGTCTTCTGCGTTCATTATAAAACCTCAATACCAGATCTCTGTTTTTCGCCCATGCCTGGGGAGTAGCTACTTCCTCTACATCAAACTCTTCCCATAAACCTCCTGAATCGCGGAAAGTTCTGATTCCGCTTTCGGAACTCATTCCTGCACCGGTTAGTATTACAAGGCGTTTCATTATGGCAGCTGATTTAATAAAGTAACCAAAGATAAATAATTATTAACCAAGTATATTGAAACCCGGAATTCTTGACTCTTCCTGCTTTTTGCCCCCCAACCCCCCTAAAGGGGGCTAATTCACTGTAGATGTTCAAATTAAAACTTAAATGTACTATTAATATTCTCCACAACCAGAAAGTATGATTTTGTTTGTATCATTCTATTTATCAATAATATAGCCTGTATAAACCCCCCTTTAGGGGGGCAGGGGGGCAAGCTAGCAAAGGGGCAGGGGGGCAAGCTAGCAAAGGGGCAGAAGGCAAGCTGGCA
>JANXXP010000071.1 GCA_025350595.1 Bacteroidota bacterium
CGAAGCAATCCCGATGCAATCGGGACCCCGAGGCAAGCAGTTCGGCTACCTGTTTACAGAAGCAGCGCGTCAGTTGGGCGATAAAGCTATTTACCGCACCATAGCCCACGAGATAGCCCATGGAGCTTTTCATTTAAATCACACCTTCGACAGCCAATACCAGATTGCCCAGGCCAGCACCCAAAATCTTTTGGACTACACCTTCGGCACCGACCTGGTAAAGCACCAGTGGGATGCTATCCATAATCCTGGTCTGGTGATTGGGATGTTTGAGAGGGATAAGGAGGGGATGTTTTCTGTAACTGTACATTATAATATTCTGAAAGAGGCTCTTGATAATTTCAACTTTAAATCTGAAATAAAAGAAAGCTTTCTTAAGGGTGTAAAAGATGCAGATATTAAAGGTTTCTATAAAGACTTGCATTTTGATAATAGAAAAATTTTTGAAGAAGTAAATCAAAGATGGAAAGAACTTTATAGCAAAATATATGCAATTACTGTTCTAAATGAAGAATCAGCTTATACATTAGGCATATACTTGCATAATGTTATGGATTTCTATTCACATTCTACGTATGTATTGCTATTCCTAAAATATTGGACTGAAACTGGAAATACAATTGACTACTTAACTCCAAATAAATTTTTAATTTATGATGATGCTATTAAAAAAGATAAGTTTAAGGAATATGTTGAAAAATATATTCTAACTGGTTCTTTTGATTTATACTATTGGATTCAAGGACAAGATGTTTATAGAGCTATAATTCAAGGAGAATTGCATCATGACTTAATAAATTTAGATGAGAATACAGAAGGAAATGGAATGGGGTCAGCAAAACCTAAAGGTTCCATATATACTTATCATGAGTTTGCAAAAGGAGCTGCATTAAAACACACTATAGAAATTTTAAAAAGTATATATAAATGAGAAAATCCTTAATAAATACTTTAATAATTTTGGGGATTAATATTCTTACAATCCTTTTTTTATTGTACAGGACTAAAATGATAAATAATGACAAAGCACCTATATTTTTTATTGCTTATTACATAATCTTGATCCTGGCAAACATTTTATCTTGTGTTATTTTAAAGAGATTATCTAAATTTTTAATAATTGGTTTAGTATTAGTAGAGTTAATAATTCTTGTAGTATTTTGGGGTTACGTTTTTGAACTACAATAACAGATGCTAAGTTCACTAATTCGTGCTTCTAAGAATGAGGGCTTGACAATGGATATTTAGGAACAACACCCTATCGTATTGATGCAGAATCTCCCTCCGGTCTAAGAATGTCAGACGGCAATGAATTAGGTGCAAATGAATATTGGATAGCTAGAGGTAAGACTTCTGGTGGTGTAACAGAGGCCACTGTTGACCAAATAAAAGAAGGAACTTATTCAGTTAAAAATGTATTTTAAGAAAAAACCATGGAAAAAATTATTTTGAAAGATTATGGATGGTGTAAGATTTTAAGGGACAATACTGATTACTTTATCTGCTTTGATGAAGGGCAAATTGTTGTTAAAATGAATACATATCCAATATCAGAGCAAGAAGCTGAAAGTGGAATTAAGGATGAATTAGAAGCTGAAAGGATTGCACGATCAGTTCAAATGCGTAAATAAAACATGAAAGAAATATTAAAAAAGAATTGGACTTATATTTTATATGATGATAATGGTAAGCTATTACTATCCGTTGTTTGTGGTTCATTTGGCCTATTTGATAGAAATATTTACTTAAATCAAGATGAAGTAACAAGTTACAACGATAAAAAGAAGCCTATATAGATGGATTAGCTGAAAAAATAAGAAGTAATCCAGAAAAGTTTCTAAATAGACATGTAAAAATATAATGACTGAATTAGTTGGTGTCAATGAAAAGTTTTGCCTGAACTATTCGTCTGTATAAGTAAACTTTCGGATACTGGTCAGTTGTCATTATCTCGAGTCTTTTTTTTTGCTTGCCGCTAACGAAGAAGGGATTAAAGAAGTAGAATTAATCATGAAAGAGTTATTTACTATCGCTAAATATTTAACATTAAAAATTAAAGATAATTTTAATGATCTGACAATAGAAAAGGTTGAGATTACCTATAGTTCTCTAACTATTACATTTCTCAAACAAGATATTAAATTCATTTTTACTTTATCAACTCACCACTTAGATATTCCGTGGCAAATAGTAACTAAAATTCAGAAACAGAACAAGGTTATTGGGAGTGTGGAAAAAATAGTTGATAATACTTATAATTATGAAACTAATCCTAGGTATGAAATTACCCCAAAGTTATTAGGTGATATTGAAAATACGATTGATAGATTAGTTGATTTAATAATCAGTGATTTAAAAACTGTTTTACC
The DNA here is from genome assembly GCA_025350595.1 of Bacteroidota bacterium. Taxonomy (GTDB): domain Bacteria; phylum Bacteroidota; class Bacteroidia; order Bacteroidales; family VadinHA17; genus LD21. Next base: position 2,370 of record JANXXP010000071.1, read on the forward strand.
TCAGGTAAATTAAAGCTTAAGAAAAGAAAAGAAAATTTGAATGTTCGGAAAAGGTTGTTCCGCAATTGGTCTATTCTTCAAGACCATCGGCCAGGAGTAAAATTTAAGCATTACAGATTTCAGACTATAATGCGGTTTGGTATTTCAATAGTGTAGCTCACTTTCCCCAGAAAAACCTATATTCGTATTAGCTTTAAAGAGCAGTAGATCACGTTCTTTGACATGCGAAAACAAATACAAAAAAGGTAAGGATTACTCACTTTACTGGACTCTCAAGTTTTTCAGCCTGTATACCCCCGGCATGAAGAAGCTCAACAACGCTTTTATAAAGCATAAAGGAGGTAAATTCGACCCCTCAACTCTTTATCTGTTTGTGTTGCAATGGAGCGATAAAGTGGGCGCCACAGGTGACATGCCAAGGAGCAAGCAGTTCGGCTACCTGTTTACCAAAACAGCTCTTAAGTTGGGCGATAAAGCTATTTACCGCACCATAGCTCACGAAATAGCGAACGTTGAGCGAAGCTTGCCATTGCAAGACGCCAGTCGAAGCAAGGGTTTTAGCTGAGCCAATCCCGCTTTGGCGGGAGAGCTTTTCATTTAAATCACACTTTCGACAGCAACTATCAGATTGCCGAAAGTACCACCAACAACCTTATGGACTACACTTCCGGCACCGACCTGGTAAAACACCAGTGGGATGCCATACACAATCCTGGAATGGTGATTGGGATGTTTGAGAAGGATGAGGAGGGGATGAGTATTGCAGCTGGTTACCTGGCTGCTACAGAAGAGAAAAATGGGATTAATATGACCTCTTCTATTACCTGTTTATCAGGTGGA
>JANXXP010000143.1 GCA_025350595.1 Bacteroidota bacterium
TGCCGGTAACACTGATGCGCTCGCACTGGCAGCCGCTAAATCGAAGGAAATCTTTGATTGCCAGCTGAAGGGCGGCGGCCGATTTATCTGAATATTTCCGGGCGCATCGGGCAGCTTCTGGATATGATGGGTGCATCAACCGGCTATGATCCAGTGCCATTTTCCTGAGTTGTGAAAGTCCGTTCATAACTAACGCAATTGCCGTCCATTAGCGAGCCAATTATCTATGGCAGACCGTTGAAAATAAAGGAACTTTGAAAATTTTTTTGCGGGGATTTTTCTTTTGCAAACCAGATCATAGACGGTCTGTGTTGCTGGCCTCCGAGAAGTTTTCTCTAGGAGATAATCTCGCAGCTGTTCAACTGTTAACAATAGATCTGCATCGGGGTCTGGTGTAGACTTCCGAACTTTTGTAGCTTGTTCTAGGCTAATTAAAAACTGGTACCGGGATTCCGGAACCATTAAAAAGTTGGTGTTTTCTGACATACGGAAACGGGTGAATAGTCCAAGCCAGTTAATTTGGTGGGTAGCTTGTTTGTCCGTTCCCTCGGTTCTGATATCCCCGAACCGCCAAGGTCTTTGTCAATTACCGGCCAAGGTGTGCCGATAATTCAGGTCGTGTATGTTTATCAAGGTTTTCCCTCCTTAATGCTTCGGTATGACACGACATCCTGATTACCGATTAATCACCACAAATATAATTGTTTACTTAATAAAAACAAAATATATCGTATAAATTTATTAACAAAACTAAATTACTTTATTAAATATAACTCTTTCCACTTTTTCCGAATGTTCAACGCGGGTAGATTTTTCAAATTGCTTCAGATAGTTTTCTGTCACTGAAACATTAGAATGCCCTAGTGATTCTTTAATAAATTCAATCGTTGCCCCAGCGGAATTCTTTGAAATCGTGGCCCAGCTATGGCGAGCTGTGTACGACGAGATGTTTTCTGTAATTCCGACTTTTCCTGCTATCTGCTTTAAATGTTTATTCATCATTGAAATAAAGCCGCGTAAATGCATGAAACATTTTTCATCTGTCCACTCTTTTTTTAAGATGGGAAAAATAAAGGCATCATGACCGATTGACCGGTTACCTTGTGTATCTATTATGAACTGTAGATGCGTTGTTATTGGTACATGAATTTCCTGTTGACCCTGTTTTTTGTTTTTCGTCTTTTCTCTTATAAACAAAATTTCACCGTCAAAAATATTTGATGTTTTCAATCGGGCTATATCAGCTATATTCATCCCATTTGCCAGAAAAGAAAACAAAAAGATATCACGATAATATTTCACCTGTGGATCGCATGGCTTATAATTCGCAATAAGGCTTATTTGATGCGCTGTAAAAGCAAGTTTCCGACCAGTAGGGTTCTTTGGTGTATAATCGGTAAATGGATATGGAGCGCGTATCTTATGCTTCTTTATCGCAATGTTGAACAGTACCCGGATGTTTCGAATATATATCCCATGAGTTGAACAGCTTAGATTGTTTTTCTGCATATGCTGTTCAAACCGCTTTAGCCAGGATTCGGATATGTCAACAAATCTTAAGGACTTACCGTCCAGATATGCATCTTTGCGTGTGGATATCTTATCGGCTGGTGTAAAAGTAAACGTCTTATTCTCGTGAAATTCTTTTACTGCTTTGATCGTACATTCAAAAGAACTCGCGTAACCATAACGGCCCTCGCTTCTTAATTGCTGAGCGTGGCTCCAGGCGGCCTGAAAAAAATTATCCCACTTTACCACCTTGTGGAAATATCTTTCTTCAAACTGATTAAAACTAAAGTCTGGGATATCCCTGATGATATTTTTTGCGTCCTCGACTATGCGTTCATACTCGGAAACTATTTCCAGGTATATCCCCCGGGGATGATCGCCGGTTACTTTTGCAATATAGTCTTCTGATAAAAATTGCAACTCATCTTTTTTAAGCTGATCTGTGATTGCATAATATTTGCGCATTCTGTCGTGCGTAACGCATAATCTGACGGGGCAAAGATTGTCTTTTGTCCGTTTGGCTGGAGCCTTCTGAAAGTAAATCCTAACTGTTGCTTGCATCTTTATTTGAATTATGTGTATTCAGTGAATGCACAAGTGAATACACAAAAATACTAAATACAACAAATAAATCAAATATAAATAACTAAAGATATTAACAAATGTATTGATTTACAGGGGTGTTGGTTTATGCTTCAAAACTACTCAAAACTATATTTTTCTGATTCTGGATCAGAAGAGTTCAAGTTCGAGACTTGACGGGACAACCAGTAAATCAACCACTTACGAGATTTTTTGTAAGTGGTTTTTTGTTTGTTGCTAGGTTCTTGCTAGGTTTTAGCTCTTTGTTTGTTTAATTACTTGTCCAGTTCGTGTATTTGTGATTTTTACTTTTACATTCTTGTAGCTGTAGA
>JANXXP010000139.1 GCA_025350595.1 Bacteroidota bacterium
AAAAGCAATGGAAGGTACAAATCCTATTTACCTTTTTATTGATAAAACATCTTACATGCTAGTAAAAACAAGTGCTACAGTTGATCAGATGGGCCAATCAACCAATGTCGATTCCTATATGACCGATTATACTGAAATTGACGGTGTTATAATGCCAAAGAAAACCACTGCGATGGCAAATGGTATGGAAGCTGCTGTTATCACTTTCGATAAAATTGAGGTGAATATCCCGATGGAAGACAGTATTTTTAAGCTGAAGTAGTAGCGAGGGTTAGCTGAGCCAGCTGAGCTGATCATAAAACATAACATACCTCTAAAGACGTCCAAAATGGGCGTCTTTACTATAAAAAGTTACCAAGTTTGCGGACGACATGAAAGATACCTATGTATAAGTCTAGGTGCGCAGGTTATTATAAAGTAGAGACGCCCAGATTGGGCGTCTCTATAATATGCAGCTGGCCTGTAAGCCGGTTTCTGTACGGTTTTGGTTTCTGCGAAAGAAAATAAAACCGGTTCCCATCATTTATCTCGATCACACATCGCTGTATGACTCATACGACCTACCCCCCGGCATCGGACGAGCAGTCCTGAAAGCCGGTATACATGGTCTTTCAACCCATCAGGCGTACGGCTCCCGATGTTGCCACCAGGACCGGTAAGCTTTTACCTCACCTTTTCACCCTTACCCAGTTTTTACGAGGTAAAAACGGGGCGGTTATTTTCTGTTACACTACTATACCCTCGCGGATATCTTCCCGTTAGGAAGCATGGTGCTCTGTGTTGCCCGGACTTTCCTCCCTCCCATTAAGGAAAGGCGATGGAACAGCCTGCTGCCCTGCAAAGTTAATAATTTGTGGCAAATTGGGATACCTTATAATAATGGTTATTTTTGCGCTTTGAAAAAAGACACAAGTAAAAAGACAAATGGTGATTGTTCCATTAAGATTCAAATTTATTTATGAGAGAAATTGATCTAAACGATTATGATTATGATCTGCCAGAGAGCAGGATTGCCCAACATCCTGTTAATGAAAGAGATTTATCACAATTGCTTATTTATAATCATGATATAATATCTAAAGATATTTTCAGGAATCTCAGCTCATATCTCCCCTCCGACACTCTCCTTGTTTTTAATAATACACGGGTTATAAGAGCACGCATCTTTTTTCATAAAGATTCCGGAGCTAAAATAGAAGTTCTGTGCCTTGAACCACTCACTCCGCCTGAATATGAATTATCACTAAGTTCTGAAGATTCAGTTGAATGGAAATGTATAATTGGGAATCTTAAAAAATGGAAATCAGGCTTTCTGAAAACACCTTTTATATATAATAACAAGCAGTATATTCTTAAAGCTGAAAAAATTCAGGCTGAAAAGGAAGCCTGGAGGATCAGATTCAGCTGGGATTGTAAGGGAATCAGTTTTGGCAAAATACTTGATCTGTCAGGGCACATTCCGCTTCCTCCCTATATTAACAGAGATGATGAGGTAAATGATCTTGATAGGTATCAGACAATCTATTCCAGTATGAGCGGATCGGTCGCAGCTCCGACAGCAGGATTGCATTTTACCAATAAAGTACTTGAAGGGCTAAAAGCGAAAGGTATAAAATCGACTGAAGTAACACTGCATGTCGGAGCCGGCACTTTTCAACCTGTAAAATCACAAGACATTTATGATCATGAAATGCACTGTGAACATTTCTATGTTACAGCTAATACCCTTGAAACATTGCTTAAGAATGAGGGAAAAATAATTGCTGTAGGAACAACTTCAGTAAGAACTATTGAAAGCCTATACTGGTTAGGAGTTAAATTAATTAATTCTCCATCAGGTAGTAGCTCAGAACTTACTTTGGAACAATGGGAGGTTTACAATATGAAAAGAGATGTATTGTTTAAGGATTCATTAGAAGCTTTATTAAACTTTATGAAAGATCGTACATTATCTTTTATTCACGCATCCACAAGTATAATGATCGTTCCGGGCTATAACTTTATGATGATAAATGGCATTATTACTAACTTTCATCAGCCCAAAAGTACCCTACTGCTTCTCATATCCGCATGGATAGGTGATGACTGGAAAAAGACATACAAATTTGCATTAGAAAACAATTTCAGATTTTTGAGTTATGGTGACTGTTCATTATTTTTCAGATAATAGCATACTTATTCAGCAAATAATTAACCTATAACGAAATATTTAGTTTAATTTTGATAATAATTTGAAATTTTGTTTATTTGCCAAAAAATGAATCTAAAATGAACGATAACAGATTAATGCAACAGGTTACAGCCATCTTCTCAACTTTTATGGTACTTTTTTATTTAGGAGTTGGTAGTTTTCTGTTATTCTCGAATAATTTAAATTATATTGACAAACCTATTCGTGTTATAATGGGATCGACATTCGTATTTTATGGTTTGTACAGGGCTTACAGGGCTTATGTTAAAATTATTGAGGTTTTCTTTAACGATGATAATAAAACAGAGTAAATCATTTTTAAACAAAAATTTCTTAAAAAAAGGAGTTTTATATTATTCAATCCCGGATTGGCATAACCTTTGCGGGTAACCATAAGAAGAATAAATAAACTTTAACTAATTTTAAGAATATGAAGAGAGTATCAGTTATTCAAAATTTTATTATTATTGCGTGCCGTAATAAAAATTTCAGATACGATAAAAGAGTGAAAAAGAACTCCTGTAATAATATTTTAACGAAAGTACGTTTTCTGATTTTTGGATTAATGATTTTTTTTGTATCATGCAGCGGTGGGAATAATGCTAAAATGAATGAAACTCCTACAAGAGGAAGTATCAGGATAACGGCAGATGAATCATTTCAGCCGATAGTTGAGACTGAGATATATACTTTTACTCATTTGTACCAAAATGCAAGGATTAAAGCTGACTATAAGCCTGAATATGATGTAATTAATGATTTTATGAATGATTCTGTAAAGGTCATTGTAACAAGCAAAAAACTATCAGATTATCAGATACAATACCTTCGTGACACTCAGATTATCGCCCGTACAACTACTTATGCCTATGATGCACTTGCAATAATTACAAACAAGGAAAATAAGGATACTCTCTTAAAATATAATATAATTAAGGATATCTTCCAGGGTAAAATAAAAAATTGGAAAGAGGTCAATGAAAAATCTAATCTGGGAAACATCCGCGTTATTTTTGATAATAATAAATCAGGTAACATCAGATATTTTAAAGAACTTTTTGAGATTAAAGATTCTCTTCAGGGAAACTTTTTTGCTGTTAAGAATAACCCTGAAGTTATTGACTTTGTATCTAGAAACCCAGATGCCCTTGGAATAATAAGTGTTAACTGGATAAGTGATAAGGATGATTCACTCAGTATGAGTTTTATAAAAAAGATAAATATAGTTGCTGTTTCCCAGCAGTACGTGAATGATGGATATTATTACCGTCCTCAGCCAGGTTTTATATACGACAAATCATATCCTTTTGTAAGAGAAATTTACCTTATTTCGCGTGAGACATTTGCAGGATTGGGTTCAGGTTTTATAAGCTGGGCATGCGCTGAGCAGGGACAGCGGATTGTTTTAAAATCAGGACTTGTTCCGGCAACGATGCCAATAAGGCTGGTACAGATAAAACATCAGTCAGAGAGGTGATAAGACAGATAAACGAAAACACGAAGTGAATGAGTGCATGAATCAAAAAGGAAGATATAAAGAATAAAATTTCAGAAATAATTAATATAACTGATTTCAAATAACGAAGCTATGAAACGTTTAATTTTAAGACCCGTAATATTACTGGCAGGAATTTTAACAGTTTTTACAATTAAAATCCAGGCTCAAACCCCTGATTTAAATGCTGCTACACTACTTACAAGAAGTGAGCAGTATGATAAAGCAGATGCTATGTTCCAGCAATTAATCAAGAATGAGCCAACAAACAGTAAAAATTATTTCTATCTGGGAGAGAACTATCTTTTGGATTATTTCGCAGATACGATATCCAACTCATTAACTGTTATGGCAAAATCTGCGAAGGAAATATACCAAAAAGGGGTTGACGTAAACGCAAATGATCCACTAAATTATATTGGGTTGGCAAAAGTTGCATTTTTACTTGGAGATGATAAGACCGCAACAGAATTGCGTGCTAAAGCTAAGAGTTTTCTTCTTCCATATAAAAATATCAAAAAGATAAACCCTCCTGCCAAAGACTATGCATTTACATTAGCTAAAATAGCTGAATCATATATTAAGGATGGCGATGTTGATACTTCCTTAGCTTTACCTCTTGTCAGAGAGGCTATCAAAATTGATAACAAGAACAGAGATGTGTTTTTAATCGCTGGTGATATATATATACTAGTTAATGACGGTTCAAAGGCAATCATGTATTATAACCAGGCACAGTTTGCTGACCCACAGTCACCAACAGCAAATATGAAAATCGGGAACATTTATGTAAAAGGTAAAGCTCTTCAGGTAGCAATCCCTTATTTTGAACAAGCGATACAGCTGAATGCAAACTACGCTCCTGCTTATCGTGAACTTGGCCAACTGTATCTTTTAGCACAAATGTTTAATAAATCGAAAGAAAATTTCAAAAAGTATCTTGATTTGACTGCAGGAAATATACCGGCAAAGACCAGGTATGTAAACGCACTTTTTTATGCTAAAGATTATGATAGGGTAATTAAAAACGTTGAAGAGATATTTCTTGTTGACAAGTCAAGAACCTATATGAATCGTATTGCCGGATATTCATGTTATGAAAAAAATCCACCGGATTATAATAAAGCCTTAGCATACATGGAGACACTTTTCAAAACAGTTGCTCCGGAGAGGATCATTCTGAAAGACTATCACTATATGGCAAGGATTCTTATCAAGAAAAATCAGAACTATACAAAGATGGTCGATGAACTTACCGCGAACAAGGTGCAGCTTGATAAAGATAAAACTAAATATTCTACCGCTAATGCTACTGATAAAGCAAAACTTAAACCTGCTCTTGATGCACTGACCGCAAAAGTAGCTGATGAGGAAAAAGATGTTGCAAATGCAGACGCAGAAATAACAAGAGCATTTGGTGAATATGCAAAATTACTTGCATTTAATCCTGACGACAAAAACCTGCTTAATGAGATAGCAAGTAGCTATTATTCATTCAAGAAATATGAAGGTGCGGCAAAAACATGGTCTAAACTTCTGGACCCATCAAAAGACAATACTGAGGATCTGATGAGAATCGGAAGAGCATATTATAATGCTGAGAAATACAAAACCGCTGATTCAGTGTTTACTGCGGTTACTGTTAAATCTCCGGGTTATGTTCCAGCTTATGTTTGGATTGCAAATACTTACTCCAAAATGGATCCGGACTATAAACTTGGACTTGCAAGACCAAAGTTTGAAAAACTTATTGAGGTTGCTTCAGCTGATTCAATAAAAAATATGCCTTCTTTGATGGATTCTTTCAAATATCTCAGTTATTATCATATGGTGAACGATAATTATAGTTCAGCTAAGGATTATTATAACAGGATGATAAATCTTGATCCAGGCAATAAGGATAATAAAATATTGGGATATAATGGTCTGGGAAGCCTTGATTACAGGATGGCAGGTAATGAGAAAACTATAGAAGGAAGACTTCCATATCTCACAAAATCAGAAGATTCATACAGTAAAGCCCTCGCATTGGATCCTAATAACCAAGCTGCTAAAAATATGCTTAAAGTTGTTCAGGATTTTAAAACACTGGTAATAAAAGGTATTAATCCAAATGAAATAAAAGGCGCTGTTAAAAATGCAGCGGGACAACCACTGCCTTATGTTTCAATAAGGGTAAAAGATACTGCTGCCGAAAATATGACCAATCCCAAAGGAGAATTTAAATTTGAAATACCACAGAGTTCAGAGGTTTTGATCATAAGCCTTAAGGGATACAAAACACAAGAAATACCTATAACAAAATCAAGAATATACAACGTAACGCTTGTTCAATAAATTTAATATTTACTGATCTTTAAAATTTTAATGTAATATTGCAAAGGGTAGTAATAACTATTAACGGTCTTAATGTTTAGAGAATTAGTCTAAACTATATTAAAAGTCCAACATTATTCATTGCTCTATTGGAAAAAAACAATTCATAATATATATTTGCAAATCTTTAAATCTTAAACTTAAACAAATCGATAAAATGAGTAAACAAGGAAGTTCGTTCAAGGATGCGTTGCAGAATGCTTTTGCAGCCAGTGCTATTTTAATAGCTTTTATAGTTGCCTATATTTTGTTCACACAAGTAATGGGTAATTCTGTAAATTTTGAAGGTGGCAATAATAAAGGTGCTGCTCTGGAAGGTAACTATCTGGGAATCATCTACAAAGGTGGCATGATAGTTCCTGTTCTTATGACATGTGTATTAGTTCTTATTATCTTCATTTTCGAAAGATCTATCACTCTCTCCAGAGCTAAAGGAAAAGGCAGGTTGAATTCGTTTGTAAGTCAGCTTCAGGGTCTTCTCGAAGAAGACAAAATTGAAGAAGCAATGGAAGTTTGTGACAAGCAAAAAGGATCACTTGCAAATGTAATGAAAGCTGGTCTGTTACGTTATCGTGATCTCCAGAATGACAAGGCTCTTGAAAAAGAC
>JANXXP010000150.1 GCA_025350595.1 Bacteroidota bacterium
ACTCAAAATTTCCAAAAAATGAACTTGGGATTATAGGAGAAGAGATTATTGAGATATATAATAAAATGCTTAAAACGCAGAATGATCTTGCAAACGAAAAAGAAAAACTCTTCAGCCACCTGAACGCATTAAATGAAGGAATAGCATTTTTTTCAAAAGACAAAACTAAAATACTCACCAATAATCACTTCATACAGTTCATGAACATGATTTCAGGTGCATTAACGATATCTTCAGCAAATTTCTTCAAAATACCAGAATTTAATCAGGTAATCGATTTCATTGAAAAACAGATTGGTACCGAAATAAAATCCGCTGATCTGCCTAAAATGGAATATCAGATCAATAAAAATGGCAAGTTTTTCAGGGTACAATGTGTTGTATTCAATGATAATAGTTTCGAAGTTATACTTAGCGACATCACAGCCTTCGAAAAAGGTCGATTGATTAAGCAGGAAATGACCTCCAATATAGCTCATGAGTTAAAAACTCCTGTTGCTTCTGTAAAAGGTTATATTGAAACACTTATCAATGAACCAGGCATGGAGCCTGAAAAACAGAAGTATTTTCTTGAAAAAGCTCTTGCTCAAAGCGACAGATTAACAGGACTGATTAATGATATCGTTGTTATTAATAAAATAGAGGAAGCAGGTAGTTCTTTTTCAAAAGAAAAAATCAAAGTGAGGGAAGTTTTATATGAGGTTAAGGACAATTTCAAATCTGCAATCGAAACCAGGGGAATGAAGGTGGAGTTAAACGTTGATGACAATATTTATATAACTTGCAACCGATCTCTTATAACTTCTGTGTTTCAGAATCTGCTGGAAAATTCTGTAAACTATTCCGGCAACAATACAATTGTTTCAATAACCTTATATAATCAGGATGATAAATTCTGCCATTTTTCCTTTTCAGATAATGGTGTAGGCATTCCTGAAGAACATATGAGCAGGGTATTTGAGCGATTCTATCGGATAGATTCCGGTAGGTCAAGAAAAAGCGGCGGTACCGGTCTGGGTCTTGCAATAGTTAAGAATGCAATTCTGCTACATAAAGGTGAGATCCAGGTAAGAAATAAAACCGGAGGTGGAATTGAGTTTCTTTTCACTCTGCCAAAATAAGGAACACTTCAGGATTCATCCAAATCGTCCTGAAATATAATCTTCAGTCTGTTTCTTTGCCGGATTAGAAAATATTACTTCAGTACGGTTCATTTCAATAAGATCCCCCATATAGAAAAGAGCAGTTAAATCGCTCGTTCTTGCAGCCTGCTGCATATTGTGGGTGACAATTATTATAGTGTATTCCTTTTTTAGTTCATGAATGAGCTCCTCGATCTTGGCAGTTGAAATCGGATCAAGGGCGCTTGCCGGTTCATCCATCAGTATTATTTCAGGATTGACAGCCAGCGATCGGGCAATGCAAATACGCTGCTGTTGTCCGCCTGAAAGACTTAATGCCGAGTTGAAAAGTCTGTCTTTTACTTCGTCCCATATAGCCGCCTGCTTTAAAGAGCGCTCAACTATTTCATCGAGTATACTTTTCTGGCTTATCCCGTTAATTCTTGGGCCAAAAGCTATATTATCGTAAACAGATTTTGCAAAGGGATTCGATTTCTGAAAAATCATCCCTACTTTTTTTCTCAGATTAACGACATCAATATCTTTATCGTAAATATTTATATTATCAATACAAACTTCTCCATCAATAGTAACATTATCAATCAGATCGTTCATGCGGTTAAGGGTTCTGAGGAAGGTAGATTTGCCACATCCGGATGGTCCGATAAACGCTGTTACCATTTTTTCAGGAATATCCATTGAAATGCTTTTCAACGCATGGTTTGTCCCGTACCATAGAGATAAGTCTTTGACTTTAACTTTAATTTCGTTCATGAAAATATTTATTTTGCTCTTTTTCTTATACGGTATCTTAATACAACTGCGACTGCATTCAATGAAAAAGTCAGAAGCAACAAAACCAGGGTAGTCGCAAATTGTATTGGTAAAGTTGCATCAACATCTGAAGATTGAGTTGACATAATATAAATGTGGTATCCGAGCGACATAAACTGATCGTTTAATGAGTGTGGAAGAGTAGATAGGAAATATGCTGCTCCGGTAAATAAAATTGGTGCAACCTCACCTGCTCCCCTGCTCACAGCAAGAATTGTTCCTGTAAGAATCCCGGAAATGGAACCCGGTAATACTACACTCTTTATAGTTTGCCATTTGGTGGCTCCAAGAGCAAGACTTGCCTCACGCATCTCTCTTGGTATAGTCCTGATGGCTTCCTCTACTGAAACAATTACAACAGGGAGTGTAAGAAGAGCCATTGTAAAGCTTGCCCATAATATATTTGGCTGACCCCATTTCAGAACCCCTCCGTTAAGCAACCCATCCATGTTCTTTCCAATAAAACCTATAAAAAAACCCAGTCCAAATAGTCCGAATATTATTGATGGTACAACAGCAAGAGTTTTCACAGCAAAGCGAATCGTTTTAGCGACAACCGATTTTTCACTGGCGTATTCAGCAAGGTAAACAGCGGTAATAACTCCAAATGGTACTGCTGCTACTGCCATAATGATTGTCATAACTGCTGTACCTATGATTGCAGGAAAAATTCCTCCCTTAGTCATCCCGTCTTTTGGAAATTCTGACAAAAATGTCCAGTTAAGCTTTGGCCAGCCTCCAACTATAGTTATTGCCAGAATTGAAACAATTATAAATATTATCAATAGAACAGAAACTCCTGTTATCCCTTCAACAATGGTATCTTTTAAATTTCTATTCATCCCCGATTATTTCTTAGATTGATATTTTCTGATTACCATATTCTTGAAATAAAATTCGGCCAGGGCATTCAGAGCAAATGTGAAAATGAAAAGCAGCGAACCTATCAAAAATAGTACATTATAATGAGTGTCTCCGAATACAACCTCTGCCATTTCTGCACCGATAGTTGCAGATAACGTTCTTACTGAATCGAAGGGATTCATTGAGATCATTGCAGCATTTCCAGTAGCCATCAAAGCTATCATTGTTTCACCAAAAATCCGGCCCAGCCCTAATACTACAGCAGCAAAAATACCAGGAACGGCTGCTGGCAGAACAACATAAAATGCTGTTTGTCTTCTGCTTGCACCTAATCCAAGACTTGCCTCCGTAAAAGTTTTTGGAACAGCAGTTAATGCATCTTCTGTCAAAGTATAAATAATTGGAATTGCAGCCAGACCCATAGCAATTCCTCCAACGAAACTATTTAACCTGCTTGCATATCCAAAGATATTCTGAAAGACTGAAGCCAGTACCATTAAAGCAAAAAAGCCAATTACTACTGAAGGAAATCCTGCAAGTAATTCAATAACAGGCTTTATTACTTCCCTTATCCTTGGTTTTGCAAACATCGAAGTATAAATCGCCGCAAGTATTGAAAGCGGCGCAGCAAATAATAAAGCAATTAAAGTGACTTTTAATGTACCAAGAAATAATGGCAACATACCATAACGCGGATTATCTGATACAGGCATCCATGTTTTTGAAAGTAGCGTAGAGGAAGGGCTATCTCCGGGAGTCTGGGTTTTATTAGAATTACCTACCTGATTATCAGCTACCTTCTCAGTACTACCACTATCAGATCCACCATAACTTTCCTGCACCATCAATTCGGAAGATGCAGCTACTTTTTTATCCATCCTGAATATAGGGAAAGCCTCACGAAAAACGAAAACAAAGATCAGAATGACAATCGCAATCGAAAGAAAAGCCACTGACTTAATAACCTTCTCAGCAAACCAGTCAGAAAAACGAAATTTCTTCTTATTGAAAGTAACTATATCACTCTTTGCCACTTTCCCCGTGCCTCTTGCCATACTTTTATCTTTTTACCTTTGTCTTTTGTCTTTTTAACCGCGGAATTCACGGAGTTTCATGGAGTTCCACCTCTGAGCCCTGAGCTCTGTGCCCCTAGCCTACTTAAAAACCGAACTTGTCAGTGAAATTCTGACAAGTCCGACCTTAACCTTAAATTAACCTATTCAAAAAACAACTATTTATATGGAAAGTATCCTACTTCGGTTGCGACCATTTGTCCTTCCTTACTTAAGATCCAGTCAATGTATTTTTTAGTTTCACCTGTTGGTCTGTTTCTAAGATACATGTACAGATATCGGGTTATAGGATATTCACCTTTTCCTATGGATTCTGCTGTCGGCAGAAATGCGGTACTATTAGCATCTTTTTTCACTTTGGCATGCTTTACTCCTACTGCATAAGCTGCACCACCATAACCGATTCCATTCACATCTTTTTTAACAGCATTTACAACAGCCGCAGTTCCCGGAAGGGACTGAACACTGGTTGCATAATCATCTTTAACAACTTCGTCATGGAAATATGTATAGGTTCCTGAACTGTTTTCACGTCCATAAAGTCTGATCGGAGCATCAATACCACCTAAATCTTTCCAATTAGTAATTTTTGCTGTATAAATATCGCTTAACTGTTTTAATGTAAGTTCCTGAACTTTATTAGCTTCATTCAGAAAAATTGTAACTCCGTCTTTAGCACATGGAATCTCAACACCAAGTGTATTATAACGGCCTTTAAGTTTCTCAATTTCTGTCTGTTTCATAGGACGGCTCGCGTTACATATGTCAGTTGTACCATTAATGAGTGCGGTGATTCCAATACCTGAGCCACCACCGGTTACCTGAATTGTTGCTGACGGGTTATTTTTCATATAAAGCTCTGCCCATTTCTGAGCGAGAATAACCATTGTATCAGATCCTTTAACTGTTATTTTTGCCTGTGAAAATCCTGTTGCTGTTACCATAAGAGCCATTAACAGTATTATCGGGAGAATTTTTTTGTTTTTCATTTTGTTAAATATTTAATTTTATTTTTAAAAGCTTATTAATCTTAGGGGTCATTGCGAGGATCCGCCAGGTGGCTGGGACCAAGCAATCTCCTTGTGTCTCCTATTATTTAATTCATCAGAATTTCGCCTGAAGTCTTACTGTTAAAACATTATCTTTTATATCGACCGGATTTGTAGCATTGATTTCGTTCTTCGGCATTATGTAATTAATGCTGAGTCTGATCCAGTCATTAAGATAATACTGCCATGCAAATGTCCATGTTTTATAATATATACTTTTACCTGCTGCATCACCTGATAATTTGTTATTGGGATCATAATAATCGTATCTGGCAATTGCCTGATTCTTTGGCCCTACGTTCTTAACCAAATATACATAATACCCAGTGAAATTGTTATATAGGTTAGGACTAGCTATCTGTTGTGCCATTGTTCCGGTTGTCGCACTTGCAACTGAATTGATTCCGGTCATATATTCTGCTTTAAGTGATGTTCCTCCTAAAATATCCGAATAAATTCTGATTTCACCGCCCATCCAGTTCTTATTAAGATAACGCCACACGTTATTAAGACTGTCCAGAGTTCCATCGCTGTTCTTCACATATTTGTTAACTTTTGCAATGTTACCACCATAATAGAGATCTGGTCCCAGATCAATACCAAGGCCCAGGTTAGGCATTTTTAAGGAATAAACAGCGCGTGCCATGACATCTTTCCTTGAATCAACATCTTTCTGCTGAGTACCGGTGAAGTTGCCGTTCATTACCATAAGCTGAAATAACAAAGGTACTTTAATCCCATTATATTCAAGTTTTGCTCCTACTTCCCTTTCACCCGGATAAATTGTTGTTGTATACCTTGAACGTTCAACAACTTCTCTTGAACTTGAAGAGTACTCTACTTCATAATCTGGTCTGTTCATCTGACCCATCCATAAGGTCCATGCTTTCAACTTTGGAATATTTGCGACTACATATGCGTCCTTAAGTGCAAGGTTACCTGTGCTGAAATCGGGTTGCAAAACGAATTTAATTCCATCGGTAGCTTCATAAGTGAATTTAATTCTTGCCCTTCTGATAAAAAAGGTATTGTCATATCCGTTTGTTTTCTCAAGATCAGCTCCGTACTTTTCCCATTGTGCCTGAACATAACCTGAGATTTTAATTTTATTAAGTTTACTAAGATCAGCCTCGTTAACCAACACCCTATCATCTAATGCATTAAGTTTCCCATCATGCTTTTCGATTACTTCCTTAAGAGAATCGAGGCTTTGTGTTTGCGAATATCCTTTTAGTGATATTACTATTAAAAATAAAATTGTAAAAAGTTTCTTCATTTTTTTAAAGTTTGGTTTGACTTATTTATCATGGTACAAAAGTCACGTTTGATTATTACATGACTATTGCAATGCAATTAAGTAATTGTTACAAATGGTTATAAAGGGGAAATAAAGAGGGAAATGAAATCAAAATCCATTAACCGCAAAGGTCGCTAAGCATCTACGCAAAGATTTGATATACATTATTTTAACTTTATGTTTTTGCGCCAACTTTGCGAGCTCTGCGGTTAAAAATCTCAATTTCCAAGTAATAGGAATTT
>JANXXP010000237.1 GCA_025350595.1 Bacteroidota bacterium
CTAAAAAAACCTTTAAAACTTTTAACCCCTTAGCTCATGCCTCACATCTCATTTCTATTCCTTCATGCCCTGCGCCGTGTGCCGTATGCCTTATAAAAAAAGTGATTGCGGCAGAGATATTAAGCTGACCACAGATAGCAGTGTGATTTTATAGGATTTTTGAAGAAGTTTATAGGAGAAGAATATTATTTACCTTTGTTAACCCGGGGCAGTGCTTTTCATAGCATTGTCCGTGTTAGCAGCTTTTATTTTTTTGTTAATATTCGGATAAACAAATATACTACTGTTGCAGCTCCAATAAAGGCCAGAATGCTTTTTACCTGGCTTGTTAGCTTCTCGTCATCCAATGCTTTCCACTTTTTAGCTATGATTTTCATCGCATTCTTAAAGTAATTTTGAATTAGAGGCCATTTGGTTAGGAAGTCAGCTTCATTAGTCGGATTAAAAGAAATAATTGACACCATACTCGGGAGTAATTTTCCATAGACCTTGTCATCGGATCCTAGTGCAATTATCGGGATACCCTTATAAACAGGCATTCCTAGTTCAAAATGAAGCATTTCAGATATTGATTGTCCAGTATTCTTTTTGTCATGGATATCTTGTTGAATATATCGTGGTGTTAAAGCCATGACTATACAATCTGCTTCTTTTATTCCATCACGCATTTGCTGCCATAATGGTTTTGGTGATGCAACATACTTACCAACAGTTCCAAATGGTTCGAAACCTAATTGTTCGGTAATATTAATAACTAGGTCTACGAAATCTTTGTCTTCATTTCGAAGACTACAGCTTATGAATGCCTTAGGTTTATAAATGTTTTGCATTATCTTATTTTTTAAGGTCACCTCTTACAATCTGTTCTTTGAATATTATTCTGATATCTTGGATCATATATTCGTCTTTATCGAGAGTTTCAATTATCTCGGTAGATTTTAGCCCGTTAAGGAGTGGAGGATCATTTGGTTCTAGTATTAGAGTTTTAAACAAGATCCATTTGCCAGAGCAAGCTTTTTTTGGAAGATTTGAGCCGGTTTGATCATATGTCAAACCGAATCTCATTTTTTTGATTTGAGCAATTGAACACATAAACTGTCTTTTTCATATTGATCTGTTTTTAATTTATTAAATAATTGAGATACATATTTTGATGATTCTATAGTTTTTTCAGCCAACTATCTTGTTGTCATTCAGGTACTAAATGTTACTAATATCTTTTTGCCGCTTTAATTTTATTTAGAGTTTTGTCAATAATGCAGAGATATGGTCTGGATATTTACCATCAAAATATATATGTATTAAAGGGTCTCCTGTAAAGAAATGGCTCACTAATTCCAACCAAGTAGTGATATTTATTTTGCCATTTAGTTTAAAAAGCTTTTCAGATTTAGTCTTTATCTTAAAGGGGCGTTTGGAATTATAATTTAGATCTGAATCACGGCGAAGTGTATACTCATCTTTTGTATAATAATGGATTGCCCCATCTAGATGTCGGAAATGGTTCTTTTGATTATCGAACTCTGCATGAATATACCTAGCAGGAAACATACTGCAATTATCCTTATTAAAGGACACTTTCTCAATAAAGAATTCCTCTGCTTCAAAAGTTTTAATTGCTTTTGATGTTGACCATTTAATATCTAGCGAGTAGGTACTATTAAACCATAGTTCAAGATCCATCTCGTCTAAATCTGTTGGAGGTCTGAGATGTACTAGCCCGTCTTCAATCTTAGATATCTCTGGAGTAAATTTAGGGCCATACCACGTATCTAACTCAATAATTGTACTATCGTTTATATCAATTCTAACCCTATTTGAATCAAGAGAAATTGATTTCGTAGTTTCTTTATTGCCCTGATTCCAGAAAAGCTCAATAAACCTTGGTGCAAAACCATTATTGTCACGTAGTCCTCTTCTGAAGAAAGGATGAGCCATTAAAATAAACTTATCTGAATATAGATATCCATTTGCAAAACGCCTCTTTTCAAATTGTTTGCTGAGTAGATCAAAATCAAATAGTCCCTCTTTATCCTTTCCTGAGCTGAGGAGATGAACAATAATATTGGGATAAATAGCGATTATTCCAATAGTCTTAATGTATCTAAAATTCGATTTTTGAAGAGTTATGTTTTTTGTCTTTGAAAATTCAATAAAGGAATCTATCAAGTTGTTGTTTTCCTTCAACTCGTTTTCCTCCTCCTCTTTAAGTTGCTGCAAATATCTTTTTTGCAACTCTGATAATTCTCTCATGTTTAATGTAGTCAAGTCTTTGTTAATGAGGCACTAATTGCTGCTAACGTTTGAGTGTAGCAGCATTAAGGGATTGCGGACGACTTTCCTGTCCAGCTACACCAAACTTGATGCGGGGCAGAATGCTTGAATTACAACTAAAACCCTTATTGCTGCTACACTAGGTTTAGTATTTTTTAATCTTAATGTTAGTTTGCGTCAATTTTTAAGATAGCCTATCTCTTTATAAAACTGATTTTCTGGTTGCGAAATCCATAGCAATGTTCTAAATCAATGATCAGTTGACTTCCATTAAAATGATAATAATGGTTTGTTGGTTGAATTAGAATATACAAACATCCGTTATATTGGATTCTGATGCTGTCTTCGGACAAAATTGAATATTTAAAATGATTGCATGAATTAGTGACTGATGTATAAAGATCATTTTCAGTCCTAAAGTCAAGTGTGTCAGCTAGATCAGTTGATATCCATATCCCATGGAATTTTTCAAAGCTTCCTGAAGGTTTTTTTTCGCAACTAGAAAGCCAGAAATAGGCAAATATAATCATGCAGAATGTAGATAATTTCATCAATTTTGATTCTTTCATTAATTCTAAATGATTTTTACTTTAGCCACAATTTTTATGCCAACACTTTTAGAATCTGGCAGAAAGCCGCATATTAAACCTAACGGCTCGGCAATATTGGGAGGTTGTGTTACCCGACGACAGCACCGGGCAGGGACCTGGTACTTTAGCCGGGAAATAGTCCCGGTGCAAGGAGGGTATGGCGCACTTTTTGCCGTCATGGTACAAATTTTATTGAGTGCTGGCGCGATGACGGTACAATTTTGATGGGAGCCGCGAGTTTATCACCGGTTACAAATTTGGTGGCGGGCACTGGCGCGATCGCGGTATATGCCATCACAAATTTGTCTTGGGTGCAGGAGCAAAAGCAAAAAGTGTGACAAACTAATTACACCTACCATCCGTGTTAGCATTTGTGCTTATTTAAGAATCCAATCAGTCAGAAGAGGTTTTATTTCTTATCAGCATTTAATAGACTATTGGGATTTATCACGGGTAAGATGAAATCCTCAAGTGATGTACCCTTAAGTCTAGTGAATAGTATTCCCCTGGTAGTTGAATATGTTATAGATGCTAATGCATTACCTAATTTAGAATCAAGGTTTATATGATGTTTCTTATCTTGAATAGCTAATTCTTCTAGGTTTTCCACTTTAAAAATGAATACAAAATGAAAATCTCCTTTTGCCTCCTCTAGATTTCCGCCTTCACTCTTTGAAGTAACAGTCAATTTGAAATCTGCCTTAACCAATTTATCCTTTAGATTAAAACCTAAGTCAAAGTCCATATTAAACTCGTGTCCTTTACTTTTTTTTATCAGAAAATCAAATGGAGAGTCAATATGGCATTTTATTATCACCATCTTAACGAGATGGATCTTATCAGGTTCAAACAAATTGATCTTTTCAACCGACATTGGATACTTTATTTTCAGTTTTAAAATTAGTTGATTTTATTGGTTCAAAATCAACATTGGTGTCAATAAAGTCATTCTTCTTCACTGTAAGGTAAACGCTGCCACCTCCAAAAGATTGAAATGAAATTCGTTTTGGTACATATAATATTGTTTCGCCTAATTCCGCTTCCAATTTGGCAATGGAATGTAGAGTGAAATTGTGGTTTCCCCCAAGCCATTTACTAATTTCGGAGGGCTTTTTATCCATTTTATCAGCTAATTCCTTTTGAGAATATCCCTTCTCTTTAAGAAGTTGATTAATACGAACAACAATATCTGCGTATTTGTCGACAAAGATCTTAACGTCTTCTGGCATATTTGCCATCATCCGTTCTGCAACTTTGCTTTTCATAATTTATAGTATTATTGGGGAGTTTCCTTGAAAATCTGTTAAAGTACGATTATCTTTTTGTATCACAATAGTGCCATCCTGTAATGCTTGACTTATGCGGTTGGCAAAATTTTGAGCTTCATAAAATTTTAAGCTAATATCTTTACTTTTTTGGTCAGTGGATTCGTTTTTGATTCCGCCATTAAAAAGTACCACGATTGAATTTGAGATACGAAAACAATAAAGTCTAAGAGGAAAGTTAATGCCAATCTCATATATGTCAGGAATTCTGTGCTTCGGTTTTGGAGGTAGCGCTTGAGCTTTATTCTTAGTTCTATCAAAAAAGTCATCAATCGCACCATATCTGTTACCAATGCTATGGGTAATAAGACGTAAGAGTACATTTGCTTCAAAACTATAGGGTTTTTCTGGTCCTTCATATTTCATGAAAAAACGGTCTGTTTCACTATCGTCATTGTTTTCCCAATGCACAGTGTAAAAACTGCAAAGTTCACACTCATCAAACCATTTTTCAACTGCGAAAGTATTCACTTTAAAGTTAATTTCCAAATTTTATTCACTTAAAAGTTAATAAATATTCTTAATACATTATAAATCAACAAATAGGAATAACGATTTAAGAATAAATATTTGCATTCTTTATTTCAGAATTGGCATAAAAGTAATATTTGAACTATGATTTTTCCTTAAGAAGATTGTTTAATTATTAACATTTGAGAAATTTTGTACAAACATATTTCCAGCTTTTTGAATTAGGATTGTACTTTCTGTGGGTTGACCTTAACTTGATCTGCAATAAGCAGATTATCCATGCAATGAGTTAATCCGCATAAATGCTAACGGCAGTTTCCCGCCGAAGCGGGACAGGTTGTCTAAAAACCTTTTTATTCTTAATATTCCTGATCGTTTTAGGTATTACTGAGCGACAAGCGGATTTCTTTCAACGGCAAACACTCCCGGTAAAATACTTCCTTAAAACTTCGGATTTTGATCAAGACAGACTCTTTTTTACCAAAGAACATCAAAACAAGTATCCTCAGATACTCCTGAACACTCCTGATGTCAAAATATTACCAACATGCGCATCTGATAG
>JANXXP010000244.1 GCA_025350595.1 Bacteroidota bacterium
TGTTTACACCCCGCTCAGTGATAAATATAAAAACATACATAGGCCAGTATTCCAGGCTTGACTTCAATGTACTTCAGTTTATTGACGGAAATCAAAAATATGGATTATCAATGAATTTCTATGCCGAGAATTCTCTGATCCCAATGATTAAATTGAGAGGTAATATTAGTGATGTTATTATGAGAAATTTCAAACCAGGGCTATCCTTTTTAAGGGTTTTGGGACTTAACCAGATGATGAGTATTTCTGCAAACTATGAAAATCTGAACCTGATGCCCCGATACAATA
This sequence comes from Bacteroidota bacterium, assembly GCA_025350595.1. Taxonomy (GTDB): domain Bacteria; phylum Bacteroidota; class Bacteroidia; order Bacteroidales; family VadinHA17; genus LD21. Next base: position 289 of record JANXXP010000244.1, read on the forward strand.
CCAATTACCCCCTGAGAAATATTTCATATAATTATTTATCTGCTACTTACGATTATAAGATAAACTCAGTTGACACAAAGTATTTCCCCGATAAAGGAACGATTTCAAATATTTCTGTCAGCACCTCTAAATTATTTTCAGCACATATTAATAATGAATCCTCAGAAACAGTATATACTACATCATCACCAGGGGTGTTTTCATTCGGAGGATTCTATACAATATATGGTAATGTCAAACATTATTTTTCACCATCTAAAAAGCTTACATTTTCTTTGGGAGCTGATGCCCTTTATATAACTAAATCAGATTCAATTGCTTCACAGAATAATTTCTACCTTCTTGGCGGTATTGAGTCTCTTAATAAAAGATCGGTTGCTATGGTTGGTTTCAACTCAAATGAGATTCCTGTTAAAAAGATGGCAGGAATAAAAAGTGAGATTGACATAGAACTATTCACAAATATCCATCTTAATTTGATGGCAGATTTTTTTGCTATTCAGGAAGCTGATCGCGATAATGGGTATTCATTTCTTTCAGGTTACGGCATAGGAGTTGGATATATGTCAGTAATTGGGCCATTTAAAATAGGCCTGATGCGTGGAAATTATAAACAGGAGGTATTTTTCAGGCAAACCAAAGGCTACATTAGTTTTGGTTATAATTTCTGAATTTAAATGGTCTGATTGTTGCAGATATCCATTTTAGGATAAATAGTTGATTTTTTTCACTCCCTCTAGGGATGGGGCAATGAAAAAAATCAATTTGTGTATCGTGAATAATTCTCGTATTATCTAAAAAAAGAGAAAGATGGATGTAGGAAAAGTGATTCAGCAACATAAAATACTTTGCAGTTTTGTATCTGATAAAAAGATCAAGCAAAGTCTTGATATCCTTATAAATATGATAACCAACACTTCATCCGGAGACCTACATGATGATTATGACAATCTGGTTATGACTTACAGGAATATGCTCACATATTCTATTGAAGGAATTAAAGATCCGGAACAAAATAAAATTTATCTTAAGCTTATACAGTCAATTCTTGGACTTTCCGACAGGGCAAGACAGGACATATTGTCACACAATTCGGGCTGGCATACCTATTGGGTTAAGCAACAAGCCGAAAAAGAAATGAAACTGAGTGGTAAAACAATAGTGGAAACTGTTGACGACCTGATGTTTAAATCGGAGCTGGATGAATGGCTTAAACTTAGTATTGAGATTAATCCAAACCCGGAATCTGAGATATCACAAAAACACAAACAGCTTATTAAGAATATTTTTAACCATCTCTGGTTAACTGATTATTATGGGGAGGCAGAGAATAGTCTTATAAACATCATTCTTTCCTCCGGCAAGTTCAAATGGTATGAAGCGAGTATTTTCACCACGGCAATTACCTTAAGCTCGCTGAGAACATGGCAATCTGAGAAGCTTTTTCATCTTATAAGCATTTATGAATCAGGTCAGGATCAGGTTTTCGAAAGGGCACTTTCAGGACTGATTCTAAACCTTCATTATTACAATGGAAGGATACTGCTTTATCCTGATATTACTGGAAGGATCCAAAAAATGTCTCAGGATAATAAATTCCGAGAGTATTGCAGGATAATTGTTTTACAGACAATCAGATCGAGGGAAACAGAAAAACTCAGTAAGAAACTACAGGATGAAATCTTACCACAGGTAGCAAAGTTAAAACCAAGGATAGAGGAAAAACTTGGTTTGGAAAATATTCTTCCTACTGATAAGTACGATGAAAAAAATCCGGACTGGTCAGAAATGTTTAACGACTCAGAAGAGATCTTTAAGACAATGGAAGAACTGACTAAACTCCAGATGGAAGGTGCTGATGTGTACATGTCAGCATTTGCCAACATGAAACATTTTGACTTCTTTAAAGACTTTCAGAACTGGTTTGTGCCATTTTATCCTGAACATGAAACCGTAGACGAAATCTACAGGGATGAAATTCTTGGTCCCGGCACCAACGAACTTGCAGAAGCTCTCTACAAGACGCCATTTATATGCAATTCCGACAAATATTCATTGCTTTTGAACCTAAAATATCTTCCTTCAGCTCAAAAAAATATGATGCTTAAGGTTTTCAGAATGGAACTTGAAGGTCTGCAGCAACTAAACGATGAGGAATCGGTACTTGATCCGTACAAAAGTTTCCGAACTAATGTAACTCAATACCTCCAGGATATATACAGGTTTTTCAAACTATCCCCGTATAAGAAGGAATTTGAGGATCTGTTTTTAGGCAAACTGGATATTTACAACTCTGAGTTCTTCAGGATGACATCCAACTCAGTTGAGGCTGAAGCAGGACTGGCAGATTATTTTTTCAGCAAAAATTTCTATGAAGATGCTCTTTCTCTGTTCCTTAAACAAGCAAATGAGAGTCCATCTGATGCGGAATTATATGAAAAAATAGGATACTGTTATCAGGAAAGCTTTGACTATGAAGAGGCTCTTAAATTTTACAAAAGAGCTGAGCTGATTAACAGAAAAGCATGGACATTAAAGAAAATAGGCTTATGTCTGCGCAGGCTTGGAAGGAATGAAGAAGCACTTGAACATTATTTGCAGGCTTGCAGTATGGAGCCGGAAAATGTTCATACTGTTATTATGACAGCTCATTGTTATCTCGATTTAAAGGATTATGAACAAGCTTTAAAATACTATTTCAAGGTTGAATATAATGAACCAGGTAATCTTAAGATACTAAGACCTATAGCATATTGTTATTTTGCTATGGGTAGGTTTGATGATTCAGAAAAATATTACGATCGGTTATCAGAAGGGAAATTAAACGCACATGATCAGATCAACAAGGGTCATCTTGCTCTCTGTATGGGAAATAAGAAGGAAGCTGTTGATTTTTACAGACAAAGCATAAATAGTGGCGAATTGTCGAAAGAACAGTTCATGGCAGTTTTTTCAGAAGACAGACCGCTGCTTATCTCTTTGGGGATACCTCCCGATGACTTACCTATTCTTCTTGATTATCTGCTGTTTACTATCGGTTAGCCGGAATTGAATCGTGAGCAGGAAGAGGTGGTTTTTGCATACCTTCAGGAAAAGGTCTGCCATCGGGACCATGATTCCGTCCATTTCTGAATCGCGATGTATCATTATCATGATTTTTCCTGTTTTGCCTTATCATTTCCTGACGCTTTTCATCCATATCTTTTAATCGGGCTAATTGTTCTTTAGTAAGGTATGAGTCGAGTTCTTTCCTGAAATCTTTCATACTTGCATCAAGCTCTTTCCTGAAATTGCCCTGGAGCTCACTGTTGATTTTTGCATATTTATCAAGTACCAGATCTATTTTAGCTTTTTGCTTTTCGTCGGGTTCTATTGTACGGTAAAAACCGTCTCTGAACCTGTCTTCTGAAAAATAAACACTTACAGGCTTCAGTCTGTGAAATCGTAATTGCGCTGAGGTAAGCATCCCAAGAACAAATCCTATAATCAGAATAACAACAACGACTAGAATTGGTTTTAATTTCATTTGGCTTAATTTCCGGTTAGCAGACTAACAATACTTTCATCATAATTATCGCTCAATCCAAGGAATGAGTTAAAAGAGAGAGAACCTTCCATAAAAAATATTGAAATAAGCAATAACACTATTGCAGCCACACCTGTAAGTGCAATCCTGTTAAATGCAAAATTCACGGATCTCATAAACTCCATTTCGCGGTTAATGGTAAGTCCTGCTGAAAATACTTTCTCAACAATTTTATCCCGAAAACCATTTTTAAAATCAAAAGTTATACCCTCCTCTTCCAGTCTTCCGGAAATCTCAGTCGTATCAGTACCAGCATTTAGCGAACTGATTAACATTTTTTTAATCTCTGAAGGTTTCATAATTCTTATAATTTTTCCAAAATATTTCTTAATTGTTCCTGTGCCCTTGACAGCCTCGAGAGAACTGTTCCAAGAGGCAAATCCAGTATTTCTGCGGTCTCCTTTGTTGAATATCCCTGCAGCATTCTCATTGTCAATATTATACGAAATTTAGGTTCCATTGCCAATAATGCTTTACTTACTAATTCTTTTGAATCTCTTCTTTCCTCATTATCCTGATCTGCAACTTCAAATTCGTACATTTCGTTATTTCCCTTCTGGGAAAACATTGAAAAAAATCTTTTTCTTCTCTTTATTTCATTAAGTGTCAAGTTAACAGCAATTTTCTGAATATAAGTTGATAGTTTAGCTTCGCCTCTGAACTCAGATAATGAATAAAAAAGTTTTATAAACACTTCCTGCCCGATATCATCTGCAAAAATAGAATCCCCAAGCATCCCTTTAACCGTACGTGCAACCATCTTCTGGTATTTAGTCACTATATCTCCAAATGCCTCTTTATTGCCATCCAGAGCTGCCTTTACCAGTACGGCTTCCTCAGCTGTATTGTACGATTCTTTAATCATACTACAACATATAGACAATTAGAAATATGCGAATATTCCCGATTGTTAATTTTTATTAACATAAAAGTTTCATCATATGAAACATTACAATAAACTGTGCTCACTTTTGCTGAATAATTTTAGGTTCTTCAATTAGAGTAACCTCATAATCTTTTGTATATCTGACAGTATATAGTTTTCTATTCTCAAATCCTTCGCTTGCATCTTTGCGAACAAAGTTATATTCCGTCTGAAGTAGTTCAGGATTATGCATCTCAGGATGCTTAACAAATTCTTTTCCGTGCAATGCGAGTCCGCTTAAAAAATAATAAACTATATCATATCCCTGCCATGAATAACTCTTCTCAGAAGGCTCAGTCAGAAATTTATTCCTGAATACTTCATTAAAATGTTTTACATTCTCTTTTGAATAATCAATCCAGTAAGGAGAGAAAACAAGCATATCCATATCAAAAAGTTCCTTCTGTTCAATATTATCCAGATCTCTTATAATAGGGTATCCTATTACTTTAACATCGAACTTTCTTGAGAGTCCATAAACATCATCAATTGTTTCATTAATCACTGGAGCTTCTTCCGAAGCTACAACAACTAAATTTTTCGATTGATCTGACAATGCATGACTAAGCCTGTTAATAGAGTCATTATCAAATGTGGACCTGCTATAGAATAATAATTCCTTAAACTTTATGTCCTCATAAGGAAGTTTATAGGTCAGCTCAGTAAATATTTTATTTTTAAACCGTTTAACTTCCTCATCAGTGCCTGTGGAATCAGAATGAATGAATACAATGTTATTATCGTAGAACTCACTGATTTTTTTTGCTAGGGCATTCTGTGCAATTTCCAGAGAAGAACTTGCCATAAACAATGTCGGGTTATTTATCAAAGCTGAATTATTAATAAGACTAACTGGTGATACAACAGGAATACCCAGATCTTTAGCATATGCAGCAACAATTGAAAGAACATTTGAATATACGGGACCGATTATAAGATCTGCATTCGCAAGTTTCCCTGACATGAGAAGTTTTGTTATCTCAACGGTATCGTTTCTGATATCATAAGGAGTAATTGTTATATCCAATCCAAGAGAACGCAGTGTATCCGCAGCAATTAATATCCCATTATACATTTCTATGAAATCGTCGCCCGGATATATCCAGTCTTCAGCTCTGTGAATTACCTTAAGTATTTTTTTACCTTTAACAGATTTGGAAGAATCAATTTCTGTTCGTATAGCGTTCTCTTTCAGATAAAACGGAAGAAGAACAGCAAGATTCAATGAACCTTTAAGGTCCTTTAACGACGTATAGCCTGAGTGGGTTTCCATTTTTACCATAGGTTCTTCGGCAATAACTGCAACACTATCTGTTTTAGCTGGTTCAAGAGCCTTGTTTTCTGCAATTTGAGTACCTGGAACCCTTACAAAATCGCCAACCTGTGGAAATCTTAAATCCCTGTTTTCCCTTCTTAATTCCCTTACTGTAAGTCCATATTTTTCAGCAATTGAGGAAAGGGATTCTCCTTGCATTACTTTATGAAAGATGTATTTTTTTTCCTGCTCGTTAAATTTCTGCCGCTCTGGCATAAACTCCCTTTTCGGGACAGCTATTTCGGCACCGACAGACAGCTTATTAATATCAATACCCGGGTTAGATGTTATAATCTCATTTTCTGAAACTCCAAAAGATTTTGAAAGTGAATATACCGTTTCTCCCGGTTTTAAATTATGATAAATAAATTTAGTTTCATCACGCTGCCTGGCAACAGGTTCAGAGATTGGAGAAACTACTTCTGTAACCAGTTTAACAGGTATTCTTAATGACTGTCCCAGATTGACCCCATAAAGTGCAGGAGGATTTTCCTTTGTTAATATTTCAACTGTAATTCCATAAGCTCTTGATATAGAATAAGCTGTTTCTCCTTTTTTAACCTGATGGATATAATATGGAATTCCAGAAATAACTACTTTTTCTTTTGACCTCTCAACTACAACCTGTGGGTAAAGAGGGGGAATAAACATTATTAAAATTATTGCAACCAGCAGCGCTTTAATCCAATTTACGATTTTCATTCTTTTTCTTATTAGTCTCTATGGGATCACAATGATTTTAGATACGCCAGGCAATTTTTTTCGATCCTTTCAGGAACATTTGAAATATCGGACCGGGAAAACTTTTCACCAGTTATCCTTTCATAAAGTTCTATATACCTTTCTGATACTTCATTTACAAAAGCATCCGTCATTTCAGGGATTTTCTGTCCCTCCAGTCCCTGGAATCCGTTTGCCATAAGCCATTCTCTTACGAACTCCTTTGAAAGCTGTTTTTGAGGAAGACCCTTTTCAAAGCGCTCCTGATACTCATCAGCATAAAAATAGCGGGATGAATCGGGAGTATTTATCTCATCAATAAGATATATTTTGCCCTCTTTTTTACCAAATTCATATTTGGTATCTACAAGAATCAGACCATGTTGCGCAGCTATTTGGGATCCTCTTTTGAAAACTTCCAGGGTATATTTCTCTATCTGGAAATATTCTTTTTCAGAAATCAGTCCGCTTTTTATTATTTCAGATCGCGATATATCTTCATCATGCTTACCTTGCTCTGCTTTGGTAGTCGGCGTAATAATGGGAGTTTTGAACCTCTGATGTTCTTTCATCCCGTCAGGTATCTTTATCCCACAAATCTCCCTGGCTCCTGATTTATAGGTTCTCCAGGAACTTCCTGTCAAATAAGCCCTTACGATCATCTCTACAGGATATGGTTCGCATTTATGTCCAAATGTAACAGTCGGATCAGGTGTGGCAATTTTCCAATTAGGGACAATATCGTTCGTTGCATCTAGAAATTTTGCTGCTATCTGATTCAAAACCTGACCTTTATAAGGAATTCCCTTTGGAAGAACCACATCAAAGGCTGAGATTCTGTCTGAAACGATCATCAGGAGATACTTATCGTTTATGTTATATACGTCTCTTACTTTCCCGTTATAAATACTTTTCTGACCAGGGAATTTGTAATTTGAGTTTAAAATTGTCTTTGCCATATTATTATGCTATTACTATGTATTAAATTTCACATTCTTCCTGTTTTACCCCTCCTAGCGCTAAGAATTTACACAAAGATCGCAAAGCCTTAAAAAGCATCAAATTTTCATTTTAATTTATCTTTTTCTACTTTATCATATGCTCTTACAATTCTCTTTACAAGTTTATGTCGCACAATATCACTCTCGTCGAATTTGATAATTGATATCCCATCAATATTTGTAAGTATAGACATCGCCTGAAGAAGTCCTGAATCAGTTTTTCTGGGAAGATCAATCTGCGTGGTATCACCGGTAATTATAAACTTTGAACTCACGCCCATCCTTGTGAGAAACATCTTAAGCTGACTGATTGTAGCATTCTGTGCTTCATCAAGAATGACAAATGCGTTCTCCAGAGTCCTTCCCCTCATAAATGCAAGTGGAGCTATCTGTACAGTTCCATCTTCAATCCAGGTCTCAAGTTTCTTAGCCGGTAACATATCATGAAGTGCATCATATAAAGGTTGTAGGTACGGATCGAGTTTCTCTTTCATGTCACCCGGAAGGAAGCCAAGTCTTTCTCCTGCCTCAACTGCCGGTCGTGTGAGTATTATCTTTTTAACCTCTCTGTCTTTTAATGCTCTTACTGCCAAAGCAATAGCAGTATATGTTTTACCGGTGCCTGCAGGCCCTTCAGCAAAGATAAGATCATTCGTTTTGTAGTCATTAACAAGTTGCAACTGGTTTACTGTTCTGGCTCTTACAGGTTTACCACTCGTACCAAAAACGATTACCTGTTCAAATTCACCATTCGATGCTGATTTCATGTGTTCAGCATCGAAAAAATATTTCTCAATATCCTGTTCGTCGAGCCTGTGAAATTTTTGATAATATTCGAGAAGCTCATTGAATTTTTCGGCAAAAACTGCAATTTCAGCTTCCTCACCCATACATTTTATCTCATTGCCCCTGGCAAGTATTTTAATCTTTGGAAAGAAGCTACGAATTTTATCAAGCAGCGAATTATTAGTGCCGAAAAAGACTACAGGATCAATATCCTCAAGAAATATAATTATCTCTGTCATTAAACTTCACAAAAATTAATGATCTTTTTCACCGGTTACCTATCATAATCAGCAAATCGGAAAATAGTTCAAAAATAAAATTATTGAACACTACAAAGTAAGGTTATTTTTTCCTTAGAAGATTATCTTTGTTATAAGTTTTTTCGTATGCCGGTAATTACATTAACAACAGAATGGACCCCTGATGATATCTATTATGGAATCATTAAAGGAAAGCTCAGCAGTCTGAGTCCCGGAACTATCATCATTGATAATGCCGGATCTATTCCTCCGTTCAATATTTCACATGCCTCATTTATAATAAGAAATACATATAATAATTACCCGAAAGGTTCAGTTCATATAATATGTGTTCATTCTGAGGCACATAAAGACGAAGACCATCTTATTGTTCGGGCAAAAGAGCATTTTTTTATCGGAACCGACAACGGGATCTTTAACCTTATCCTGAATTCAGACCCTGACGAAATAATTAAAATTGACAACCATGGAATTTCAGATGAACTTGAGATTTTTGCACAGACTGCAGCAGCGATCATGTTGGGAAAGAAACCATCGGAGCTTGGAATACCTTTAACTGCCATAAACGAAAGAGTACCGTTAAGAGCAACTATTGATAAAGATGTAATAATAGGAAGCATCATCTTTATTGATTCATACGGAAATGCGATATCAAATATTACAAGAGAAGTGTTTTACAGAGTTTTTGAAAACAAACAATTCAGAATACTTATTCAAAGTAATAAGAACTATACTGACCAGATTTCTACTAAATATAATGATGTTCCTGTTGGTGAAATGCTTGCAAGATTCAACACACTTGATCTGCTGGAGATTTCTATAAACGGAGCAGATGTTTCAGAATTACTTGGCATTGATGTTGGCTCTGCGGTGAGAGTCGATCTTGCACATAAAGCCTCATCTCCTAACAAACTGTTCTAAATATTTTAATACAATGAATGACAGAAAAAAAAGTCTGGATGAATTTAACAGACTATTAGATATAATAGATGAACTCAGGTTAAAATGTCCCTGGGACATGAAACAGACAAACGAAAGCCTGAGAAAGTTAACAATTGAGGAAACTTATGAATTGGCTGATGCGATTTCTTCAGGGACAGATGATGGTATCAGAAATGAACTGGGAGATCTGATGCTGCACATTGTATTCTATGCTAAGATCGGGTCAGAAAAAGGAATATTCGATATGGCTGACGTTCTCGAAGGAATCAACAATAAACTCATTTACAGGCATCCTCATGTATTTGGTGATGTTAAAGTTACAGGAGCTTCACAGGTTGAGGAAAACTGGGAACAACTCAAAATAAAAGAGAATAAGGGTTATAAACCTGTCCTATCAGGAGTGCCTCCATCTCTGCCTGCAATAATAAAAGCCAACAGGATCCAGGAAAAGGTCAGAGGAGTCGGATTTGACTGGGAGAAGCGTGAACAGATTTGGGACAAGGTGCTTGAAGAAATAAATGAGTTAAAGGATGAGATTGAAAATAGGGATACAGAAGCAATTGAATCTGAACTGGGGGATGTATTGTTTTCGATAATTAACGCATCACGGCTATATGGAATCGATCCTGAGGCAGCTCTTGAAAAAACCAACCGTAAGTTTATTAAGAGGTTTAATTATCTTGAAAAAGAGACACTCACAAAAGGCATTTCCCTTCACGATATGAGCCTCGACGAGATGAATGTTATCTGGGAACAGGCTAAAAAGGAAGATTGAAAGGAAGGTTTATAAGCTGAAATCAGCCATTTTATCGGGATATAAATTATTATCAACCTTCTTTTTAATTTCTTTGAAAGCGTTAACTGTATATTCCACATCTGCCATGGTATGATCTGCTGTTGGGATAAGACGGAGCATAACTACATCTCTCGGCACTACAGGATAGATAACAACCGAGCAGAATATTGCATAATTCTCTCTTAAATCATAGATCATTTGAGTTGCCTGGTTAACACCGCTCTGCATAAATACAGGAGTTACAGGAGATTCTGTTTTTCCAAGATTCAATCCCGCTTCCCTCAATCCTTTTTGTAGTGCACGGACAATAGTCCAGAGATTTTCCTGAAGTTCAGGATGAGCCTGAATATATTCCAATCTTTTTATAGCGCCTATAGTCATTGCCATTGGAAGCGATTTGGCATAGATCTGAGAGCGCAGGTTATATCTTAAATAATTGACTACATCTTTTGTACTTGCCACGAAACCTCCTATACCGGCCATCGATTTCGCAAAGGTTGCAAAGTAAATATCAATATCATTCTGTGCGCCAAGATGATTACCAGTACCCCTTCCATTGATGCCCATTGTTCCAAAGCCATGTGCATCATCAACAAGAAAACGGAACTGATACTTTTTCTTCAGAGCGGCAATTTTATCAAGTTTACCAAGGTCACCGGCCATACCGAAAACACCTTCAGTAATTACCAGAATACCCCCGCCAGTTTCATCAACTATCTTCTGAGCCCTTTGTAATTGTTTTTCACAGCTTTCAATATCATTATGAGGGAAGACAAATCTCTTTCCCATGTGCAGCCTCAATCCATCCATAATACAGGCATGCGATTCTGAATCGTAAACAATTACATCATGACGATCAACCAGAGCATCAATAATTGAAACCATTCCCTGGTAGCCGAAGTTGAGAAGGTATGCATCTTCTTTTTGAGTAAATTTTGCTGCCATTTGCTCAAATTTCTCATGCATGCTTGTCTGTCCCGACATCATTCTTGCACCCATTGGATAAGCCAATCCGTACTTCGCAGTAGCTTCAGTATCAACCTTGCGTATTTCAGGATTGTTAGCGAGTCCCAGGTAGTTATTAAGACTCCAGGTTAAAACCTCTTTTCCTTTGAATTTCATCTTTGGAGCGATTTCACCTTCCAGTTTAGGGAAAGCAAAATAACCATGACCCATAGTCTGGTACTGCCCTATTGAACCCCTGTTCTTCTTAATCCTTTCAAAAATATCCATTGTCTTGCCCTTTCGTAAAAATTTTCACAAAAGTAAGGAAAATCAGCTTATCAAAATACCTATTTATACCTAATTTGCGGTCAAGCTTATTAAAAGGCACGGAGCACGGGGCACAGAGCTAAGGGTGGCTGCTCTGAGCCCTGAGCCCTGTGCTTTGATATAATAAAACCATAATAATTACGTTTTTATGCCATAAATGAATTTTTTTTCCTAATTTTGCGCAACAATTTTTTATATGAGGTTTAGATTATATATAGTCCTGATAATTTTGATGTTGGCTAGCTCATGCGGTCAGTATGAGAAGCTTCTTAAGAGTACCGATTTCGATCTTAAAAAAGCAAAAGCAAAAGAGTACTACGATGCTGGTCAGTATGTTAAAACAACTGAACTTCTCGCTCAGATACTTCCAAGGTTCAGAGCTACAGAAGAGGCTGAAGAGCTTAACTGGATGAACGCCAAGGCCTATTTCGGAATGAGGGATTACTTCATGGCAGGGAGCTATTATAAGTCATTCATCGAAAATTTCCCCTTTGGAAAACATGCAGAGGAGGCCAACTTCATGGCAGCAATGTGCGATTATAATATCGCCCCCCGTTCAGAGCTTGATCAGGAAAATACAAAAAATGCAATCGAGGGATTTAAAATTTTCACTAACAGATTTCCGGCCAGTCCAAAAGTTGAGGAGGCTAATAAACTGATTAAGGAACTTCAGGAGAAGCTTGTAGATAAATCATATCTGAGTGCAAAACTCTATTACGATATGAAACAATATAAAGCGGCGGTTGTTGCCTTAAATAATAGTCTTAAAGAATATGCCGACACAAAATACAGGGAAGAAATGATGTTTCTTAAACTAAGATCACTCTATATGTATGCCGACCTCAGTCTGCCGCAAAAACAAAAAGAGAGGTTTCAGGAGACACTTGACGATTACTATTCATTCATGGAGGAGTATCCAAAAAGCACCTATTCAAGAGACGTAAACAATATCTATCAGAAAACAAACAAATATCTTAAAGCAGGAATTCCTGACAGTGGAGTAAAATAATCAATAAATATATGGATTACAGAAAATCAGCCGCACCAGTAACAACTGTTACACGTAATCTGGACCTAATGACACAGGGTACCGGAAATATTTATGAAACAGTAATCGTTGTATCGAGAAGATCAAATCAGATTTCTGTTGAGATGAAACAGGAGCTTAATAAAAAACTCGAAGAGTTTGCTTCTTACAGCGATAACCTCGAAGAGGTTTTTGAGAACCGTGAACAAATTGAGATATCGAAATTTTACGAAAGACTTCCAAAACCTACGCTTATTGCATTGCAGGAACTTGAAGAAGGTAAAATATTCTACAGAAACCCTGAAACTGCTGCCAAACCGAAGTAATATACAGCCTTACTATGATGAAAGGCAAACACATACTTATCGGAGTGACCGGAGGTATTGCAGCTTATAAAACTGCAACTATCATCCGGTTGCTTGTTAAGGAGGGGGCTGAAGTGAAAGTTCTCATGACGACTCACGCCAAAGAATTCATCACTCCTCTCACACTTGCAACATTATCAAAAAATCCTGTCCTCACAGAGTTTTTCGATCCGGGAAATGGTGACTGGAACAGCCATGTTGATCTGGGATTATGGGCCGATCTCTATCTTATTGCTCCTGCAACTGCAAATTCTATTGCAAAAATGGCTACAGGAATAGCTGATAATCTTTTACTTACAACTTATTTATCCGTACGTTGCCCTGTTTTTGTTGCCCCTTCAATGGATATGGACATGTTAAAACATCCGGCTACAACTATCAATATAGAGACACTCAAAGCTTTTGGGAACTCAATTCTGGAACCTTCAAGCGGTGAACTTGCAAGCGGACTTTCAGGCAAAGGACGGATGGCAGAACCGGAAGAGATAGTAAAGGAGATAAAAAGCTTCTTTGCAAAAAAAAAAAGCTATAAACCTCTGAAAGGGAAAAGTGTTCTGATTAATGCAGGACCTACCCGGGAACCTATTGACCCTGTCAGATTTATAAGCAACTATTCATCAGGGAAAATGGGAATCGCCCTGGCCAACGCAGCTGCTGAGTATGGAGCTAAGGTTGAACTTGTACTTGGCCCTGTAAATATTACCCTTCAGAACACTTCCATTAATGTAATTGATGTCACAACTGCTGAGTCGATGGCGACTGAATGCATTTCTAGATTTACCGGATGTGACATAGCAATATTATCCGCTGCTGTAGCTGATTTTACTCCTGAAGAAATTAAAGGAAAAAAGATTAAAAAAGATGGCAGCGAATTACTACTAAAACTTAAACCAACAACTGATATTGCCGAAACTCTTGGCAGAACAAAAAATCAATCTCAGATTCTTGCCGGCTTTGCTCTTGAAACTGACAATGAAATTGAGAATGCCAAAGGGAAACTATACAGAAAAAACCTTGATTTGATAGTTTTGAATTCCCTTCAGGAAAGCGGTGCAGGTTTTGGCCACGAGACAAACAAGATAACAATAATTGACAAGTTCAATAATATTGATAAATTTGAGTTAAAATCCAAAGAAGAAGCTGCAAGGGATATTCTCGATAAAATTGTTTCAATGATTCAATAATTTATAAGAATGAAGATATTGCGCTTTCCTGTATATTATCTGATAATCTTATTGGTTTTACTGACAGGTAAAATTAATTCACAGGAACTGAATTGTAATGTTCAGATCTCGGCCCAGCGCATCCAGGGATCAAACCGGCAGGTCTTTGAGTCGATGCAGAAGGATATTTATGAGTTTATGAACAATACAGTCTGGACAAACCATGTTTTCAGTTATGCTGAGCGAATCGATTGCAGTATTCTGATTAACCTAAATGACCAGATCTCAGCTGATGAATTCAAGGGAACGATTCAGGTCCAGTTGAGCCGACCCGTATTCAATACCACTTATAAATCTACTATACTCAATTTTATAGACAACAACTTTCAGTTCAGGTATGTTGAATTTCAACCACTGGAATTTGATCCCAATACTCATAAATCGAACCTGATTTCTGTACTTTCGTACTATACCTATATTATTCTCGGGGTTGATTATGATTCATTCTCGCCTCTTGGAGGAACTGAATTCTTTCAGATAGCTGAAAAAATAGTGACCAATGCTCAAAATGCGCCTGAGCCAGGATGGAAACCTTATGATGCTTCCAGAAACAGAAACCGGTACTGGCTTGTAAAAAATATTCTCGACAAAGAGTATGAGGGTGTGAGACAGTTTATTTATGATTATGATATCAATGGCCTCGACAAAATGGAGTCCCGCATTTCGGAAGCACGTACAAGCATGGCTGAGAGCCTTAGACTCATCCAGGAAGTCTACAGAAAAAAACCTGATCCCTTTATGTATTACCTTCAGGTTGTGATGGAATCAAAGTCAGATGAGCTTATCAATATTTTTTCTGAAGCCTTTCCTGAAGAAAAAAGCCGTGTTGTGCAAATACTTACAGAGATAGACCCTGCAAACAAGGCAAAATATGAAAAAATAAATACCACGACCCCATAATACCCGGTTATGCTAATAAAACTATTCGTTCAGAACTATGCACTTATAAAGGAACTGGATGTAGACTTCGAAAACGGCCTGACTATCATCACAGGAGAAACCGGGGCGGGCAAATCAATTCTGCTGGGTGCTCTTTCCCTAATTCTTGGTACGAGAGCTGATACATCAGTACTTCTTGATAAAAATGAAAAATGTATTGTCGAAGGAACTTTCAGGATTGATGATTATGATCTGAATGAATTCTATATCGCAAATGAGCTTGATTACGAACATGTTACTACCTTAAGAAGGGAGATAAACCCTGCAGGCAAATCACGTGCATTTATAAATGATACACCTGTAACAGTAAATATACTTAAGGAACTTGGGGAAAAGCTGATTGATATTCATTCACAGCATCAGACTCTGATGCTTAACGATAATTCATTTCAGCTAAGCTTAATCGATTCCTTCGCGGGGACAACCAGATTAAAAGGTGAATACATAATATCATATTCTAATTACAAAAGACTAAAAAAAGAGTTTACCGGTGTAAAGGAAAAGGCTGAGAAGAATAAAGCCGATCTTGAATATTACCAGTTTCAGCTGAAACAACTCGATGAAGCAAAACTGACGCAGGGAGAACAGGAGGAACTTGAAACTGAACAGGAAATCCTGAGTCATTCCGAAGAAATAAAACTGGCTTTAACCGGATCATCTAATCTCTTTTCAGCAGACGGGATCTCAATATTATCGATGCTCAGGGAAGTTAAAATTAACCTTTCAAAAATAAAAGCATTCCTGCCTGATGGGGAGAGTCTTCTGTCGCGTACAGAATCCTCAATAATTGAACTGGACGATCTGGCTTATGAGATTGATAAACTTTCTTCAGCAATAGAAGCCGATCCTCAGCGACTTACCATAGTAAACAACAGGCTCGATCTTATCTATTCATTGATTCAAAAACATCGTGCTCATAATCTTAACGAACTTATTGTAATTAAAGAAGAAATCAGCAATCTTATAAAATCGATTATATCAAGCGATGAGAGACTCGCAGAGTTGGAAACCCTTATTGAAAATGAGATTAAAACACTTGGAAGGGTTTCCAATGAGATATCGGATATGAGGTTAAAAGTTATACCTGATATTGAATTAAAAATTACTGAATTACTGAAGCAGTTAGGAATGCCAAATGCAAAATTCCGAATATCACTTTCACAATTACAGGACTTCACTCCTAGCGGTATTGATCAGGCCGATTTCTTATTCTCTGCCAATAAGCAGATAGCACCGGAAAATCTGGCAAAGATTGCATCAGGAGGAGAACTTTCCAGAGTAATGCTTAGCCTTAAGTCGCTCCTTACCAAAAACAATAATCTGCCTACTATAATCTTCGATGAGATTGACTCCGGAGTATCAGGAGAAGTTGCTGATAAAGTTGGACAGATACTTGCAGGTATGGGTAAATACATGCAGGTCATCAACATAACACATCTTCCACAGGTCGCCTCGCAGGGGACAAAACACTATCATGTTTATAAAGATGATACAGAAGACTCAACATTTACCCGTGTTAAGTTGTTATCACCTGATGAAAGAATACTTGAGCTGGCCAGACTATTAAGTGGCAGTGAAGTTACAGAGACGGCTATGAAGAATGCACGTGAGTTATTAAAGGCCGCAATTAATTGATTATTAATACAATAAGAATGAAAGAAGGATTATTAAAAGGAAAGAAAGGGATTATTTTTGGTGCCCTGAATGAAAAGTCTATTGCATGGAATGTCGCTCTGAAAGCCTGGGAACAGGGCGCAGAGCTTGTTCTTACAAATTCACCTGTGGCTATGAGGCTTGGGACAATCAGTGAACTGGCAAAAATAACCGGATCTCAGGTTATTCCTGCTGATGCAACAAAAATGGATGAAATTGAAAACCTGATTGCTGAAAGCATGAAAATCTTTGGAGGTAAATTCGATTTTATGCTCCATTCTATTGGTATGTCGCCTAACGTGAGAAAGGATATACCTTATGAGCAGACAAGTTACGATAATATGCTCAAGACTTTTGATATCTCTGCTTTGAGTTTTCACCGGGTTTTACAGACAGCATATAAGTTGGACGCTCTAAAGGAGTGGGGCTCAGTTGTTGCACTTTCATATGTTGCAGCCCAAAGGACTCTGACCGGATATAATGACATGGGTGATGCCAAAGCTCTGCTTGAGTCAATAGCCCGAAGCTTCGGATATATATATGGCCGCGATAGAAGAGTGAGAATCAACACAGTTTCCCAGTCTCCTACTCCTACAACTGCAGGAAGTGGTGTACATGGTATGGATTCGCTGCTGGATTTCTCTGAAAGGATGTCTCCTCTTGGAAATGCCACAGCTGCTGAGTGTGCTGACTACTGTGTTGCACTCTTTTCTGATCTTACCAGGAAGGTTACCATGCAGAATCTTTATCATGATGGAGGATTTTCAAGCATGGGGATGAGCCTCAGAGCAATCGAACAATATCAGAAGAGTTTTGAGGAGTGTGACTGTGCAGATGAAGTCAAGAAGATACAAAAACAAACTAAGTTACCGAAGTAAATAAGTATAAACACCTATTTTACAAGCGACTTGCCATTTGGTAAGTCGCTTTTTTTATATTTGGACCCTACCTAATCGTTAATGCATGATTAAGATTATACTTCTGGTCATCTTTTACTTCACATTTCCGCTGATAATCATCTACTTCTGCCAGAAATGGTCAATTCTGCAGAAACTTGGAACCATCGTTTTTGCATATCTGTTTGGACTGCTTATCGGCACTGTCGGTATATTTCCTCAAGGTAGTCATCAGTATAAACTTTCATTACAAGGCCGTGCAGCTCTTCCTAAAACAGAGATCGAAAGTTTAATAAGTAAAGGAATTATTCCGGTTGAAGACAGGTTTGTCAATCAAATAGGAAATGTTCAGGATCTTATACCTTCAGTTGTAATTCCACTTGCTTTCCCACTTTTACTTTTCTCACTTAACCTGAAGAGATGGCTTAAATATGCAAAAAAAGGGTTTATCTCAGTAGCGCTGGCAATTATTGCAGGGTTAATAATGGTGACAGCCGGATTTTTTATCTGGAAAGATTCCATACCTGACAGCTGGAAACTTGCAGGAATGTTTGAAGGTATCTATACCGGGGGAACTCCAAACTTTGTAGCTATAAAAATGGCTCTCAATGTCGATCCTAACCTGTTTGTCATAGTGAGTACCTATGATATGGTTATTGGTGCGGGGCTTGTTGTTTTCTTCATAACAATTGCACCCCGTATATTCAGATTTATACTTCCTAAATTTACAGAAGAAAAAGGCATATCAGTAGAAGCCAGTATTATTGCAAAAGAAACAGACAACCTGGATGATTTCTCTGGAATGCTGAATAAGAAAACAATTCTTCCTCTTTTGAAAGCACTTGGTATTTCAGTGGTAATTTTTGCAATTTCGGGAGGAATTAGTCTGTTGTTACCAATGATCCCTCAGATGGTAGTTGTAATACTTTCAATAACAACTCTTGCTATTCTTGCTTCAATGATAAAATCGATAAACAAAATTGAAAAGACCTTTCAGTTGGGAATGTACCTGATTCTGGTATTTTCACTTACTATAGCATCGATGGCAGATCTTAAGGCAATGTTCGGTATTGGAATGCTGAATCTTATCCTGTTTATTACCTGGTGCTATTTCGGGTCACTAATACTACATCTTATTCTTGCAAAAATCTTCAGAATTGATGCTGATAATTTCCTGATTACTGCAACTGCGTTTATATTCTCGCCGCCATTTGTTCCTCTTGTTGCAAATGCTTTAAAGAATAAAGATGTGATAGTAACAGGAATTACCGGTGGTATAATAGGATATATCCTCGGAAACTATTTTGGCGTTGCACTGGCGTATTTTCTGAAAGGATTTTAACTCCATAAAAAATGAAGGGAACGGTCGCAACCGTTCCCTATATCATAACACATTATATTTTTTTATTTCCTAAAACAGGTAATTCAATCCGATTGAGAATCCGATATTACCATCCTGTTCATTTAAAGCTTTTCCGATATCAATTGCAACTATGAAGTTCTGATTCATTGCAATCATAATGCTGGTTCCAACGCTGGAATGAAATTTTTCTGTACCTGGTTTGAAGTAATCTGAAAAGTTCTCCGTTTGACCATCTGAATTATATAAATAATTAAAGTGTGTTTCAAGATTAACTGGCTGATTTTTATTAAGGTCAATATTTTTTGTTACCCTTCCGAAATCATAGAATCCATTAAGTCCCAGGTAGCAATCCTGCTTTAAGAATCTAAAATATAAAGGTTTCCAGCGGAGTTCAACGTTTCCCATGAAGAAACCATCTCCAATAACCCTGTTTCTCTGAACTCCTCTTAGTGTCTTTGATCCGCCAAGTCCTTCTGAATTTGCTCCGGTAAGTCTGGAAGTAATTACCTGTGACTCATAGAAAAAAGGAACATCTCCTGATAATTTAGTTTGAAATCCTAAACGGTAGACGAGAGAAAGATTTTTATCAATTAATGTAAAGTATTGTCTGTGAGTGATATAGAATCTTGAAAATCCCCAATCTTTCCCCAGAAACTTGGGAGCTACTTCAATCCCAATTTCATCCCAAAGCCCCTTCATAGGATTCGGCCTGTTATCACGACTGTCCCAGGTTAACCCGACTTTTAAAGTATTTACCCAACCACCGTTAGCTTCATTGCTCGAGATCAAATCAAGATCCTGATATCTCTTAAACAGACCAGGCTCAGCATCATTTGTCGGAAGCGGATTTTTACTGCCTTTATTGAGTTTGGCAACATCAACCTGACTGATGGTAAAATCCTGAAAAGCAAAACCGGCACTCCATTTTATATGATCACCTGAAAGTTTTCCCTGAAAGTCATTTTTGAATCTGAACTGATTCCTCTCCATTGCATAAAACATTCTGGTTCTGTAAGGGCCATCCGGAGTACTTTTCAGTTTGTCGTTTATCCAATCCTTATTATAGACAGATTCATAGCCATTAAAACCAAAAAAATTATTTGCCTTGTCCGGTAGATAACTCAGGTCGCTGACTGATTCTACTCCTTTGATCAGATGATTTGATTCGTACATTATCCGGTATATTCCGCTTCCTTTTGTATATCTGGATACTTCAGTATATATATAGTCAAGATATTTTGGATATACACTTGGGTTTCCGTAATTATAAAAAGTTGCCAGAGCTCCGTATTGAAGTCCGAGATCCGAATCATAAGTAGTAGCAGGAAGAGCTCCACCGAACTTCCATCCGGTTTTTACCTTCTTCTTTGGTACAGAATCGGGCTTAACCTGGGCTGAAACAGAGATACCCAATAGCAAAACAAGAAATACTAATAAGGCTTTTTTCATGGTTTAAGGTTTTGGTTCATTGCGTTAAAGATAAATAAAAATGGAAATAACCGCCTCTTTTTTTAATATTTGCTACCTTAGAACCATAATTATACGACTAAATGCCTACAGGAATACTCATTAAAAACATAAAATGCCTGATTCAGACAGAGGATGTTACAAGGATAAAAGTGTGTGGAAAAGAAATGTCTGATCTAAACGTTATTGATGAAGCATATCTTTTTATAAGCGATGGGTTAATTCACGATTTCGGGAGGATGAATGATTCCGGAATCAACAAAATTCTGGCTCAGAATCCGCGGATACTTGTTATTGATGCTTTTGGAAAATTTGTTTTTCCTTCTTTCTGTGATTCTCATACACATCTTGTTTATGCGGGCAGCCGCGAGATTGAATATACAGACAAGATTCGTGGCTTATCTTACGAGGAAATAGCTAAAAGAGGGGGAGGGATCCTTAACTCGGCTAAAAAACTTCACAAAACAACAGAAGATGAATTATTTGCACAATCAATGACCAGGGTACGTGAAATAATAAGTCAGGGAACCGGAGCCGTTGAGATCAAAAGTGGTTATGGACTAAATCTTCAGGATGAAGTTAAGATGTTAAGGGTTATAAAGAGAATCAAAGATACATCCCCTATAGAAGTGAAAGCTACCTTTCTGGGAGCTCATGCTGTCCCTGAAGAGTTTAGAAATAACAGGGAAGAATACGTTGACCTAATTATTAATGAAATGATCCCGGTAGTCGCTTCAGAGGAGTTAGCCGATTATATAGATGTATTTTGCGATCATGGCTTCTTTACTGTCGAGGATACCGAAAGGATCCTTATGGCAGGAATGAAATACGGACTAACCCCTAAGATCCATGCAAATGAGCTTGGTTTTTCAGGAGGTATACAGACAGGAGTCAGGTATAATGCCCTTTCTGTTGATCATCTCGAATATACTGGTGATGAAGAAATTGAAGCGCTTCTGAATTCTGATACAATGCCTACCCTCCTCCCTGGTGCAGCATTTTTTCTGGGCATGGCAGATCCACCGCTTAGAAAAATGATCGATGCAGGACTACCCATTGCCCTTGCATCAGATTTTAACCCAGGCTCTTCTCCATCCGGTAACATGAAGCTTATTATGTCGTTAGGTTGTATTAAACTAAAAATGCTTCCCGAAGAGGTCATTAATGCGGTAACAATAAACTCAGCTTATGCGATGGGGTTGTCTGAAACACACGGATCAATAGCCAGAGGTAAAGTTGCAAATGTATTTATTACAAAAGAGATTCCTTCTTACGAGTTTATGCCGTATGCATTTGGAAGTGATTTGATAGATAAAGTTATATTGAAAGGTAAAATAATTAACAAAAATAATTAATATCGCCAGGTTGGATTCCCCCCTTCCCGACCCCCGCCGAAGCCGGGCAGACATTCCTCCAGGTTGGAAGGAGTAGGAACAATCATCCAGCCATAGCTGGAAAGGAAAGGGTGTCATCTAAAATAATATCAAGAATTTACACAGAGTTGCACGGAGAATTCACAGAGATTCACAGAGAAAAATCGAAACTACTTTAATTTATATGGAAAAGAAAATAATAGAATGTGTTCCGAATTTCAGCGAAGGAAGGGATATGGGAATAATTAAACAGATTACCGATGTTATTGAATCTGTTGAAGGTGTTAAATTACTAGATGTTGATCCGGGTAAAGACACAAACAGAACAGTTGTAACATTTGTGGGGAGTCCCGAAGCAGTCTCTGAGGCTGCTTTCCTTTCAGTTAAGAAAGCTTCCGAATTGATTGATATGTCAAAACACCACGGGGCTCATCCGCGTATGGGAGCTACAGATGTTTGTCCGTTTATACCTGTCTCCGGAATTACGATGGAAGAGACAGTTACTATTGCCAGAAAGGTTGCTGAAAAGATAGGGAATGAACTGGGAATTCCAGTGTATTGCTATGAGAATGCGGCTTTTACTGACAACAGAAAAAACCTGGCAAGCTGCAGATCGGGTGAATATGAAGGTCTGAAGAAAAAACTTTCTGACCCACTCTGGAAGCCCGATTTCGGTCCGGCGATTCATAATGAGAGGTCAGGTGCAACAGCAGTTGGAGCCAGAGACTTCCTTGTTGCATTTAATGTCAACCTTAATACTACTTCCACCCGACGTGCCAATTCAATCGCATATGATGTAAGAGAAAAGGGAAGACCTAAAAGGGAAGACGATTCTGTTAATGGAAAAATCCTTAAGGATGAAAAAGGAGAAACAATAATGATCCCGGGGTCGCTGAAATCAGTTAAAGCAATAGGTTGGTATATAGAGGAATACGGAATTTCGCAGATTTCTATGAATCTTACCAATATAGCTGTCACACCTGTACATGTTGCTTTTGACGAAGTATGCAGGAAGGCTGATGCCAGAGGGGTACGCGTTACCGGTTCAGAACTGGTCGGACTTATTCCACTAAAGTCATTGCTTGATGCAGGTCGGTATTTTCTTGCAAAACAACAGCGTTCATCGGGAGTCTCCGATGCGGAGCTCATAAAAATAGCTATTCGCTCAATGGGGCTTAGCGATATTCATCTATTCAAACCTGAAGAGAAGATAATTGAGTATGTTATGGGAACAAACGCTAAACAGGAAAGACTCATTGCCATGAGTCTCAAAGAGTTCATGAACGAAACTGCTTCAGAATCACCTGCTCCTGGCGGAGGCTCAATCTCGGCATATATGGGTGCTTTGGGAGTTGCTCTGGGTACAATGGTAGCCAATCTATCGAGTCACAAAAGAGGATGGGACGACAGGTGGCAGGAATTTTCCAACCTGGCTGAAAAAGGAAAAGCAATTCAGAACACCCTTTTACATCTGGTGGATGAAGATACGATAGCCTTTAATCGTATTATGGAAGCCTTTGCCTTGCCAAAAAGATCAGAAGAAGAAAAACAGCTTAGGAATTCTGTTATTCAGGAAGCCACAAAGAATGCAATAATAGTTCCTTTTAAAGTAATGGAAACTGCCTTTTCAGGCTTCGAACTTCTAAAGGAAATGGCTGAAAAAGGAAACCCTAATTCAATAACAGATGCCGGAGTGGGTGCATTAGCAATAAGATCATGCGTTAAAGGAGCATTTCTGAATGTTAAGATCAACGCTTCCGGGCTGCAGGATAAAGATTTTGCCATCTCAATTATTACAAGAGGTGAAGCTCTGGAAGTCAAAACAACAGCATCTGAAGAGGAAATTCTTGAAATTATAAATGAAAAGTTAAAAATACTTTAAATGTTAAGATCATGTGTTAAAAAAATTTAACTATGATTCTTGTCATATGAAATAAATAAATATATTAGCGACGCGAATATTACCTATAAACCTAAACTTGATTTTATGAAACGAATCCTTATGTTTTTTTCACTGTTACTCATAACAGGTTCTCTTGTTATGGCCCAGACAGTGCAAATTTCCGGGACTGTTACCAGTTCCGAAGATAATCTTGCAATACCCGGAGTTTCCGTCACAGTTAAAGGAACAACTCTTGGTATGATTACTGGCGCTGATGGAAAATATACTATTGCAGTGCCGGCTAATACCCAAACACTCCTTTTTAGTTTTATTGGCTTCCGTGCACAAGAAGTTGCAATAGAAGGCAAAACAAAAATTGATGTTGTCCTCGTACAGGATATATATAAAGTTGATGAAGTTGTTGTGGTTGGATATGGTGTCCAGAAGAAAAGGGAAGTAACCGGATCAATTTCAACTGTGCCGGGTGCTGCTCTTTCCAATCTCGCTACTCCAAGTTTTGACGGACAGCTGGCGGGACGTTCAGCAGGTGTCCAGGTAACTACACAAACCGGGGTTCTTGGTGAAGTTCCAAGGCTCAGGATAAGGGGCGTTGGATCTATTTCTTCCGGTACCTATCCACTGGTTGTTGTTGATGGAGTTCCAATATTTACAGGAGATCAGGGTGGTGCTGCAAGCACAAATGCTCTTGGTGATATAAACCCTGCCGATATTGAATCAATGGAAATTCTAAAAGACGGTTCGGGAACTGCTATCTACGGTTCAAGAGCAGCAAACGGAGTTATACTTATTACTACTAAACGTGGTTCAGGTGGAAAATTCCATGTTAACTATAACAACTATTTTGGTGTTGCGTCACCGGTAAAGCTTTTTGATCTTTTAAAAGCAAATGATTTTGTAGCTATTTCTAATGAAAAAAGATCAAACAGAGGACTCTCCAACTGGGCATCAAATGACGGAGCTGCTTACCCAGGAAGAGTATTTGATACTGACTGGCAAAAAGCTGTTCTGAGAACAAATGCAAAACAGCAGGATCATAACCTCTCATTTTCAGGAAGTAATGAAAAATCAACCTACTACTTTTCAGTAGGATATACATCCCAGGAAGGTGTAACTATTCCTAATAAACTGGAACGTTACTCTTTCAGAGGAAACGCTGATCAGAAAGTAGCAAAATGGCTTACCCTCGGATCAAGTATTGCAGTTACAAAGAATGATTATTATGGTCTGAATACTGGTACCAACTCGCTGTCAGGTAACATTTTCTCAGCTATACGCCAGTTACC
>JANXXP010000154.1 GCA_025350595.1 Bacteroidota bacterium
GGTGAAACTCAAATTCCCGGATATTAATACAAACTATGCTTACTATTTTTTGCAGTCAAAATATATAGAGATTAATACCAGAGCAAAAGGAGTAGGTATACCACATGTTGACCCAAATATTTTATGGAATTATTATTTGCCCATACCTCCAATCCAAGAACAGCAATCCATCGTCTCCAAAATCGAAGAGCTTCTCAGCGATCTGGAAAACGGGAAACAACAACTTCTTTTAGCTCTACAGCAATTAAAAATTTACCGGCAGAGTTTGTTGAAATGGGCTTATGAAGGAAAATTGACCCATAGAAATGTAAATGGATTATTGCCAAATGGGTGGGAAAGTGTAAAATTAGGGTCAGTTTTGGATAAAATTGAAGCAGGAAAGAGTTTTAAATGCGAGGAAAGAACGCCAAATCTAAATGAAGTAGGAGTACTAAAAGTGAGTGCAGTTACTTGGCAGATCTTTAATGAAATTGAAAGCAAAACAGTTATAGAAAAAGATAGAATAAATGAGGCATATCTTGTAAAAAAAAATGACTTCCTTTTTAGCAGAGCGAATACACTTGATTTAATTGGCGCTGTAGTATTGGTAAACAATATCGAAAGAAGGTTAATGTTGAGCGATAAAACATTGAGATTTATATTTAAATCCAATATTTTAAAAAGCTATATACTTTATTATTTAAAGAGCAAAAAAGGGAGGAATGAAATCCAAAGGTTGTCCACTGGAAATCAGGAATCCATGAGAAATATTGGTCAGGAAAGAATTAAGCAAATAGAATTTCCTCTGTGTTCCCTAGAAGAACAAAAACATATTGTTACTGAACTAGAAAGCAAACTAACCGTTTGCGATAAAATAGAAGAAACTATTAATCAAAGTCTTCAACAATCTGAATCATTGAGGCAAAGCATTTTGAAAAAAGCATTTGAGGGGAAACTAATTCAATATTCGTAAATCTTGAACACCTCCAGTATAGTAAGTAAAGTATGGTCCTTCTGCAATCCCCTTCGTGATGTTGGGGTAGGTTATGGAGACTATCTCGAGCAACTCACATACTTGCTCTTTTTGAAAATGGCTGATGAATACAGCAGGCCTCCTTATAATCGCCAGCTTAATATCCCTAAGTTAAATAATTGGGAAAGTCTGATTTCCAAAAAAGGTGCAGAGCTGGAATTACATTATGTTACTCTCCTACGCGAACTTAGCACTCAAAAAGGAATACTTGGGCAGATCTTCACAAAGAGCCAGAACAAAATCCAAGACCCCGCCATGCTCGCCAAGGTAATTGATATGATTGGCAGCGAAAACTGGCTTGTTATGGGTGCCGATGTTAAAGGCGATATTTATGAAGGCTTGCTCGAGAAAAATGCCGAAGACGTAAAAAGTGGAGCAGGTCAGTATTTTACTCCTCGTGCTTTGATCAGAGCAATGGTTGAGTGTGTTCAGCCTGTGCCGATGAAAACAATTGCCGACCCGGCATGTGGTACCGGTGGCTTTTTCCTTGCTGCGTATGATTACCTCGTCTCAAATAACAAACTCGATAAAGACCAAAACAAATTTATTAAGCTTCAGACATTCTATGGAAATGAGATAGTTGCTGGAACTAGAAGGCTTGCATTAATGAATCTGTTCTTACACAACATCGGAGATATCGACAGCGATAATTTCATATCTCCTGCCGATGCTTTAATTGCAGCCTCTCCAATTACTTACGATTATGTATTAGCAAATCCCCCATTCGGAAAAAAGAGCTCCCAAACCTTTACAAACGATGAGGGCGAGCAGGAAAAGGATGATTTAACATATAACCGTCAGGATTTCTGGGCAACCACGAGCAATAAGCAATTAAACTTTGTGCAGCATATCAGAACAATGCTTAAAACGACCGGAATGGCAGCGGTTGTGGTACCTGATAATGTTCTGTTTGAAGGTGGAGCAGGCGAAACGGTCCGTAAGAAACTAATGGAAACAACGGACCTGCATACAATTCTTCGTTTACCAACAGGCATTTTCTATGCTCAGGGTGTAAAAGCAAATGTCATCTTCTTCGATAATAAAGAAGCCAGTAAAACCCCATGGACAAAAGAGATTTGGGTTTATGATTATAGGACTAACATTCATCATACACTTAAGAAAAATCCTTTAAAACTTGATGATCTTAAAGATTTTATTATCTCTTACAATCCTGCAAACCGGCATAAAAGGGTAGAGTTATTTAATGAAGAAACTAATCCAGAAGGCCGCTGGAGAAAATTCACATACGAAGAAATAATTGCCAGGGATAAAACCAGTTTAGATATAACATGGCTAAAAGACAAATCCCTCGCCGATCTGGATAATCTTCCTGATCCTGATGTCTTAGCAGCTGAAATTATAGAAAACCTTGAAGCCGGGCTTGAAAGTTTCAGAGAGATAATGTTAAAACTGAATTCGAAAAACTGAAATATATTACAAAATACTATCTATTGTCCCAAAAATATCGAGCCATTCTAAATTAAATTCAAAAGTATGAATAAGCTAAAAATTCCGGAATTCATTGCTTTATTTGAAGAGTTTAAGAAATCAGAAGACTATGCATTCAGAATTAAGCAATCAGAATTTACTGTAATTGCAAAAGAAATCATAGAAGAGACTCTCAGGAATGAACCCTTAACAAACGGCCATCTCACAGGTCTTATCCAAATGCTAAAGGCTGATACTTCTCCTGAAAGTTTTATAAAATACCTGTCTCTTAATATTCCTGACAAAAATAAACGTGAGTCTATCTTACAAAAAAAGAATCAATTGGGCTATACAGGTTATACTGGTGCGGGGAAAGCAGCAATAAGAGTATTGTCTCCAACACAATTAAGTAATGTTAAAATATTTTTGAAAGAAGCATTCAAGATCCTAACAATTACACAGGCAAAAAATCTCACTGATAATTTTGATGATTTAAACATACCTGAATTAAAACAGGGTATCTATTCCCCTTGGTTACATTATATTAAACCTGACCTATTTCCAATAATTAACAATTCTCATAATGATCTGCTTCAATGGTTTGGAATGGATAGGAAATATAGTTCATGTATTGATGATTTTTCTGAATTAAAGAAAGTTACAGGGGAATCTCAGTTAGGAACACTGGATTTCTTTGCGTTCAAAGTAAAGCTCAATCCAGTAGCTTCATCTAAAAAACATGGTAGATCTGAATCAAATGAAGATCTTGCTGACCGTTTGTTAAGAGAAAATGCCAACGAGGAAAGTATCTTGGAGTCTTTCAGAAACATATATAAAGTCAAGAAAAATATTACAGATGAAAGGTTTGTTGAGGAAAGGGCAGGCGCATATATGAGGCAAGCTAAAAGAAAAGCTCTCAAAAGTGGTAAGGTATTACCTTCAGATCAGCCCTCTAAAACAACCGTACTCTCAACAGATTATTTTCCTAAAAATGTAATACTATATGGGCCTCCTGGGACTGGGAAAACCTATAACACAATCAATAAAGCATTGGAAATTTTAGGAGAAAACATTGATGGCAAATCAAGGCAAGAGATAAAGGATTTATTTGATCTTAAAATGAAAGAGGGTCAAATTGCATTTACCACTTTTCATCAGAGTATGAGCTATGAAGACTTTGTTGAGGGAATTAAGCCTATTGAACCGGAAAAAGAGGGTGACCCGGTTGTGTATAGAATAGAGTTAGGAGTATTTAGAATACTGTGCGTTGAAGCATCCTTCGCAATTGCTCAGCTAAGAGATGATAACACAACAAAACAGGTTTTAGATTTTTCGATTCTATATGACAAATTCGTTGAAGACATTGAGGAAAGGCTTCTTAACGGTCAGCAAGTGAAATTGGAAACAAAAGCTGGTGGCACTGTAATGGTTGAAAACATTTCCCAGCAGAACAATATTATCATAAAACATCATGAAGGCACTAGAACATATACTGTCTCAAAAGCCAGACTCAACAAATTGCAATCATCAATAGCTGATTTGGAAGATTTGAATAATATAAACAACCAATTCCGGGCAATCATAGGCGGCAGCAATTCTTCTGCATACTGGTCAGTTTTAAATGCTATCAGGAAAATAAAACCAACTGGTCCTATTATTAGAGAAAACAGGACATATACATTTGATGAGAAGAAAGAGGTAGTTAATTCATTGACAAAATCAGATTACAAAAACATAAATGGAAAACCTTTCGTCTTGATAATAGACGAAATTAACAGAGGTAATGTGTCTCAGATTTTCGGTGAGCTTATAACATTGATTGAAGAAGACAAACGTCTTGGTAAATGTGAGGCCTTAGAAGCCGTTTTGCCTTATAGTAAAGAACCTTTTGGAGTACCACCAAATTTGTATGTTATTGGAACCATGAACACAGCTGACAGAAGTGTAGAAGCAATAGATACTGCACTTCGCAGAAGATTCTGTTTCGAAGAAAAATCTCCAAAATATGATCTTAAAGAATTAGAATATACTCTTTCAGGATATAAAGCGTCAAGCATATTGGAAACGATCAACAAAAGAATAGAAAAGCTTTTGGATAAAGACCACACAATTGGTCATTCATATTTCATTTTCAAAGATGTTCAAAATCCTACAAAAAGTTTTATAAATTCATTCTATAAGAATATTATTCCTCTATTACAAGAATACTTTTTTGGTGATTATGGTAAAATAGGCTTGATATTAGGGCAAGGTTTTGTTAGTAAAAAAGAATGGAACCTAAATTCCGATTCTTTCGCTGAGTTCGAATATGAAAGTGCTAGTGAATTTGAAGATAGATCAGTCTATAAAATTAATGATTATAGAAGCGAAATTGACGGATCTGACAAATTTTTGAATGCAATTAGAATTTTAATGAACGAAAAAATTGAATAACAGTAAAAAGCATATAGTTGTATTTGAGCACGAGTCCATTCGCTTTGACAAAGGTACGGAAAGAATAAGCGAAGAACAGTTTAATGCCCTTGGAAAATATTATGGAGAAAATGGTGTACCGTACTTTGATTTATGTTATAATGGAGTACGATTCAATGAACATGTTGGTGTAATTCAGATAGGAAATACCCTGATTGAAGTATTGCCTAAAGCAGATAAAAAACTACATACATCTGAACAGGAAAAAAAATGGAGGAACATATTAATTGATATGTTACGTTCTGTTGATGGTTTTGAGATTAAGGCTCCAAGCCAGAGCGATCTTAAAATTAAACCTAACACTATCCTAGATCTGTATTTCGAGATGTTTATAAAAGAGGTGGAATACCTTCTTCATAGTGGTTTGATTAAAAAATATCGGAAGAAAGAAGGCAATATATCTGCACTAAAAGGCACTCTGCAGTTCGCTCAACATCTGCAAAAAAATCTTACTCATCAGGAGCGTTTTTATGTTGATTTTACCACTTACGATACTGAACACAAGCTTCATTTTATACTTTATAAAACCATTCGCTTACTTAAACAGATAAATACAAGTGCTGTTCTTCAAAGCCGTCTAGGTGCATTATTATTAATTTTTCCGGAGATGCCTGATATAAAAGTCTCATCCTCTACGTTTGACAGACTGGAGTTTAATCGTAAAACACAATCGTACAAAAAGGGAATTGAGATTGCGCGTTTAATTCTACTTCATTATCATCCTGATGTTAGCAAAGGAAGAAACTATGTATTGGCCTTAATGTTTGATATGAATAACCTCTGGGAACAATTTATTTATGTTACCTTAAGAAAGAACAATAAATCTGGTATATCAGTTACTGCGCAGACCTCAAAGTACTTCTGGAAACCAGAAAAAGGTTATAGGTCAAAGATACGCCCCGATATACTTGTCAAAAAAGACAATAAAAATTTTGCTGTTCTGGATACTAAATGGAAAAACCTAAACGGATCGAACCCTTCCCCAGATGATTTAAGACAGATGTATGTTTATCATGAATATTATGGAGCAAAGCGGGTAGCATTGATTTATCCTGGAGCAGATTCATCTAAAACAAGTGGCACCTATTTGGATCCTTTTTCAAGTGAAGAATTGGACAAAGAATGCAGCATCATCAATTTTTCAATAGAAGATAACATTAAGCAATGGCAAGTTAAAATATCTAAACAGTTTGAAGATTGGTTAAAATTGCCATAAAAAAACCTGCCGTATTAAGCTACAGCAGGTTTCATTTCAACTTCGATTCAGATTATCCCGGTTCCTTTGTAAACAGTTGATTCCGGGAATTCGTAGAGAGACTTTTTAGCAGATAAGCGCATGCAGCACTTATACCGGCAATCAAAACGGGCTTTATGTGAATCCAGTCAAAAACAGCGCCATTTCCAAATGTCAATAATTCCGGTGAGGATGGCAGTCAGAATTGCAACAAAAATTCCGTTTATAAGGTCCCTCCAGTCGAGTGTGAAGATCTTAGATTTCATGTTTCAAATATTTATGGTATATTTTTAAAGAATTTAATGGCGTAAAGGCACAAAGGCTTAACGGAAAACCCTTCCCAATGTTGAACGTTAAGCCGTTGCACCGTTAAGCCGTTACGCCTTTTCAAGTTCCACAGTAAGGTTGCTCCTCTCCCCGTCATTTATGCTAACCGTTACGAGTTTTTCTTTGTATCCCTCCTTCTTCACAACAACCTCATAGGTTCCTGTATTCATATTCCGGATATGAAAACTTCCTTTAACGGCCGTCTTCTTAGTAATAACAGTTCCATTGGATTTAAATGTGAACAGAACTCCTTTCAGAGGCTCACTTGTTTTGATATCATTGGCTACTGCTGTAAGCGGTAATTACAAATGCAGGTTTTCGGTAAATAGGAATGCAAGTGTTTCTGCATCGTTAATTACCAATTTTCAAAGAAAAAAATTAAAGAACTTCATTTTCAAAGATAGTTTTTCTATTTTCCAGTCGATAAGATTTGCCGGATAATTTTACAACTTCGCACTTAAAAAGCAAGCGATCAAGGATTGCAGCAGCCAGCACTTCATCATCAAGTACTTTGA
>JANXXP010000159.1 GCA_025350595.1 Bacteroidota bacterium
CCGGTATTATGCTCCTGAAGTATTTGGAGCATATTCTGTTTACATGAGTCTGTTAGGAATTTTAATAATAATCTCTTCTTTTAAATATGAACTTGCAATTATTCTGCCCCGAAAAGATAATGAAGCAGCCAATGTTTTCTTCCTGTCTGTTTTATTAAATGCAGCTTTTAATCTTTTACTCTTTCTGATAATCCTGATATGGAAAAAATGGATACTTCAGTTTCTGAATCTATCCGATCAATTTGGTGATTATCTGTATCTTGTTCCTCTGGGAACTTTTTTTTATAGCTTTTACCAGAGCATTAACTACTGGTTAATCAGAAAGAAAGGTTTTTTCCCGATTACAGTTAACAAATTTGTTCGCCGGGGTTTTGAAGGTGCGGCGCAGATCCTTTTTAGGGTATACAAACTTTCACATGGACTGATCTATGGAGATCTCGTTGGTCATATTGCAAATATTATCTCAGGAATATACCAGGGCATCAGAAGCGGACTATCTGTCAGATTGTTCAGTCCTGTAAAAATTAAACAGGTCCTGTTTAAGTATTCTGAGTACCCAAAATATAATGTAATTCCAAGTTTCATGAGCGCTTGCAGCTTTTTGCTGCCAACCATCCTGATTAATAAATACTATTCTTCCGAAAACACAGGTTTTTTCAATTTATCGAAAATGTTGCTCTCAGTTCCATTGGCATTAGTAGCTTCTTCGCTTTCGAATGTATTACTGCAAATGGTATCAGAGAAATATAGAAAAAGCGAAAGTTTCCTGAAGGAACTGCTTCCTGTTTTTGCGATTGTTATTCTTATCAGTGCCGCAGAGATATTAATAATAGAGTTATTTGGAGTTGATTTATTTAAATTGTTTTTTGGAGAATTGTGTGGTTTTTCAGGCAGTATTTCAAAAATATTAGTATGGTCCTATGCCTTGAATTTCATTGTTGCTTCTTTTAGCAGTATATTTATTTCAATGAATAAAATTAAGCTTTTAAGTGTATGGCAGCTATTCTATTTCATTTCTATACTTTCGTTGATTTTATTTAAGGGCTACCCTTTTATCGGCTTCCTGAAAGTCTATGTTATTATTGAGATAATTTGTTATCTAGTCATAGCCACAGTTATGATAATTATTCTTTTTAATTATGAATCAAAGGTCAAATCTTTGAAGTATCTGGATTTAAAATCCTGAAAATTTAAATTATCTCTTTAGAACATTTTAGCTTCACTAATATCATAGTAATGAGCTTTAAGTTATTAACAATTAGTTTTTTATATTCAGGTTATTTAAAATCATTTTACAAAAAGAACCCTGCAAATAAAGACCTTGCTTATAGTGAACAGCTTGAAAAACTGCTTTTTGAAACTTCTGAACCCATAGGTGCGTATACAAAAATGTTCAATATGCATGGCATTTCAGCCAGCTGCATTATCACGAATGCAGAATACCTGCAAAAAAAATGGAGGGTAGAAAATGGATTTGGCTCAATTAGTAACAATCTTCTGGTCGTGGAACAGATTAAGAAATGCAAACCGGATGTTTTGTGGATTGAGGGCAATGAATATATTGAAAAAGGATGGATCGACATGGTAAGGAGTCATGTCCCATCGATCAGGTTATTTATTGGTAATCATTGCGCACCATATAATGAACAAATGGTGGAGAAATTTAAGAATCTCGATTTTATGTTTACATGCACACCCGGGCTAAAACAAGATTTGGAGAAAAGTAATTTGAGAGTTTTTTTAGTATACCATGCCTTTGATCCCCAAGTTCTTAACAAGATTAAAAACGACAATTCATTTGCTGAGAATGACTTTATTTTCTCAGGTTCATTATATAAAGGAGGGGGATTTCATGATAAGAGAATCCATTTATTAGAGAACATTTTGTTGAATAATATTGAGCTGAAAATCTACGCAAACCTTGAAAAAAAATGCAAAACAAGAGCTAAGCAATTAATCTATTATATTTTCAAATTATTGGCAAGTCTGAAGATGGGTAAAATTACAAGCAGACTTCCGGCGCTTGCCAATCTGAAGGAATACAGTGAAAACCTTGTGCCAAACAATTCCAAGACTTTAAAAAAAGCTGTAAAGCCTCCTTTCTTCGGATTTGATATGTTTCGGCTTCTGAAAAAGTCAAAAATAGTTTTGAACATTCATGGAGATGTTGCCGGCGATTATGCCGGGAATGTCAGATTATTTGAAGCAACCGGAGTTGGCAGCTGTTTATTGACAGACAATAAGAAGAATTTGACGGAATTATTTGATGTTGATAAAGAAATAGTTGCTTATGAAGGAATTGAAGATTGCATAGAAAAAATAAAATGGTTGCTGACCCATGACGCAGAAAGAAAAAGAATTGCTGAATCAGG
Source organism: Bacteroidota bacterium (assembly GCA_025350595.1). Taxonomy (GTDB): domain Bacteria; phylum Bacteroidota; class Bacteroidia; order Bacteroidales; family VadinHA17; genus LD21. The sequence continues at coordinate 2,373 of JANXXP010000159.1, forward strand.
CCAGCAGAGGACTCTTTCTTCTCATACTGTTGAAGAAAGGTGTAAGAAAATTATTGAAATAATTAATTCTGAATTGGAAATAAAATTAAATATAGTTTGAAATGCCTCATGTCAATAGCAGAATAAGAAGATATTTGCTTAAAGAACAATTCAGGCCCTCTTTTATAGGGATCTTTTTAAATCCTTTCTATTTTGCGCGTAAGGCAATTTTTGAAAATATTAAATTTTACTCTGAAAACATAAACGGAATTACTCTTGATATTGGATGCGGCTCAAAGCCATATGAGAATCTTTTTATTACAGAGAAGTATATTGGGATTGATATTGAAATATCCGGGCATAATAATACAAATGCGCCAGTTGATGTATACTATGACGGAATTACAATTCCGTTTAGTAATAGTTATTTTGATTCAATTGTATGTTTCGAAGTGCTGGAGCATGTTTTTAATCCTGATAATTTCTTAAAGGAAGCAAACAGAGTATTGAAGCCAGGGGGATCAGCGATTTTTACTGTGCCATTTATATGGGACGAACACGAGCAACCATTTGATTATGCAAGATATTCTTCATTTGGATTAAAACATCTGTTTGAAAAAAGTGGTTTTACTGTTGTTAATAGTAAGAAATATTTATCAGACCTCAGGCTTTTGTCATTATTGATGAACGCCTATATTTATAAAGTTATTAGAAAACTGATTCCTCAGAAGATATCATATTTATTGATTCTTCCGCTTACTGCAATAAATAATATTTTTGGTCATCTGTTTTATCTGTTTCCAAAAAACAAAGATCTCTACCTGGGGAATATTTTTCAACTTAAAAAGTAACTTACAGTTGCCTCATAATGAATAATTTCTGTACCTTATTTGACTCCTTCTACTTAAGCAGGGGTCTTGCTATGTACGAATCTTTAAAAGTGAATGTCAACAATTTTCATCTCTATATTTTTGCATTTGATAATCTTTCCTTAAAAATTCTTAATACTCTGAATTTAAAAAATACAACAATCATCTCACTTAAAGAATTTGAGAATCAGGAGCTTCTGAATATTAAACCTACCAGAACAAAAGCAGAATATTGCTGGACCAGTACTTCATCAACAATTGAATATGTTCTTGATAATTACGACATTCATTGTTGTACTTATATTGATTCAGATCTGTTTTTTTACAGTTCCCCTTCCGTATTACTTGAAGAATTGAATGATGAAAAGACAGTCCTGATTTCTGAACACAGATATTCATGGTTCGCTAAAATATATGAGGAGAAAAGAGCAGGTCGATTTTGTGTCCAGTTTATTACTTTTAAAAACAATTCGGAAAGCAGGGCCATTCTCACCAGATGGAAAAATCAGTGTATCGATTGGTGTTACGCGAGATTTGAGGATGGAAAGTTTGGCGATCAGAAATATCTTGATGAATGGCCGGTTTTGTATAATAACGTTAAAATATCAGAAAATATCGGAGGAGGTGTGGCTCCATGGAATATAAAAAAATATAAGATTAACCGAGATGGTGATTCGTTAACAGGTTTTGAAATAAAATCAGGAAGATTCTTTGATTTGATCTATTACCACTTTCATTATGTCAGATTCATGGACGATGGCTACATAGATTTAGGATGGAATGTTATTCCGAATGATACCCTTAAGAATCTGTATGTTCCTTATATAAATACTATTATTAAAATTGAGCGGGACCTGGAGAATTCATTTGACGACTATAAAACCGCTTATTATAGTACAACACCTTCAGGACTAAAAGATTATATAAAGCATTTAATCAAACATATTACTAAACTAAATCTGGTTAAAATCGAAAGCCTGAATTGAACCCTGTTATTTTAATCTATAAGTACATTAACTCTTCTTATTCTACAATATGGCACACCTGATAGATCTGAAAACATTTACTGACAAAAGAGGTCATCTTACAGTAATTGAAAATGTTCTGCCTTTTCAAATTAAAAGGGTATTCTATATTTATGGGGTAGATGATTCTGAAAGAGGAGGGCACCGTCATCATAAAACCATCCAGGCTGCAATTTGTATTAAGGGCAGGTGCAGGATCTCTAATAATGATGGTCGGGACGAGAAAACCTATTACCTTAATAGTCCCTCCAAATGTTTGATTCTGGAACCAAAAGACTGGCATAAAATGTTTGATTTCTCAAAAAATGCAATCCTGATGATTTTGGCTTCTGAAAACTTCGATGAAAAAGACTATATCTTTAAAAGCTATGATGATTGAATATGAAAATCTTTCAAAGGTAAATAAACCATATGCTGAACAGCTAAGAAAGGCGTTTGGTGATGTTCTTGATTCAGGATGGTTTATATTAGGCGAAAAAGTTGAAAAATTTGAAAAAGAATTTGCAGATTATCTGTCTGTTGAATATTGTGACGGAGTCGCATCTGGATTGGATGCCCTTATACTCTCAATAAAGGTATTAGATCTTCCTGAAGGATCTGAGATAATTGTACCTTCAAACACATACATTGCGACAATTCTTTCCATTATGCAAAATGGGTATAACCCAGTCCTTGTGGAGCCGGATTTGAGTACATACAATATCGATCCTTCCCTGATTGAAGCTTCTATTACTAAAAAGACCAGAGCCGTTATTGTGGTTCATTTATATGGAAAACCCTGTGACATGGATCCGATAATGTCAATCTGTAAAAAAAACAATTTATACCTTATTGAAGATTGTGCACAGGCACATGGCGCAACTTATAAGGGTAAGAAAACTGGTACTTTCGGGGATTTGGCCGCATTCAGTTTTTACCCGACAAAGAATTTGGGTTGCCTGGGTGATGGAGGAGCTGTAACTACCAACGTACCAGAATATCATAAAAAAGTAAGGATGCTCCGTAACTATGGGTCGGACAAAAAATACCATAATATTTATGTCGGAATTAATTCGCGGCTGGATGAGATTCAAGCCGCGTTTCTAAGTATTAAATTGAATGCCTTAGATGATATTATTAAGCATAAACGGAAGCTTGCCTTATTATACTTAAATAACCTGAAAAGTGATTTTATATTACCTGCGCAGAATGAAGATTTCTTTGACGTTTATCACATTTTCAATATCAGACATAAACGCAGAGATGAATTAAAAGAATATCTGCTAAAAAATGAGATTAAAACCGATATACATTACCCGATTCCTCCCCATAAACAAAAAGCCCTGTCTTTTTTAGCTGATATGGATTTCCCAATTTCAGAAGAAATTCACAATACAACTTTAAGCCTTCCAATATCAACTGGTCATAGCATAAATGAGATTACCAGGGTTATTGAAGTGTTAAATAGTTTTAGATGAGAATTAGTAATCACGCACTGAAAAGGGTATTTCTTTGTGATTCAGGATTCAGGTTCTCTTAATTGGAGATTCCTCACTTCCCGTTTTGCGAGATTCGTTACAAATGACAACTTTTCATAAGTATGACATTCTCTGATGTTTGTATTATCGCCATGCAATCCAGTACTAGATTTAGTAGGTGACCAAAAATGATTAAGCAGAACAGTACTGTAATGGGATCGGGAGATTCCTCATTCTGCTTCGCTTCATTCGGAATGACAATTACTTTTTTTTAATAGAGGGGGTTAGGTTAGAGAGGGCGGCACCGCCCGCTCTAACCTAACCC
>JANXXP010000271.1 GCA_025350595.1 Bacteroidota bacterium
GAATCAGGTTGACATCAAATTCCTAAAAATGTCAAACACATCTTGCGGCAGCTCTTTGTGTAAGTTGTGATTAATTTATTAAAGTTATGAACCCCAGGTAAGTTTACGATCATTATCCTGAACTAACTTGTTGTGATCGGGACGTAAGAATGAAGCACAGGGCACAGGGCACAGGGCAAAAAAACGCAGAACCTTTTTTATTGCCAAATTCAGAAGTTCCCATAAGGTTTATTCAGAAAGGATTTTCGGAACCACAATTCAAATGCCGGATCCATGAAACAGTAGCTTCCTCCCATTTCCCCGATAATGTCGTTATTGATAAGGAGAAATTTATTCTTGCTTACATTATGAGGTGTACCCAATCTGTACTCATTCATAACCCTGCCTGATGTGAGTTGTTTCTCACCATTTGAAACAGCTTTACCTGCAATGTGGGTTATATAACTTGGATCAAAGGCAATCGCAAAACGCCTACTGCCTGAGGACAAAACAAGTTCCTTATTAAATGTTAAGAAATCAAATTGTTTTTCAAATTGTTGTCTGTACCTTTGTTCTTTATGCCTGCCGTAGCGAGCCAGTTGTAAGAAGTTAATACGCCCACGAATGGGTAAAAACAGTACAAAAGTTTCTAAGATGAAATCCTTTCGCCACTGGTTAATATTTGATAATTTGTCTAACATGCTAATAATAAGCTGGTTATAAATTTTATGTTTCCTGGTAATCATAGCTGTCAAAGATTCTGGCAAATCCTTTAATCTAATGATTATCAGGTACTTAAACTAATTTTTATTCATTTATTTTATTGAAAATCAAACATTTATATTAAAGTTTAACGAACCATTGATTAACAACATTTTGAAACTTTGTACAAACATCAAAAGAAAATTACATGGTTAATCTTCAATCTTCTTTCGGACTGGGACTGGTGTCTTTGTTATCATTCCAGGCTGCTGCCCAAAAAACTGTACTTTCTCAGACCTAACTTCCGAATATTGTCTTAATCTTCATCGACGACATGGGATATGGTGATGTGGGTTGCTTCGGCGCTACACAATATAACACTCCAAACATTGACAGGCTTGCTGCAACGGGAATGCGATTCACCAATTTCTATGTGGCACAGGCTGTAAGCAGCGCTTCACGGGCCGGACTTTTAACAGGATGTTATTCAAACAGGGTCGGCATTTCCGGCGCTTTAATGCCGTATGACAGCATCGGTATTAATGCAGATGAGGAATTAATACCTGAATTGCTTTCACCGAGAGGTTACAGAAACGCAATAGTCGGTAAATGGCACCTTGGCCATCATTATCAGTTTTTGCCTTTACAAAATGGCTTTCAGGAATATTTTGGTCTTCCATATTCCAATGATATGTGGCCGGTCGATTATGACGGGAAGCCAGCAACTAAAGATAAAAGTCCGGGAAAATTAAGATATCCTCCCCTTCCGCTAATAAAGGGCAATGAAAAAATAAAAGTTATAGAAACACTTGAAGATCAGGCGCAACTCACAACATTATACACTGAATATGCAGTTGATTTTATTAACAGGAATAAAAAGAATCCATTTTTTTTATATCTGGCCCATTCCATGACTCATGTTCCGCTGGCTGTTTCTGATAAATTCAAGGGGAAAAGTAAACAGGGACTTTTTGGTGATGTAGTTATGGAAATTGACTGGTCGGTAAGTGAAATAATGAAAGCTCTACAGAAAAACGGTCTTTCCGAAAATACTCTGGTAATTTTCACATCTGATAACGGACCATGGTTAAATTTCGGAAATCATGCCGGTTCTGCCGGAGGACTTCGTGAAGGAAAAGGTTGCAGCTGGGAAGGAGGGCAAAGGGTACCCTGTATTATGTCGTGGCCTGCAAGGATTCCTTCAGGGGAGATCTGCAATAATATTGCTTCCACTATTGATCTGCTTCCTACATTTTCTGCTATTACCGGTTCTGCTTTGCCTGTAAAAAAGATTGACGGGGTAAATATTCTGTCATTACTTGAAGGGAATTTTGATGCCAATCCGCGCGATATTTTTTACTACTTTTATCGGAAAAACAGCCTGGAAAATGTAAGAAAAGGTCAATGGAAATTAGTCCTTCCTCATACCTTTCGTTCATACGAAGGTAATATGCCAGGAAATGACGGGTGGCCCGGAAAAACCAGTTACCTAAAGACAGATTATGCTCTATATGACATCCGGCGCGATCCGGGTGAACGTTATGACGTAAAGGAACTGTACCCTGCAGTGGTTGATGACCTTAAAAAATTTGCAGATGAAATGAGACAGGATCTTGGAGATGAGAATTATAACATGCCCGGTGTAAACTCCCGTAAGCCGGGCTCAATAAAAAAGCAAAATTAATTTATAACTCTTAATATCATGATTAATACTTCTTCCAATACGCTTATCTACAGTGGCTTATCGGCTCTTATTGGTATGGGAATCAGTGGAGCACTTCATGGACAGAACTATGTTAAATCAATTAATGATCAAAAGTCGCGCCCCAATATTGTCTATATAATGAGTGACGACCATGCTTTCCAGGCCATCAGCGCTTATGGCGGTCCGTTGAAAGACCTGGCTCCGACTCCTAATATAGACAGGATAGCTGCTAACGGAATACGATTCAACCGTTGTCTGGTTACTAATTCTATTTCAGGACCATGCCGGGCAGTGATTTTAACCGGTAAATACAGTCACCTTAACGGATTTACCAGAAATGAAGGTCAGGCTCCATTTGATGGCTCACAGCAAACTTTCCCAAAACTCTTACAAGCAGCAGGTTATAATACGGCAATGATTGGCAAATGGCATCTCGGATCTGATCCGACCGGGTTTGATCACTGGGATATATTGCCGGGGCAGGGGAATTATTATAACCCTGATTTTATAAATAAGGATGGACGATATACCGTGCAGGGCTATGTGACAGAAATAATAACAGAAAAAAGCCTTGAATGGCTTAAAGAGGCGAAGGAGTCCGGAAAACCATTTATGCTTATGATGCATCATAAAGCGCCGCATCGTGAGTGGCAGCCAGGACCAAATGAATTGGCCCTATATAAAGATGTTACTTTCCCGGAACCCGCTACTCTTTTTGATGACTATTCCAATCGTGGAACCGCTGAAAAAACACAGGACATGACTATTGCAAAAACAATGCGGATTGAGGAGGATCTTAAGATGTACAAGGATAAGTCAAAGATGAAAACAACAGGTCTGAACCGCATGAATACTGCACAGATAAAAGCATGGGATAATGTTTATGATCCGATTATCAGGAATTTCTATGAAGCCAATCTGTCGGGGGACGATCTTGTCCGCTTTAAATACCAGCGTTATATGCAGGATTACCTGGCATGTATCGCAGCAGTTGATAAGAGTGTT
>JANXXP010000297.1 GCA_025350595.1 Bacteroidota bacterium
TGGTTGACTTTAAAAAGTAAAATATAGTCAAGGAATATTGGGGTTCAAAATCTTATGAATTGTCTCCTGAAATGTTGGATCCTTTTAAGTTTCATATTAAAAATATCATGAATGGGTACAGTGATTCAACGAAAGATGAGATGGCTATATACAAGAAGCAAATATCTGAACTGACAAATCGAAAGGAAAAGTTAGAGTAGAGATGGGCCTATGGAGATATTGATAAGGATACTTATCAAAAGTTTCTAAGAAGAATAGAAGACGAAATCAAAGCACTAATGGGAAAATATAATGTGCCGGAATTAGAAATATCTAACCTCAAAAGTTAATAGTCTCTTTTCCTTAAAACGTGATTTTATGAGGACTTCAGGAGTTAAAAAAGAAAAACTCCCCATCAAAAATGATGAGAAGTCTTCTCTTGTAGCGGAGGAAGGATTATTTCATGATCCGTTTTTGGGGTGCTTAACACCGAAAAATCCTTCCGACCGCCGGATGGCGGTCGGTACGGGCTTTATTATTTTCAACCCTTCTCTCAAGCAAGCTTGGCTCGGTCTGAAAATAATAAAGCCCTGATGCTTCGCATCAAGGCTTTTTCTTTGTAGCGGAGGAAGGATTCGAACCTCCGACCTTTGGGTTATGAGCCCAACGAGCTACCACTGCTCCACCCCGCAATCTGGGTGCAAAGGTAATGTATATAATTTAATAGCCAAAAATTTCATAATTTTTTTATTTTGTCACGAGCCGGATGCGGGTTGCCGGATACCGGAATCTGAATTTTATTACTAATTTTGCATCACTTGTTTGATATTGTTAATAAATTAGATACCATGCCAAGAGTATTCAAAGCTACGGAAATAGAAAAAGAAGATAAAGAGGTAAAACGCGACTATCTCGATCGGCACATGCCTCATGTTTTTTGCGCCGATGAAGTCAAAAGGGGAGAGAAATTTGAAGTTAAGGTGAAACTCGGAGAGGAGTATGTTCACCCGGATGACGCTGATCATTTTATAAGCGTCATACAACTCTGGAACCGTGAAACACTTCTTGCAGAGGCACGATATACTGCTGGTGTTTATGGGAACAAACCAAACCACTTTGAGATTGACTTTTATATTGTGGCTCCGGAAGTATCTATGAATCTTTCAGCAATGGCTGTCTGCACAAAACATGGTCTGTGGCAGAGCGAAGACAAAGCTGTAAAAGTTGTGGCGGGATAATCAAAAACCCGCAATCTGCAATGTTCTGAATCCTTTAACGCATTTTTGAGGCAGGATTATTATCTTTGCGGGCCGAATATTTATTAAACTATGGCAAAAGACGATAAGAAAAAAAATAACTGGCGCGACAAATACAGATTTTCTGTTATTAACGATCATACTTTTGAAGAGATCTGGAGAATCAGACTGACTCAGTATAATGCATTTCTATTGATTTCATCTCTGATTATCTTTCTCATTAGCGCTACTGTCTGCATGATTGCTTTTACCAACCTTAAGGAATTTATTCCTGGATACCCTGATGTTACAATGAGGCGTAATATTCTGATGAGCGCTATACGTCTTGACTCCCTCGACAGGGAACTTGCTTTAAGAGACAAATACTTCGCTAATCTGAATGACATAATCTCAGGTAATGCTCCTACAGATATTGCTGTCCGGATGGATACTTCAAAGAACTATAAGGCGATTAATTTCAATACTTCATCCCGGGATTCTGCACTGAAAACCCGTGTCGAAAATGAAGAAAGATTCAATCTTACTATCGGCCCTTCATCACAGGAATCCGTAACCAGCCTTGCCGGAATGCATTTTTTTCCTCCTGTAAAAGGAATAATATCAGGAAAGTATGAGTTGAGAACAAAACATTTCGGAACTGATATTGTCACTAAACCAAAAGCCCTTGTTTCATCTACTCTTGATGGTACAGTCATCTTCACCGGCTGGACAATGGAAACAGGATTCGTAATAGAAGTTCAGCATCTTAATAATTTAGTTTCAGTTTATAAGCATAATGCAAGCCTTCTAAAAGAGACAGGTGACCTGGTCCGTGCGGGTGAACCAATTTCATTGGTTGGCGACTCTGGCGAACTCTATACATCAGGTCCTCATCTTCACTTTGAGATCTGGTATAAAGGAAGCCCTCTTGACCCTGAAAAACATATTTTGTTTTAATAATACTGATACCCGGTATGCCAGAAAGAATTGCATTGTTGGGATCAACTGGGTCTATAGGTACTCAGTCACTGGACATTATTTCCCGGTATCCGGAGAAGTTTGTAGTTGAGGTCCTTGTAGCCGGGAATAATATAGATCTCCTCACAAAACAGGCTAAGAGTTTTCTTCCCGATTCTGTTGTTATTGGCAATAAGAACCTCTATAAACAACTTAAGGAAAATCTTAAACATACTTCAATAAAAGTTTACGCTGGAAACGATGCAATTGAGCAGATTGTTGAGTCATCAAATATTGATGTGGTAATTGCTTCAATTGTTGGTTATTCAGGTTTAAGACCTACAGTAGCTGCAATAAAAGCAGGGAAAAAAATAGCTCTGGCCAACAAAGAAACTCTGGTTGTGGCGGGGGAAATCATAGGAAAATTAGTAGGAGAATCGGGAAGTAAAATAATTCCTGTCGATTCGGAACACTCGGCAATATTCCAATGTCTGGTTGGCGAGGCAGGAAACCCTGTTGAAAAAATTACCCTTACGGCTTCTGGCGGACCGTTTCTGAATTATACTGAAGAAATGCTGAAAAATGTTAACCCGTGTCAGGCTCTTAAGCATCCCAACTGGGAAATGGGAGCTAAGGTCACAATTGATTCAGCATCACTAATGAATAAAGGACTTGAAGTGATTGAAGCAAAATGGCTCTTTGATCTCACTCCTGACCAGATTTCCGTAACCATCCATCCCCAATCAGTAATTCATTCATTAGTTCATTTCGCCGACGGATCAGTAAAAGCACAAATGGGTGTTCCCGATATGAGGGTCCCAATTCTTTATGCTCTTTCATACCCCGACCGTTTTATCTCCGATCTGCCCCGATTGGATTTCAAAGACCATCCTACTCTGACATTTTGTGAACCTGACCGGAAGAGATTCCGAAACCTTTCTCTTGCTTTTGATGCCTTGACAAAAGGAGGAAATATGCCATGTATTCTTAACGCTGCTAACGAAGTAGCAGTAGATGCATTTCTTAAGGGAAAATTAGGATTCCTGCAAATGCCTGATGTGGTTGAACATACAATGGAAAGGAGTTTATTCGATCCTTCTCCTAACCTTGATTCACTGGAGCTTACTGATATTAATGCCAGGGAGACAGCAAAAAATTATATAAATAAACTTGATAAATAAAGATGATAATACTTATTAAAATACTACAGTTTGTGATGAGCCTTTCAATTCTTGTAATTATACATGAATTGGGACATTTCACAATGGCTAAATTATTCAAAACCCGGGTTGAAAAATTTTACCTTTTCTTCGATCCCTGTTTTTCACTGTTTAAATATAAAAGAGGAGAAACAGAATATGGTGTAGGATGGCTGCCCCTTGGCGGTTATGTGAAGATTTCTGGGATGATAGATGAATCGATGGATAAAGAACAGATGAAACTTCCACCCCAGCCATACGAGTTCAGGTCAAAAACATCCGGACAGAGGTTACTCATCATGACAGGCGGTGTGCTTTTTAATTTCATTTCTGCAATGCTGATCTATGTTTTAGTTTTATTTGCATGGGGTGAAACTTACCTGCCCACTTCAAGTGTAAAGTATGGTATTGTTACTGATTCTACAGGATTTGCTATAGGACTAAAAAACGGAGATAGAATCCTTTCAGTCGATAATCAATATATTGAAGATTTCCAGCAGATTACACCTGATATTGTTCTGAACAACAGGAAATCAATCCAGATTGAGAGGGATGGTGTTAAAATGGATATCAGGATCCCGAATGAATACATTCCCCTGATGCTTAAGGGGAAAGGTCAGATAAGCTACCGTACCCCTTTCCGACCTTATATCGTTAAAACATTTGGTAAAGATTCTCCTGCAAAAAGCGCTGGGGTCCTTGCTGATGATGAACTTATTGGTGTAGACAGTATTCAATTTACGTACTATGATGAATATCAGAAGTATATGGCTGAAAACAAATCCAAACCGGTTGTTCTTAATTTATTACGGAAAGGAAAAGCTGAAAAAGTATCTGTTACACCAACTTCTTCAGGGTTATTGGTTATTGGCGGCACAGGTAAATCATTAAGTCAGATTTTTGACCTTAAGACTCTACACTATGGATTTCTTCAGTCAGTTCCTGCCGGCATCAACAAAGGATTCAAAACAATTGCTGATTATCTGAAACAATTTAAACTGATCTTTTCGCGGCATACCAAAGCCTATGAATCTCTTGGAGGGTTCATTACTATAGGTAAAATCTTCCCGGGAGTATGGGATTGGTCGGCTTTCTGGAACCTGACGGCGTTTCTCTCAATCGTTCTCGCAGTTATGAACATTCTTCCTATACCTGCTCTTGACGGAGGCCATGTGATGTTTTTATTATTTGAAGTAATAACAGGCAGAAAACCAAGCGATAAGTTTCTGGAATATGCACAGTATGTAGGAATGATCTTATTATTGGCACTACTTATATATGCTAACGGGAATGATATTCTTAAGTTATTCAGGAAATAGTTAATTTTTTTTAATGGGTTGCATATTATTAAAGTATTTATAACTTTGCATGAATTCAAAAACTTAATGAGATGGGAAATTTAGGAGCTACAGAAATTTTATTGATTTTGGTTGTTGTCGTACTTCTCTTCGGAGGTAAAAAGATTCCTGAACTTATGAAAGGGATAGGACAGGGCATGAAAGAATTTAAGAAAGCCTCAAAATACGATCCGGCTGATGATGATGCTAAGGAAGTTGCAACAAAAGATAAAATCTGAATTTAAAATATTCACAAGAAACCTGCATCACAGTGCAGGTTTTTTTGTTTTACCCCTAATCCTCATTTAATTAGTGGATTAGCCCCCCTTTAGGGAGGTCGGGGGGGGGTATAAAACGGGCGGGTAAAACTCGTATTTCTGATTCCTCCTCCCCGGAACAAAACCAGCCTCCTTTATTATAGCCTGCATCTCTTCTGCATTAAACCGGTTATTTGATCCAGCTGCGCTTACCACATTCTCTTCAATCATAATTGATCCCAAGTCGTTGGCCCCTGAATGAAGCGACAACATCCCGATTTCTTTTCCTACTGTAAGAATTGACGCCTGCAGATTTTTAATATTATTAAGAATTATGCGGCTTATTGCTATCATCTTTATATAGTCAGGTCCGCTATAAGTGCTTTTGATACCGTGTTTCTGCAAAAGAACCGTGCCTTCATCCTGGTAAGGCCAGGGGATGAAAGTTACAAATCCGTAGTGATTCTTCGGTTTTATTTCCTGCAAATCTCTTAAACGTATTAGATGTTCTATCCTCTCTTTTGTCGTTTCTATGTGACCAAACATCATTGTTGCGGAGGTCGGAAGGTTTAAAATGTGTGCTTCCCGCATAACTGAAAGCCACTCTTCCGTCGTTGCTTTGGCCGGAGAAACAATTTTTCGTACACGACCAGATAGAATCTCAGCTCCGGCGCCAGGCAGACTGTCAAGCCCTGCTTTGATAAGTTTCTCAAGGACTTCAGAATAAGTAAGGCGTTCTTTTTTTGCAAGATAAACTATCTCAGGAGGTCCAAGGGCATGAAGCTTTAAAGAAGGGTAAAGTTTCTTGAGTTCCATAAAAAGATCGACATAGAACTTTAATCCCAGATCGGGGTTCATTCCTCCCTGAAGAAGAAGCTGATCACCTCCTAACGAAAACAATTCATCAATTTTTCTGATATAGCTTTCTGTCGAGGTTATATAAGCTTCAGGGAATCCTTTCTTTCTGCAAAAATTACAGAATGAACATTGCGAAAAACAAATATTGGTAAGGTTTACATTCCTGTCAATCATCCATCCTGCAATATTCCCCGGGTTATGTAACTGCCTTAATTTATTGGCAATAAACATCAACTCTTCAACTGGTGCACGGTTATATAACGCTAGCCCTTCATCCACTGTTAAAGGAGTGAGATCAAGAGCTTTAGTATATAATCGATTTAAATCCTGCATTTATTTTCTCTATTAAATTAAAAATTGTATTCCAATTAGCTTTTTTTGCTCCTAAATCCCCTAATGGTACTTGTTGAAATTCAGTTAGTTGAGAGCCCACTTTAGGGGGTTGGGGGCAAAAAAAAAGAATGTAAATGAATCTTCAGAGTTTTCAGCTAAGTTTTGAGTCCATAGAAGATCTTCCGAATCATACCCTGCAAAGGTAACTCTTTGGAAACGAAACAATCAATATTTTAATTAACTTTACCGCTTCAAAAATGCCGGGATAAAATTATGAAACCTGAAATTCTAAAAATATCACAAATATCATCTCATCAATCGATTATCTGCATTCTTGGAAGTGATCATATTCCTGAACATTTAGCACTCGGTAAATCAGAAAAGGAATTTGCTGTGAAACAGCTGAAGGCTATGGAAGAATTCATTTTCATCAATTCTTATAATAAATGCATATATCTTGTAAGATTGAAAGAAGAAATCAGTCATTATAAAATCAGGGAAGAGCTCCGCAAAACTTCTTACAATATGCGGCTACTGATAAAAGACAACAATCATTCTGAATTGGTTATAACTTCAGATAAGGCTTATAAAGGAGCACTTGAAGATTTCGCGGAAGGACTGATCCTGAGTTTCTATTCTTTCGGGAAGTACAAAAGCAAATTAGATGATAACGGGAAAAAGAATTACCCTGTAAAACTTCTGTTACATGGGGATGTCACTGATACCGGCATTATATGGCTTACCGAGGTTACCAATGCAGCATATTTTACCCGTGATCTTATAAATGAACCTGTTAACCATTTGAACGCGTCAGCTTTGGCGGGCGAGATAAAAAGAATCGGAGACTCTGCAGGATTTAAGGTTGAGGTGTTGACCAAAGGAAAAATTGAAGCCCTTAAAATGGGTGGTCTTCTGGCTGTCAACAAGGGAAGTGTAGATCCCCCAGTATTCTGTATCCTTGAATGGCATCCTGAGAACTGCCTTAATAAAAAGCCATTTATTCTGGTTGGGAAGGGAATCGTCTATGATACAGGAGGGCTGAATATTAAAACCGGCGAATTTATGGCTGGTATGAATGGAGATATGGCCGGAGCTTCTATTGTTACCGGGGTTATGCATATAGCAGCAAAAACAAAAATTCCACTTCATATTATTGCACTCGTTCCTTCAACTGATAATCGTCCCGGAGGAAATGCCTATACCCAGGGCGATATTATCACCATGTATAACAAAATGACTGTTGAAATTGGAAATACCGATGCTGAAGGAAGACTTATTTTGGCCGATGCTATAAGCTATGCCTCAAAGTATGATCCTGAACTTATTATCGATATTGCTACGCTTACCGGTTCCGCAGCAATGACTTTCGGAAATCAGGCTATTGCCTTAATGACAAATGCTGACAGAAAATATATCAATCTTCTTGAAGAATGTGGTAATAATGTATATGAAAGAGTCGCCGAACTACCTCTATGGGAAGAATATGGAGATTTATTGAAATCCGACATTGCTGATCTTAAGAACATTGGGGGACGTGAAGCGGGCGCCATTATTGCAGGAAAATTTCTTGAGCGGTTTGCGGAGTATCCTTTAATACATTTGGATATTGCCGGTACTGATATGTTGAAGAAAGATAATTATTACAGGATAAAAAACGGATCAGGCTCAGGATTAAGACTTCTATCCGAATTTCTGAAAAGAGTCGCAGCTGATTTTAAAGAATTGAACTAACTATTTATGGAAAAAAAAGCAATACTTGCAGGCATCTCACATGGAGATATTAATGGAATCGGATATGAGGTTATTATCAAAGCCCTTTCTGATCCGGTTATAAATGATATTTGTGTTCCGATAGTCTATGGCTCTCCCAAAGTTGCTGCATATCATCGTAAGGCATTGAATATTAATAATTTCAGTTTTAATAATATAAGGACCCCTGAAGAAGCAAACTCTAAAAAGGCAAATATGATCAATTGCCTTGATGACAATACCAGGGTTGAGCTTGGAAAATCAACCGCCCAGGGCGGTGAGGCGGCACTTATTTCGCTTGAGAAAGCAGTTCAGGATCTTAAAGCGGGTAAAATTGATGTACTTATCACAGCTCCCATTGATAAGAAAAATATTCAATCAGAAAATTTCCAGTTTAAAGGGCATACTGATTATCTTAAATCAGAGGCCGGAGTTGAAGAGGTTCTTATGTTTATGATAAGCGAGAGCATGAGAATTGGCATGGCTACGGATCATGTTCCTCTAAGAAAAGTTTCTGAACTTATTACTTTAGAGTTGCTCTTACGCAAAATACGGCTGATGAATCAATCCCTTATACTTGATTTCGGAATCCGAAGGCCTCGTATAGCTGTTCTTGGATTAAATCCTCATGCCGGAGATAATTCATTAATTGGCAATGAAGAGCTTGAAATAATCACTCCGGCAATTCAACAGGCAAATAAAGAAGGGATACTTACCTTCGGACCTTTTCCGGCCGATGGCTTTTTTGGTGCCGGATCATTTGTGAAGTTTGATGGAATACTCGCAATGTACCACGATCAGGGACTCACTCCGTTTAAAGCTCTTTCATTTGATTCCGGAGTTAATTTCACTGCCGGATTACCTTTTATAAGAACATCCCCGGTACATGGAACAGCATTTGCAATTGCGGGTAAAGGTGAAGCTTCGGAAAATTCATTCCGTCAGGCTATTTATCTCGCCTGCGATATTTTCAGACACAGGCAGACCTATAACGAAATATCTAAAAATCCTTTGAAGCATCAGGATATTGAGATTCATAATGATCGTTATGATGAACTTCCTCCGGAAATTTTTAACGCCGAACCCTGATTATGATAGACTATATTAAAGGAGCTATAACTCAAATCACTCCCACATTTCTAACACTTGAATGCGGGGGAATTGGTTATTTTGTCAATATCTCGATTTCAACATTTTCAAAGCTTGAAGGTAAAACCGAGTATAAAGTTCTTGTCCATGAGGTAATAAGAGAAGACAGTCACTTGCTTTTTGGCTTTGCGGATAGTGAGGAAAGGGATATCTTCAGGTTGCTGATCTCTGTGTCCGGAGTAGGTGCAAATACTGCAAGAATGATGCTGTCTTCACTTAATTCGGTTGAAATTGAAAAGGCAATTATCGGGTCAGATGTAAACGTTCTCAAAAGTGTTAAGGGGATTGGTTTAAAAACCGCCCAGAGGATAATTATCGACCTGAAAGACAAACTTGGCAAACAGGCAGGAAGCGGTGAAATATTTGCTTTTGCAGACAATACCAGACGCGAAGAGGCGTTATCTGCATTAGTAATGCTTGGGTTTGCCAAAAGCGCTGTCTCTAAGATCCTTGATAAAATTGTCAAAGAAGAAAAGAATCTGACAGTTGAGGATATGATTAAGAGAGCGCTTAAAAACTTATAATTCTGAATATTAGCCGGATTGAGATCAGGGATATCATATAAAAATCTTCTGGGATTTTCATATCTTGTACTGTTAGCTTCTTTTCTCTTAAAGTCCGCAGAAGCAAGTAGTCAGTCCGCTTTACAGGTCACCAGTCCATCAGATACTACCCGTAAGTCAATCCTGAAATTAAAAGATAATACCGGAAACCCCTGGGATCTAAAACAAAAATCACCGCTTTTTCTCGATAATCCTTCCAACATAAAATCGTCAGTTATCTATAACCCCGATAAGAATGAGTATGTTATTTATCAGAAAATAGGGGCCTTCGATTATCGTACACCTGTATTCATGAGCCCGGAAGAATTCCGGAAATATGAGTATAACAAATCAATGCGCGACTATTGGCAATCGCGTATTTCGGGCGATGCAACAGGATTCAAATCGACTTTGATCCCGCAAATTGAAGTAGGTGGCGCAGCTTTCGATAAGATATTTGGGAGCAACATAATCAATATAATTCCGCAGGGTTCGGCCGAACTTATATTCGGGATAAATATCTCCAAGACTCAAAACCCGTCACTTCCGGTAAAACTTCAGACAATACCAACTTTCGATTTTAAAGAAAAAATTCAGATGAATGTCACCGGTTCAATTGGTGATAAAATGAAACTAGGGATCAACTATAATACCGATGCAATGTTCGAGTTTGAGAACAGAACCAAACTCCAGTATGCTGGGAAAGAAGATGAAATACTTAAAAAAGTTGAGGCAGGAGATGTCACGCTCCCTCTCTCCGGTACACTTATTACTGGTAGTTACAGCCTGTTTGGACTAAAAACAGAAATGCAATTCGGTAAGATGACAATTACAACTGTACTGTCACAGCAGAAGGGTCAATCGTCAGTTGTTGATGTAAAAGGAGGTGCACAATTAACAGATTTTGAGATAAATGCTGATGACTATGAGGCAAATCGTCACTTTTTCCTTTCACAATATTTCAGGGATACTTATGATGAATCACTGAAGAACTCGCCCGTCATAAGCTCAGGTCTTAACATTCAAAGGATTGAAGTCTGGATTACAAATAAATCCAGCAGTTTTCAGGATGCAAGTAACAGAAATATTGTCGCCTTTATGGATCTTGGTGAAAATGCGAAACATATCTTTAATAAAGTTCCTGCTTTTCAGAAAACTCCTGGTGCGCTGATCTACCCCGATAATAATGCGAACAGATTATATGAGCAACTTACTACTGCTTATGGGTTGATCAGAGACGTTAATAAGGTTACAACCTCTTTTGCTCCCCTGGATCCTGGTTTTCAGATTGGTCGGGATTTTGAGAAAATTGAGAACGCCAGAATGCTTAATGAGAGAGAGTATGATTTCAACAGACAGCTTGGTTATATCTCTCTGAACACAGCATTGAATACAGATGAAGTTCTTGCAGTTGCGTATGAATATACACTCGGCGGCCAGCTCTTTAAAGTTGGAGAATTCTCCACCGATGGAATAATGGCTCCTCAGGCACTTATTCTGAAGATGCTTAAGGGTACAACCTTGAGTCCGAAATTACCAACCTGGAATCTGATGATGAAGAATGTCTATTCTCTTGGTTCCGGGAAACTCGATAAGAAAGATTTTGTATTGAACATTCTTTATCAGGACGATAAGACAGGGAATTCAATAAATTACCTGCCAGAAGGAAACCTTTCTAACCAGATACTTCTTCAGGTCATGGGACTTGATAAAGTTAATTCCCAACTTGACAGAGAACCCGATGGTTTTTTTGATTTCATCGATGGCATTACAGTTATGGTTGACAGGGGTAAAGTTATCTTTCCTGTTATTGAACCATTTGGGAATTATCTGAAAAGTAAAATTACTGATCCTACACTGATTAACAAATATGTCTTTCAGGAACTTTATGACTCAACGCAGACTGTGGCACGTCAGATGGCTGAGAAAAATAAATTTAAACTGAAGGGACAGTATTCCTCTCAATCAGGATCTGAAATAAGGCTTAATGCAACAAGTATCCCGCAGGGCGGGGTTAAGGTTACTGCAGGAGGTGTGCCACTTACTGAAAATAAGGATTATACAGTCGATTATAATATGGGGACTGTGAGAATAATTAACAGCGCCCTTATTGATTCGCAAACTCCTATTCAGGTGTCACTTGAAAGTAATCAGTTCTTCGGGTTTCAGACAAAAACACTGGTTGGAACACATCTCGACTACAGGGTTTCAAATAACTTTGATATTGGCGGAACTATTCTTCATCTTACTGAAAGACCATATACTCAAAAAGTTAATTTTGGCGAAGAACCTATTTCAAATACAATCTGGGGCTTAAATACTTCTTATAAATCAGAATCCCAATTACTCACAAAAATAATTGATAAAATCCCTCTTCTCAATACAAAAACACCATCAACATTTTCTTTTTTCGGTGAATTTGCCAACCTTATACCGGGTCATTCCAAAGCTATATCCAGTGCAGGCAACTCTTATATCGATGATTTTGAAGCCAGTGAAATTCCATTGGATCTTAAATCATTCAATGCATGGACGATTGCCAGTGTTCCTCAGGGTCAGGATCAGTTCTTTCCCGAAGCACGTCTGAATAATAATCTGGCGAGCGGATTTAACCGGGCTAAACTAGCCTGGTATGTTATTGATCCGCTTTTTTTACGGAACGGATCATCTACTCCAACTTATATTAAGGATCATCCTGATGAGCAATCAAGCCACTTTGTAAGAGAGATATACGAAAATGAGATTTTCCCTTACAAAGAAAGCCCGAGTGGAATTCCAACAAATATTGCAGTACTTAATCTGGCATACTACCCGGCTGAGAAAGGACCGTATAACTATGATACAAATGCAAGCCCATACTCTCAGGGAATGGCCTCAGACGGCACCCTTAAGGATCCTAAATCGCGGTGGGGAGGGATTATGCGGGAAGTGATAACCAGCGATTTTGAGACTGCAAATATTCAATATGTTAAGTTCTGGCTTATGGATCCTTTTGTTGAAAACCCCAATCAGGAGGGAGGGGATCTGTATATAAACCTTGGGAATATTTCTGAAGATATCTTGCGTGATTCAAGAAAAAGTTTTGAAAATGGACTCCCTGGTTCTCCTGATGTCAAAAACGTTGACACTACTGCATGGGGAAGAGTGCCCACTGTGCAGGCTGTCGTTCATGCTTTCGATAATGCTGTTGAATCGAGACGTTACCAGGACATTGGGCTCGATGGCCTGGGCGATGCTGATGAACAATCTTTCTTTGCAGGCTACCTCCAGAAATCGCTTCTAATTCTCAACCCCGATGCCTACCAGAAAATAGAGAAGGATCCATCCAATGATGATTTCCATTACTTCAGAGGAACAGACTATGATAATGAACATCTCGGGATACTTGACAGGTATAAGAAATACAACGGAATGGATGGAAACTCGCCCACAAGCGAGATGTCCACAGAATCTTATCCTACTTCCGGATCAACATTGCCTGATATGGAAGACATTAACCGCGATAATACCTTGAACGAAACAGAAAGTTATTATCAGTACAAAGTCAGTATGCGTCCCGCTGATATGAAGGTTGGAACGAACTATGTTGTTGATGAGATTGAATATGAAGCTACCATGGCTTACGGACCTAAATCAAAGGTGAAATGGTATCAGTTTAAAATTCCTATTACAGATTATCAGAAAGTTGTTGGCCCTATTCAGGATTTTAAATCAATTCGTTTCATGAGGATGTTTCTTCGCGATTTCAATGAGCCTGTAATTATGCGTTTTGCAAAACTCGATCTTGTAAGAGCTGAATGGAGAAAATATAATATTTCATTCATGGAAGGTGGTGAAAGGTTAACAGTACCTGAAGCCAGTGACGGTACCTTTGAAATAAGTTCGGTAAGTATTGAAGAGAATTCGGGGAAGGAACCTGTTAATTATACTCTCCCTCCCGGATTTGACAGGATAACCGATCCTCAGAATCCGCAGCTGAGACAACTTAATGAACAGGCAATGGTGCTCAAAGTTCAGAATCTTGAAGATGGAGATGCCCGCGCTGCTTTCAGGAATGTGAATCTCGATATACGGCAATACCGCAGACTTCGAATGGAAGTCCATGCCGAGGCTTTGATAGGACAGCCCCTGCAGAACGATGAACTGACTGCATTTATCAGAATCGGATCGGATTATAAAGGCAATTTCTATGAATATGAAATACCTTTGAAGCTGACACCACCAGGTCGTTATAATAATAAGCTCGATGCCGACAGGGTAAAAGTATGGCCGGCTGAAAACAGTTTTAATATAGATCTGTCAGTTTTGCAGGAAGCTAAACTGGCACGAAACAATAAGATGCTTGAACCCGGATCATCACTGAGCATTTCGGATGTATTTGTCTATTCCAATGGAACTGCGAGGGTTTCAGTTTCGGGAAATCCAAACCTGAGTAATGTGAAGGTTATTATGATAGGGGTAAGGAACCCAATTAAAACCAGGAACCATGGAACTGACGATGGTACCTCAAAGTCGGCTGAAGTGTGGGTGAATGAATTGAGGTTGAATGATTTTGTTGAAAACGGCGGATGGGCCGCCAATGCACATTTACAGGCTCGTCTGGCTGATCTTGGTACAGTTGATATGGTTGGTCAGACAAGTACTCCCGGATGGGGAAGTATCGAGAAAAAAGTTAACGAACGAAGTAAAGAGCAAATAGCTAAATATGATCTTTCTTCAAGCGTGGAGATGGGAAAATTTTTTCCTGAAAAACTTGGAGTAAGACTTCCTGTTTATATTGGTTATTCAGAAACATTGATTAAACCCCAGTATAATCCGCTCGATCCGGATGTCCCCTTGAAGGATGCTTTGGCCGGAGCCAAAAATCAAAC
>JANXXP010000314.1 GCA_025350595.1 Bacteroidota bacterium
TATTGACTCTTTATAGAGAGCGGCAGAGGAGGCATTCCTCTTTTTTCAACACTTTACAACAATTATAAACAGTAATTTCTAACGGAGACGTGCGGTGGCAAACCGGAAATGGTGAGAACTTCAGCCTTTTTTGGGAGCGTGATGCCTAAGGAATTTTGCCAAAAAAGGCTGAAGTTATCATTTCCGGCGCCCTTTTTCTTTGGTTCGTTTCTTTTTGGACGAACAAAAAGAAATGAGCATAAAAAAAGAAAGTGTCCTTTTGAGACACCCTCTTTAGTTTAGTATTGTATTCTGCTAGTAGAACTTATATCTTTTATCCAAAATTTTTGCACCCTTACGAAGAGCTTCATAAGCTTCGTAATTGCCTCTCATCTGAAAGGTTGTCTTAAGCCTGTTCTGTATAACTTTGAGATCTTCACCCTGAGCAGTGGTCACATTATTTGCAGCTATGAGGTAAACACCATTATTACCCTTAACCGGCCCTGCAACAACTCCCTGTTTTGCAACTGAAGCCGCTGCAATCAATGCAGGTTCAGTTCCAACTCCGGCTACAGTATAGGATTTAAAGTTTACCTGAGTAGCTTCCTGTACTGTTAGTCCCATTGAACGTGCTATATCATCAATAGTCTTTCCTGATCCACTGTTCTTTTTGAATTCAGCCGAAATCAGTTCAGCTTTTTTCTCTTTTATAAGAGCAAACCTGATATCATTCTCAACAGCTTTAACATCAGCTATTCCATCTTCCTGTGCCTTGGTGCAATATGCTACAACATATTTATCGCTTACCTCAAATACAGCCTGCTGACTGTTGTCAAGAACAATCTTACCTTGTGTTGCCTGAAATAATGCCATAATTAATGACCTGGGTTTGTCAAGTCCGGGAAGTGTTTTTTGCTGCGGCGCGATATCATTAGCTACTTTTTTATTCATTTTTGCTGCAGCAATAGCCTTAATAAATTTATCATAAGTTGCATTTGTTCCAGCAAACTGACTGGCTTCACTGTATGCCTTTTGATTTGTAATTGAACCAGCTACGATTTTTCTGTCAATGAAGCCAAGATTATATTTTCTGGAATTTTTTGATTGTGCCAGAATTTCTATAATATGTATACCAAAGTTTGTCTCAACAGTTTTTATATCACCTTTTTTACCTGAGAAACACCCATTATTAAAAGGTATTACCATCTTACCTTCCGGAAACCAGCCCAGGTCACCACCAATTTGCGCTGAGCCTTTATCATCAGAATTTGTCATTGCAAGAGCTTCAAATGGAGTTCCCGATTTTATTAGTTTTAAAAGACTGTCGGCCTGATGTTTAACCATTTCCAGAGTTCTGGTATTATTTGGTGATAGAAGAATATGACGAACATGCACTGAATCGGGTCTGTCAGCGACAGCTATCAGTTTAGCAATTTTATATGATCCATCTTCTATATATGGTCCGTAAATACTTGTCAGATCCTCCTTTTTAACAAAATCCTTAAGTTTTTCCGGAACAGCGCTAATAGGGGTATAAAAACCAACATATCTTGAGTCAGCGCTTAGATTTATAAACTCAACAGGATTCGGAGCTGTTGCAAACTCTTCCTTTGTTTTATTGATCCAGGTTTCAGATTGCTTAATATCATCTTCAGAAGGAACCACATCAAATGTAACATACTCAACATCTCTGAGAGCTGTTCTCTTATAGCTTTCTTTATGTTTTGAATAATAAGCCTCAATGTCGGCTGGTGTTATTTTAACAGAGGAATCAGACAAAGAAGAATAATTTTTAAGAATGTAACTGAAATCAACAGTGTTGCTTGAAAGACTTTTATCAAATTCAGCCTGTTTTGATGTAACAAACAGTCCCTTTGCAACCATATTATTATATTTGGTATTCTGCCTGTCATTAACAATTTCATTTTCGAAGAAGAGCCAATACTTTTTTGCGTTTTCGTCAACTTCAGTCTGTTTCAGGAAATTAACAAGGAATGATTTATTGAAAGTTCCGGTTTTCTGATCTGTAAAAAGTTGTTGAACAATCTGGTGCGGGTTGTTTCCGAGAACGAGCTCGTCAACCTCTTCAGTACTGACACCTATTCCTAGTTTCTCATATTGCGGATCGAGGATTTTTTCCCTGACCATTTGCTGCCAGGTCTGCTCTCTCATAGTTTCCGTAGTTGCTTCATCAAGATTTGATCTTCCCGATAATTTATAGATCTCCATAAGATTCTGTAATTTTTGTTCATAATCCTGATAGGAAATATATTCTCCGCCGATCTGACCGATCTCATAATATTTTTTTTGCTTTAGTCTTTGACCTCTTCCTTTTCCGAAGAAATCACTAACTACAAACAGGAATAGTGAAAGACCAATAACTCCCGCAACCAATACTCCGGCTTTCTCACGTAAAAATTGAAGTGCTGACATCTATTATTCTCTTTAATAATTATTAGAAATATACCTTTTTTAATACAGGCGACAAATATAACAAATTTTCATTAAAACGCTGACCTGATTTTAAATTGTTGAAGGGTATTCCTGAACTTAATTTAATTCCACTTTTTTGGCTCCATTCAAGGCCTGAAGAAAAGAAAATTGAAATTGTAAATCGCAAAAAAGAAAAGAGCATAAAATCAAGTGGCAGCTTAAAAACATGCAAAAAACGTAAATTAAAGTCAAAAAACAGGGGGTATTGATAAAAAAAGTATATAAAAAATAAAAATAAATTAAAATAACGAGGGGTGATATTGAAAAATATATATTTTTGTAAGAAAAATACAAAAAAATGGCAGAACTTAGATTTAGTGCTTTAAGAGAAGTATTCAACAGAGAGTCTGTTGAAGTTAAAACTCCATCAAAAATTGTTTCCGAATATTACGGAGAGAATGTTTTTGATCTTCCAAAAATGGAACATTACCTTTCGAAAGAGGCATATAAGGTAGTGAAACGTGCTATTAATGAAGGTAAATCACTTACCCGTCAGGAAGCAAACCAGGTTGCTACCGGACTTAAGGCATGGGCCATTGAAAAAGGGGCAACCCATTACACTCATTGGTTTCACCCTCTTACAGACGGAACTGCAGAAAAACATGACGGATTTATTGAATATGGAGATAACGGAAAAGTAGTTGAAAATTTCTCGGGGGAAGTCCTTGTTCAGTCTGAACCGGATGCTTCAAGTTTCCCAAGCGGTGGTATCAGAAATACCTTTGAAGCCAGAGGATATACTGCCTGGGATGTTTCGTCACCTGTTTTTATTGTTGGAACGACTCTCTGTATCCCGACAATATTCGTCTCGTACACCGGAGAAGCTCTTGATTACAAAGCTCCTCTTTTGAAAGCTCTTTCAGAACTGGATAAAGCGGCCGTAGACGTATGTCAGTATTTTGATAAAGATGTTACTAAGGTTATAGCAACACTAGGTTGCGAACAGGAATATTTTCTGATTGATGAAGCTTTATATTATGCCAGACCAGATCTTGTTCTGGCGGAAAGAACAATGATGGGGCACCAGTCATCTAAAGATCAACAGCTCTCTGACCATTATTTCGGTTCTATTCCCGAAAGAGTGATGAACTTCATGGAGGATTTTGAGTGTGAAGCTTACCGCCTGGGTATTCCCGTTAAAACACGGCACAATGAGGTGGCTCCAAACCAGTTTGAATGTGCACCTATATATGAAGAAGTAAACCTGGCTGTTGATCATAACCAACTGCTAATGGATATAATGAAAAGAGTCGCACGTAAACATAAATTCAGAGTGCTATTTCACGAAAAACCCTTTGCCGGGATAAATGGTTCTGGAAAACACAATAACTGGTCGATGGCCACAAACACCGGAGTTAATCTTCTTTCACCGGGGAAGAATCCTAAAACCAACCTTCAGTTCCTTACATTTCTGGTGAATGTCGTTAAAGCTGTATATGATAATAATGAAATTCTCAGGGCATCTGTAATGAATGAAACAAACTCTTACAGACTTGGTGGTCATGAAGCACCTCCTGCAATAATTTCAATATTCCTTGGCACTTACCTTACCAATATGCTTGAAAATATCGCACGTAAGGTAACCGATGCTAAAATGACTCCTGCTCAGAAGACCGAGCTTAAACTTGGTATAGGCAAAATTCCTGAAATTATGCTTGACAATACCGACAGAAACAGAACATCTCCGTTTGCGTTTACCGGAAACAGGTTTGAATTCAGAGCAGTTGGCTCATCTGCAAACTGTAGCGCTTCAATGATCGTTCTGAATGCTGCTGTTGCCAATCAACTGATCCACTTTAAAAAAGATGTTGACCTTATTATAAAGAGTGGAAGCACTAAGGATGAAGCTATTTTCCAGGTTCTTAAAAAATATATCCTTGAATCAGAAAAGATATTATTTGAAGGAGATGGCTATAGCAGTGAATGGCATAAGGAAGCTAAGAAAAGAGGACTTTGCAATATTGCCAGCGTTCCTGAATCTATCAGCACTTTTCTGACTGAAAAATCAAGGAATGTGCTTATTGGTACAGGAATATTCACTACCAAAGAACTTGAAAGCCGTGTTGAGGTTGAATATGAAAAATTCACCAAGAAAATTCAGATTGAATCTCGTGTTCTTGGAGATCTGGCTATAAATCACATCGTTCCGACGGCTATTACCTACATGACAACTCTATTAAATAATGTCAAAGGTTTGAGGGAAGTCTTTAGCGATATTGAATTTGAAAGACTGGCCGGTGCCCGAAAAGAGGTTATCGTCACTATCTCAGACCATATTTCAAGTATCAAGAAACTGGTAAATGAAATGATAGAGGAACGTAAAAAGGCAAATGTAATTGAAGACACGTACAAAATGGCTTTAGCTTATGAGAGTAAGGTTAAGCCTTATCTTGATGAGATCCGTATTCATATCGATAAGCTTGAACTGATTGTTGACAATGAGATCTGGCCCCTTCCGAAATACAGAGAATTACTTTTTACAAGATAATAGGATTGTTAGTTTTTTTTAATGGTTAGAGTTAAAGGATCCCTTGTTCGGGGGTCCTTTTTGCTTATAATAATTATGGATCAGCCACGTTATTAATTATTACCAGAATTCCTTAAATTGATTACTTTTATACTCAAAATCAAGGCGGCATTATGAAGCAATTATTTTTACTCATCATATTTTTGATCACAGTAACTTCTTTTGAGGTTTCAGCTCAAAAGCGAAAGTCAGAGCGAGCTTATTCATCTTTCAATGCCGGGGAATATTTCGATGCCATTGATCTGTTCAAAAACGCATATTCGAAAACCAAAAAAGGAGATAAGTCTGCCAGGACTGAACTCGTCTATATGATTGCTGAATGTTACAGACTTATCAACGACCCAAAAAGTGCCGAGACATGGTATAAACTGGCTGTAAAGTCTTCATTTTCAAAGCCGGAAGCTCAGTACTGGTTAGCCGAATCAATTAAAAAAAACGGGAAAACCCAGCTTGCCGTAGATGAATTTAAAAAATATAAACAGATAGCTCCATCCGACGCCAGAGCTGATCAGGAAATACGTGCCTGTGAGTTAACACTCGACTGGCTAAGGAATCCAGAAGCATATAAAGTCGACGAAATGAAGGACCTTAACTCTAAACAGGAGGATTTTAGTCCGGCATACGGTCGCGATGATTTTGGACTTATCTATTTTACATCGTCACGTGATGAAGCAGCAGGTAATAAGAAGCATGGCGCTACTGGTCAGGGCTATACAGATATTTTTGAAAGCAGGGTTGATAAAAAATCAAAATGGAGTACTCCGGTTCCGGTGGAAGTTATAAATACTGAATTTGAAGAAGGTACTCCTTCATTTTCAGCTGATTATAAAGAGATTTACTTCACACGGTGCGAAGCAGGGAAAAGGGAAAAGAAGAGCTGTATGATTATGTACACAAAAAGAAACGGTGATAAATGGGGTGAACCCAAAAATATAGGAATTCTTCCCGATTCTCTTCTGGCAGCACATCCTTCAATCTCAGCCGACGGGTCAACATTGTATTTTGTTTCTGATATTCCGGGAGGGTTTGGTAAAAAAGATATCTGGAAAGTTACCAGACCAAAAGGAGGAGGCGCCTGGTCAAAACCGGTTAATCTTGGTCCTGATATTAATACTCCAGGAGATGAACTATTTCCCTATATCAGGCAGGATGGAACACTGTATTTTTCTTCAGATGGACAGATTGGAATGGGCGGTCTCGATATTTTCAAAGCAAAACCACAACCCGATGGAAGTTGGGTTGTTACAAATATGAAATCGCCAATCAATAGTTTTGCAGACGATTTTGGAATCGCATTTGAGGGTGGAAATGAAAGAGGAATATTCAGTTCAACCAGGAAAGGAAAGGGGAATGACGAATTATATTCTTTTGAACTTCCTCCTTTGAAATTCGGAATAACAGGACTTGTTAAAGATGAAAAAACAGGAATCGCGATACCTGCATCACTTGTTAAACTTATAGCCAGTGATGGTAATAGCCTACAGGCTGAGACAGGTACCGGAGGCGATTTTAAGTTTGCTCTGAAAACCGATGTTGATTATATACTGGTTGCTTCAAAAAGCGGCTATCTCAATGGAAAAGAAAAAGAAACAACTAAAGGACAGGATAAGAGCCGTGAGTTTATGGTAACTATTCAGCTTACACCAATAGACAGACCAATTGAACTTCCAAATATACTTTACGATTTTGGTAAGTGGGATCTCCGACCTGAATCTATGGTTTCACTCGATAAACTTGTTGAAACACTTAATGACAACCCAAATGTAACTATAGAATTGATGTCGCATACAGACTCACGTGATACAGAAGAATATAACCTTATACTTTCGCAAAAAAGAGCCCAGATCGTTGTTCAGTATCTTATTGATAAAGGGATAGATCCTGACAGATTAATGGCAAAAGGATATGGCAAATCGACACCGAAAGTGGTCGACCTTGCAATAGCTGAACAGAATCCATTCCTCAAAGCAGGAGTCACCATTAATGACCAGTTGATAAATTCACTTGCCAATGACCAGCAGAAGGAGATTGCTCATCAGACAAACAGGAGAACCGAATTCAAGGTTTTGAGAACTGATTATGTGTCAACGAAGAAATGAAATACAATATGAAACCCAGACTAATATTTAGCTTACTTTTTATTGCTTTATTAACTTCACTATATGCCATAACGCCTTCTAAAAAAATCAGAATTCTGGTAATTACCGGTGGACACGACTATAAGAAAGAACAATTTAATCAGATGCTTGAAGGTCTGGGCGATAATATCAATTATCAGATTGCAGAATTTCCGGCTGCGTTTGATATGTTTTTGCCAGAGAACAGAAGCAAGTATGACGTATTGGTTTTTTACCATATGTGGCAAAAGATAACCAGTGACCAGGAAAAAGTTTTTTCCGACTGCATTAAGGAAGGAAAACCGTTGGTGGTTCTCCATCACAGTATTTGTGCTTTTGACGACTGGCCTGAATATTTCAACATAATCGGCGGAAAATATTTTCATAAGCCAACAACAATAAAAGGAAAGGAATACCAGGTTTGTTCCTATATTCATGATATTCATTTTAAAGTAAAAGTTATTGATCCGAAGAACCCGGTCACAAATGGGATCTCAGATTTCCCGATTTTCGATGAGACTTACAAGGGATACTATATAGAAGAAGGAGTAACTCCACTGCTTTCGACAGATGAGCCGAGCAGCACACCTGTTATTGGCTGGTCAAAGAAATACGGCAAAGCAAGGGTGGTAACCCTTCAGAGTGGTCACGACGTTCCAACTTTTGAGAATCCTGCTTTCAGAAAACTTCTGAAACAATCAATCGAATGGGTATATAACAAAGGGAGGAAATAATAAGGCTTTCTTTATTTGGCTAAAGCCCTCCCTCAGGGGTATGTTCTGGAAACGTTGGCTGAAGCCAACGGTAATTGATTGTTTGTCAAAGTGGAATCTTATTAATTACTAATTAATTACCGTCGGTTTTAACCGACGGCGAAAGGTTCTTCTTCCATTTTATAGGACTTTAGTCCAATATTTTTTGAAGCTGGTACTCTTTAATCAGTAATTCAAGTTCATCCTCAAGTTTTATTTTCTGATGATGTTGTTCCTGGATTCGAATATAGTTTCTGAGATTTTCCAGTTGGGGCATTCCTATTGATACTGCATAATAATCATCCTGCCATTCAAACTTAAAGGGGGTTAATTTGTTTTTATTAATCCAGAATGAACTTTCGCCTTTGATCTTTTGAATAATACCTGAAATGGTCTGGTTACAACCTAAAGATATCAAGGCATGCAGATGATCATTATGCCCATTAATATGATCGATGTATATGCCCTTTGACCTCGCATTTTCAAGAATATGGTAAATAGTTTTATTTCTTATTTCATCCTTTAGAATAGGAAGCCTTTTATTTGTGGTCCACACGCAGTGGATCCAGATTTTCAAATAGGACATAATATTTTAGATTACAGCGAATAACAAACTAAAGATAAGCTATTTGAGATTTGGTTCAAAATCTGATATTTAATATTTTACTTTTCCGGATATTTTTAATGGGCTAAAGCCCTCCCTCAGGGGTATGTTCGGGAAACGCTGGCTGAAACCAACGGTAATTGATTGTTATTCAATAGCAAAGCTTTTTGGAAATATTTTATTTGTGTTGGCACTGCAGGTATGTAAAGCAGCAAAAATAAGTAGGAGCAATTTTCAATTACCGTCGGTTTTAACCGACGGAACGTAGAATCACTCTACTTATGGGACTTTAGTCCGACAAAAATCTTTCTGGATTAATTACTCCTGAAGTCGAGCAAGCAGAATTCTTAGTAAATTACTGCTGATATCTTAATTAATCAAATTTTTTGTCACAAAAAGCTATCTAAATAGTCATACCATAGAATCTGGAAGAATTAATAAATATTTCATGACGTTTAACGAAGTATATATTAAACATTTTAATGAGTTACGACGATTCGGTCGTCAGTTAAACGGTTCTACAGAGTTTATTGAGGATCTGATACAGGAAACTTTTTTAAGATATCATCTCGAGCTTAAGAAGGGGATAAGCTTTGAAAATCCAAGAGCCTGGCTTTATAAGGTCTTTCTTAATTTGTTTAAAACAGGCATTTCTGCAAAAAAAAATGAAGTTGCAGATTACGAGAGATTTAGAATTACTGATGAGCCAGCCAGTGATTTCCAGGAGGAGTATTCAAAAAATGAAAAACTAAGGATTGTGAATGAAGTCCTTGGCCAGATGGAAAAGAAGGATAAAGAAATTTTGACGTTATACAACAACGGATTTTCTTATGCAGAAATGGCTGATATTCTTGAAATTAATCCAAATTCTGTAGGGAAAACACTTGTAAGAGCAATTGAAAAGCTAAAAGAAATTCTTAAAATTCAGTACCATGAAATGTTTGAGCAGAATTGAAATGCAGGAATATATTGATAAAGAGGTTGATCCTGCAACTGAAACTGAAATCAATGGGCATCTTGAAAATTGTGAAAAATGCTTACCTCTTTATATTGAATCCATCAAAGATAAATCTCTGATAAATAATCTATTGAATACGATTGAGCCTGAAAATCCAGATGAGATAATTCCTGAATTTAAGCTCCCAAGACTTCAGAGCAAGAAAAGAGTTTTTATCAGGATAGGTGCAGTAATTGCCGCTGCAACATTTTTCGGGTTAATCATTTTTATTCGTTTCGAGAGAAAACCTATAACAGAAAAGATTCCCGAAGCTGAGATGATAATGTATGAGTATCTGGATGGAAAGGATCTTAACAAACTCTGGCATGATAAATCACAGATCTTTATTCTTCAGGATGAAGAAGGTAATGTAATTCAGACAACTATAACATATTAATAAATACCATTATGAAAAAAACAGTTATTATTTTTCTGATTTCAGTACTTTTTGCCAGTTTAGCCTCGGCACAAAATCTGCTCGAAATATATAAAAAAGGTCCTGTGAAACTGATAGCCGAAAAGAACTATGGAGCTAAGAATGACTGGGAATCGTTATTCAATCTATATTATGATACTTTGTCCAAAGATATAGGTCGTGAAGAAAATAAAAAGATTGTAGTAGCTCCTGACGGATCAATTTATATGAGTCATAAAAACCGGTATGAGATATGGAAATTTGCGCCGAATGGGAATTATGAATCAAAATTCGGAAGCAAAGGGACCAAAATAGGGCAGTTTGTTGCGTTACCAATGATATGTCCTCTGGCAGAGAATAAATATATCCTAACAACCGATAACGGGGGACGGATTAATTTTTTTGATCTGAAATGGAATTATATAAAAACCATAAATCTTAAATATATGCCCCAAGCGTTTCAACCTATAGGGAATGACAACATTTTATTACTTGGATATACAAGCTTTAAGACAAAATCAAGACATATCGTTATGAAGTTAAATATTAACACTGGAAATGAAGAGATGGTTTTTGATTATTTCACAGATTTCCCAAAACAGCTTGTTATTGATAATGTTGATTCAATAATCGATTCAAAAAAAGGGAACTACGATTTTCATATAATGGGTGGTTTTACAACAGTCAGAGGAAGTTATAATTCTGTAAATAGTAACGGTTTCAAATTTTTACCTGGTGGAAAGTTTATCAGGTCGGATAGCAAAACTGGTGATTATATGCTCTACAATCAGGATGGGAAGAAACTATTAGAAGCCAAGATGGATATTGAACAGGTTAAAATAAATCAAGCAGATGTACTTGAATATTATGGAATGATGAAAAGAACAATTTCCCAAGCCCTTAAAACTAATAAAGAAATTATTGATCGCAGTTCTGAGGCAAGAAAACATAATCCAAACTTGCCGTCTTCAAATGCTGAGAGGTATGTAAAGATAAATCAGAAATGGCTGGACAATATTGATATTTATAAGGATATAAAGAATTATTATCCATATTTCCCCTACTATTCAAACCTAATTTCTGATGATGAAGGTAATTTGCTGGTCTTCGAGTTTTCCAATATAGATTCAAAAGAAAATAATTCTTTTAATGTGGTAGCATATGACAGTGATGGTAAGAAACTTGCCAGAACAAGCTTCATCTGTGATGATTACGACCTGAGTTTCTCGGAAAGCACGTTTGTAATATCTAAAGGGTATGTATATGCAGTAGCAAAACTTAGAAATACGAGCGGGATGCCGTTAAGGTTGGTAAAACTCAAGATATCTAATTAGCAGAATTCGCTTTTGATTTTCATGCCTGTAATTTTGCAGGATTGTATTCGTGGTATCCGGGAGAAAAAAATCTTCCGGATATTTTAGTTGGGCTTAAGCCCCCTCTCAGAGGACGTTCCGGAACCGTTGGCTGAAGCCAACGGTAATTGATTGATATTCAACAGAAAAGCTTTTAAATTAGCCTTAATTTACAATTGATTTTACCGACTGACTTCAGAAGAAACTATCAATTACCGTCGTTTTTAACTGAAGGAACGGCAAAGCACTGGTAAAAAATGACTTTAGTCCAAAGAAAAAAAGCCAGTTAATTCCCGATTCTTAAGGCTTTAGTCTAAAATGCAATAATCTGTACGCAATACGCCGTTAGCCGTACCCCTTTTTACAAGGACCAGGTATCATTTTTCGCTTAAGTCTTTTTTATTATCTTTGTCCCTTAACCCAAACTCATGTCATCCGAATCGAAATATAGTAAACGAGGCGCTTCTTCGTCAAAGGAAGACGTTCACAGAGCAATCGAAAAAATAGATAAAGGCTTGTTTCCTAAGGCGTTCTGTAAGATTGTTCCTGACATGCTTGGGGGTGATCCTGCCTATTGTAATATTATGCATGCCGATGGAGCCGGAACAAAATCCTCCCTTGCATATATCT
The DNA here is from genome assembly GCA_025350595.1 of Bacteroidota bacterium. Taxonomy (GTDB): domain Bacteria; phylum Bacteroidota; class Bacteroidia; order Bacteroidales; family VadinHA17; genus LD21. Next base: position 11,867 of record JANXXP010000314.1, read on the forward strand.
ACTGGAAAGAAACAGACGATCTGTCGGTGTGGAAAGGGATAGCTCAGGATGCTATTGTTATGAATATAGATGATCTTCTCTGCGTTGGAGTTTACGATAATATACTGATGTCTTCAACAATAGGAAGGAATAAAAATCATATTCCTGGTTCGGTTCTTTCTGCTATAATAAATGGTACCGAAGAGGTTCTTGAGGATCTCAGAAGTTTTGGTATTGGAATATGGTCAACAGGAGGCGAAACAGCTGATTTAGGTGACCTTGTACGAACAATTGTAGTTGATTCAACAGTTATCGCAAGGGTGAGAAGATCTGATGTTATTTCAAATCATAATATTAAAGCCGGAGATGTTATTCTTGGATTGGCGTCAAGCGGTAAAACAAGTTATGAAAAGGTATATAACAGCGGTATGGGAAGTAACGGACTTACTTCTGCCCGTCACGATCTTTTTGCCCCTTACCTTGCTTCAAAATACCCTGAAAGTTTGGATACAACACTTCCTTACGATCTTATATATTCAGGAAAGTTACGTCTTACTGATCCGATTGAAGGGCTAAATACTAATGCCGGGAAACTGGTTCTTTCACCAACACGAACCTATGCTCCGGTCATTAAAAAAGTGTTGGAAACTATGCGGTCCGAAATTCACGGGATGGTTCATTGCTCAGGAGGAGGCCAAACAAAAATCATGCATTTTATTGACAATATGCATATTGTGAAGAATAATATGTTTCCTCTCCCAATTTTATTCCGATTAATCCAGGAACAATCAGGAACTCCGTGGCAGGAAATGTACAAAGTCTTTAACATGGGTCACAGATTCGAGATCTATACTGAAGAGAAGAATGCACAATCAATTATCGATATAGCTGCCGGATTTAATCTTGAGGCTAAAATAATCGGGTATTGTGAAGCATCTGATTCTAAAAAACTTACAATAAGCTCTGAATTCGGCACCTTCGAATATTAAATTTCTAACTTAATCATGACACCAGTCGCCTGATGCCTGTTGCATTTTCATTTTTGTGCCTTTTTTATTATCTTTGCACCCTGAAAATTTGATTTGCTATGGCTAACAATATGATTCTTGAGAAACTGGAAGGTGTGAAAACACGATTCATAGAGGTTGGGGACCTTCTTACTCAGCCCGAGATTCTCACGGACATGAAGAGATATGTCAAACTAAATAAGGAATATAAAAGCCTTCTGCCCATTGTTGAATCGTACGAACGATACAAACTTGCACTAAGCAATATATCCAGCGCTAAAGAACTTCTTACTAGCGAGAAGGATGAGGAGATGCGGGAAATGGCAAAGGTGGAGGTCGATGAGCTCACTTCTCAGATCCCCGAGATGGAAGAGGAGATAAAAATGCTTATCATACCTGCAGATCCTGAGGATGATAAGAATGCAGTTATGGAAATCAGGGCAGGTACAGGCGGAGATGAAGCCAGTATTTTTGCAGGTGATCTTTTCAGAATGTACAGCAAATACTTTGAATCAAAAGGATGGAAGGTTGATGTAACGAATATATCAGAGGGTACTGCCGGAGGTTATAAGGAAATTGTTTTGGCTATTTCCGGCGAAAAAATTTATGGCACAATGAAATACGAATCAGGTGTTCATCGTGTACAAAGGGTTCCTCAAACTGAAACACAAGGAAGAATTCATACTTCTGCTGCTTCAATCGTTGTTCTTCCGGAAGCTGACGAATTTGATATTGATCTCAGAACAGAAGACATCCGCAAGGACACTTATTGCTCTTCCGGCCCAGGGGGTCAGTCGGTCAATACAACTTATTCTGCAATCCGCTTAACACATATTCCTTCCGGTATTGTTGTTACTTGTCAGGATGAAAAATCACAGCTTAAAAACTACGATAAGGCATTAAAAGAACTGAGAACAAGACTCTATAATCTTGAATACCAGAAATATCTGGATGCAGTGTCAAAAAGAAGGAAGACAATGGTCTCAACAGGCGACCGTTCTGCAAAGATCAGGACCTACAATTATCCGCAGGGGAGAATGACTGATCACAGGATCAACCTTACTATTTATAACCTTCCTTCAATACTAGATGGAAATATTCAGGAGGTACTTGATAAATTGCAGATGGCTGAAAATGCTGAACGTCTTAAGGAAAGTAATATCTAAACCGGTTGATAATGAACCAGACAGAATTATTTGATAATATCGTTAAAAAACGCTCTTTCCTCTGTGTTGGACTCGATTCGGAGATTGAGAAAATTCCTTCATTTCTACTTAAAGAAAAAGACCCTGTATTTGAATTCAACAAACGTATTATTGATGCAACTCATAAATATTCAGTAGCTTACAAGCCAAATGTTGCATTTTATGAGTGTTATGGTTCAAAAGGGTGGGCAACACTTGAGGCAACAGTCAGATATATTAAGGAAAACTACCCTGATATCTTCGTTATTGCCGATGCAAAACGAGGCGATATAGGCAATACCTCAAAAATGTATGCAAAAGCTTTTCTTGAAAATATGCCTTTTGATGCACTTACAGTGGCTCCATACATGGGCGAAGATTCAGTTACTCCTTTTCTTTCATATAAAGATAAATGGGTTGTTCTGCTTACCTTGACTTCAAATAAGGGAGCCGTTGATTTTCAGTATCACAACGAAGACGGAATAAAGTTATTTGAAAGAGTTCTGTCGGTTTCTCAGAAATGGGGTACCATTAATAATATGATGTATGTTGTTGGCGCCACCCGTGCTGAAACGCTGAAGGATATCCGTAAAATTGTCCCTGATCATTTCCTTCTTGTACCCGGAGTAGGGGCACAGGGAGGCAGCCTCCAGGAAGTTGCACGTTATGGGATGAACAGCAAATGCGGACTTCTGGTCAACTCCTCACGTGGGATTATATTTGCGGATTCAACCCAAAACTTTGATAAGATAGCCGGAGAAAAGGCTCATGAGATGCAAATCGAGATGGAGACATACCTTTCAGAGAGGAATCTTATTTAGTAAATTCATCTATATATTAGTAAGGATTGCTTCGTCGCTGTGCTCCTCGCAATGAC
>JANXXP010000319.1 GCA_025350595.1 Bacteroidota bacterium
TTATCAAGACCTGACAAATACTGTACTTCCGTTTTCTGTGCATTGACTGAAAGAAAAACTGAGAGAACAAGGGTGAATAAAAGTGTTTGTTTCATAATTATTGGCGTTAGAAAATACCACGCAATTTTGCAAAAAGAATCCATATTATAATCTATGGATCTAAGATAATCGTTTTAACTTCTGTTAATTAAAGTTAATCTCAACTTGAAAAGCAGGAATTTGGTATATTTGTTATCAAACGATGGGTGTAAAGCGTGGAACTCCGTGTAATCCGTGGTTATAATAAGACAAAAGTCGAAGCGAAGTGAAGACCACGCTTTGGCGTGGTAAAAAGTAAAAAGCAGACAGTAAAACTCCCTTTGATATGAAAACCAGAATCATAATTCTCTTGTTATCAATAGGTTTAACCTATCCAATGTTATCGCAGGTAACACCTGCAAAAGTGACAGATTCCAACACTCCTTTGCATCTGTTACCTCCCGATTACCAGGTTCCGTACGGACCGCAAAAAACGGAAGATATTGTAGCTGTATTAAACCGGGTATTTGCTTATGTCGATGCTTCAACTCCTGCAAGGGTTATCGACCGTGAAACAAAAACAGAAATAAAAGATCTGTCGAAACTTACACCGGGTGCTATTTTTGAGCCTGGGGTATTCAGGCTTATAAGCTATGAATGGGGTGTTAATTACGGAGCCATGCTCCTTGCCTCAGAAGCAACCGGTGATCCGAAATTCAAAGAATATACAGTAAACAGAATGAATCTCCTGTGCGATGTTGCAGCTTACTTTAAATCGCTTCCGGCTAACGGACAGCAGAATTTTGGTCCGGTAAGATCCATCCTCGATCCCCGTGCCCTCGATGATGCCGGATCGATGTGCGCAGCTATGATAAAAACTCTGAATACCGGTGGCAAACCGGCTTTACGTTCATTTATTGATAATTATATAAACTATATATCAACAAAGCAGTTTCGTCTTTCCGATGGTACACTTGCACGAAACAGGCCCCTTCCCAATGCTTTGTGGCTCGACGATCTGTACATGAGTATTCCGGCGCTGGCACAAATGGGAAAACTTACAGGCGACAAGAAGTATTATGATGACGCAGTTAAACAGATGCTGCAGTTCTCACAACGGATGTTCAATAAAACTGAAGGACTCTATATGCACGGATGGATCCAGGATATGAAAGTTCATCCCGAATTTTACTGGGCCAGGTGTAATGGATGGGCCCTGCTGACCATGACAGAATTACTTGATGTACTACCCGAAAACTATCAGGGGCGACAGGATATTTTAAATCTGCTTCAGGCTCATATCAGGGGATTGGCAAGACTTCAGGCAGGAAATGGTTTCTGGCACCAGTTGCTCGACAGAAATGATTCATACCTTGAAACATCAGCAACAGCAATTTATGCCTATAGTATTGCTCATGCCATTAACAAAGGATGGATTGATGCCCAGGCTCACGGACCAATGGCTGTTCTGGCATGGAACGCCGTAACCACAAAGGTGAATGCAAAAGGGGAAGTCGAAGGAACATGTGTAGGAACAGGCATGAGCTTCGATCCTTCTTTCTACTATAACAGACCGGTAAATGTAGCAGCAGCTCATGGTTACGGACCTGTAATAATGGCTGGAGCCGAAATGATCAAACTACTGAAAAACTACCAGGTGGTGATCAACGATGCCGCAGTAATGTTCTATCCGCTTGGCGTAGATTGGAAAAGTAACAGATAAACTGTAAATGGCACGGACTAAAGGCATGGATTACAAATCCGCGCCAGCTATGCCAGCTAAGGGATTTGCAATCCGTGCTAAAAATAAAAGAACAAAACCATGAAAAATATTTTTTTATTTCTTTTCATACTATTAACCCAGTCGCTGTATTCCCAGCAGAAAACCTCCTTCAAATTCTCTTTCGGTCCAAAAGAGGTAGTGGGTTATATAAAAGTTGATCCATCAACTGTTTACACTGAAGAAAAAGGATATGGTTTTGATTTTGGTACCGTTCCCATAAACAATGACAGATCAGGAAAAAAAAAGCTTACAAGCGGTTTCGTAACAAGCGATAAACCATTTATCTTTTCTGTTCGCATACCCGAAGGCAACTATAATGTAAAAATAACAACTGGTGATCTCAAAGAATCTTCTGTTACGTCTGTCAGGGCTGAATCGCGACGTCTTCTTTTCTGGAAGGTTAAAACAGCTCCCGGGAAATTCAAAACCCTCACTTCAACTATAAATATAAGAGTTCCGGAAATTGCAGGTACTGAGGAAAAGGTAAAGAAAAAGCCACGCGAATTGTACAAACTTGACTGGGACAATAAAATGACTTTCGAGTTTTCAGACATCCGGCCATGTATCTGCGCCCTGGAAATTACCAAAGTTGAAGATATTATTACAATTTATCTTGCAGGCAATTCTACTGTTGTTGATCAGGATGATGATCCATGGGCATCGTGGGGACAGATGTTACCAGTGTTTCTCAAACCAGGGATAGCTGTGGCAAATCATGCAGAATCGGGGTTGTCATTCGGTAGTTTCATTTCAGGCAATCGTCTTAAAAAGGTATTAAGTGCCATGAAACCGGGGGACTATCTTTTCATGGAATTTGGTCATAATGATATGAAAGAAAAAGGTCCTGATGACGGAGCTTACAAGTCATATACGGAAAGGATGAAACTCTTTGTAAATGAAACAAGGAAAAAAGGGGGAATCCCAGTAATTGTCTCCCCCGCGAACAGACGGACTTTCGAGGAGAACGGCAAAGTCACGAATTCTCTTGGAGACTATCCTGATGCAGGAAGAAAGGTCGCTAAAGAACTCAACGTTGCATTTATTGACCTTAATGCAATGACAAAAATCTTATATGAAGCACTTGGACCTGAAAACTCAAAAAAAGCATTTGTCATTTATCCGGCTAACTCATTCCCTGGAGAGCCAAATGCTTTGAACGACAATACACATTTTAATTCGTACGGGGCGTATGAACTTGCAAAATGTATAATTGAAGGGATAAAAGCTAATAATCTTGGCATCAAGAAATACCTGATTAAAGGATTACCTCTTTTTAACCCTTCAAAACCTGATCCGTTTGATACTTTCAGTTTGCCTTTAAGTCCTCATTCACCTGTAGTTATAACTCCGGGAAACTAGATGTATTTAATTCATTACCAGGTATATTGCCCCCTGCCACATAAAGGGGGGGGGACAGATTGACACAGAGAAAAACAAATAATATGATAAAGAAACTTGCTTTCCTCCTTTTAATCCTTGCTCAGCCAATCATCGCTCAGCAACCTCAATCCCAATTATCCTGGCCGGAAATTACAAGGGAAAATAAACCATGGACTCGCTGGTGGTGGCCGGGAAGCATTGTAAATGAGAAAGATATGACTGCAGCATTGCAGAAATATTCTAAAGCCGGACTAGGAGGTTTGGAACTTACTGTATTATATGGAGTTAAAGGACAGGAAGATAAATTCATTAAATATCTTTCACCTGAATGGGTAAAAATATTTACCTATACCCTGAACGAAGCGAAAAGATTAAATATTGGAGTCGATCTTTCCAACTCATCAAGCTGGCCATTTGGAGGACCATGGGTAACAAATGAAGATGCCAGCAAAACAGTGTCATATAAAACCTGGACCCTGAAAGAAGGTGATACTCTTTCCGATCGTGTTATCAGTATCCAGGAGCCGACAATAAAACTAAATGGAACAGCCCGACCTGAGGTTTCCTCGTTAATTGATCCGGTTTATCTGAACAGAGATCTCCAGACTCTTGCTATTGACCAGATAAGATTTATGAAGCCGATGCCATTACAGGTATTAATGGGATTTCCTGAGACGGGACCAGCTATAGATCTTACAGATAAGGTTGATGGGTCGGGCAAATTGAACTGGACTGCACCAACAGGTACATGGAAATTATATGGTGTTTTCCAGGGCTGGCATGGTAAAATGGTGGAACGCGCCGGTCCGGGCGGAGAAGGATATGTAATAGATCATTTTTCGGAAAAAGCCATAAGCAACTATCTGAATAAGTTTGATGATGCTTTTAAAGGTTCTGACATCAGCTACCTTAGGGGGTATTTCAACGATTCATACGAAGTTGATGATGCCCGCGGACAATCGTGCTGGACGCCTGAGCTGTTCAATGAGTTCAAGCTGCGCAGAGGTTACGATCTTCGTCAGAACCTGCCTGCTCTCTTTCAGAAAGATAATCCTGAAAAAAACTTACGAGTTCTTTGCGATTACCGGCAGACTATATCCGATCTGATCCTTGAAAAATTCACTACCGGCTGGACAAGATGGGCTCATAAACAAGGCAAAATAACACGCGATCAGGCACATGGTTCTCCTGGAAATATCCTGGATTTGTATGAGGCATCTGATATACCCGAAACTGAAGGGACTGAAATTCTGAGAATGAAATTCGGAACATCTGCAGCCAATGTTTCAGGTAAAAAATATGCCTCAGCTGAAGCTACTACATGGCTGGGAGAACATTTTTCATCAACACTTCTTGATGCTAAGAAAAATATTGACCAGTTTTTTATCGCTGGGGTAAATCATATCATCTATCATGGAACATGCTATTCTCCCGAGAATGAACCATGGCCAGGATTCCTGTTTTATGCAGCTGCAGAATTCACGCCAGTCAACAGTTTTTGGAATGACTTCCCAATACTTAATACATATGTTGCCCGTGTTCAGTCATTTAGCCAGGAGACTAAACCTGACAATGAAATACTTCTCTACTTCCCTATTTTCGACAGATTCTCTGATTACAACAATGGTATGCTTGAGCACTTTGACGCAATAAGTCCAAGATTCAATGGAACACCTTTTAAAATCGCCGCAGAAACCATGATTGATAAGGGGTATAGCTTTGACTATATCTCAGATCTGCAGATAAATAAAACTTCAGTGGCAAATACCCGGATAACCACCAGCAGAGGAGCATCATATAAAACAATCATATTACCTGGCTGCTCTTATATACCGGTGCAAACTTTTAGGAATATCATCAATTTCGCAGAAAAAGGTGCGGTGGTCATAGTTTCAGGTAATCTGCCCGCAGATGTAGCAGGCTTGAATGATCTTGAATCAAACCGGGAGTCTTTTAAACAACTTAAAGAAAAGTTGAAATTTACAGAGACCACAGACATTAGTATTAAGCAAGCTATTATCGGAACTGGAAAAGTATTTATGGGTAATGATCTTATGCGACTTTTGGATTTTGCAGGAGTAAGACGTGAAACATTGGTAGATAAAAGCCTTAAATTCTCGCGAAGGATCACTTCCACAGGAAGCTCATATTTTATTCTTAATCAATCTGACAAAACGTTTGACGGGTGGATTCCGCTTCAGATAAAAAGCAAATCAGCTGCAGTTTTCAATCCTATGACCGGAACTTCAGGTGTTGCAAAAACAAGAAATACTGCCGCCGGCAATCTGGAGTTATACTCTCAGTTATTACCTTACGAATCGATAATAGTGAACACTTCCGGAAAATCAATAAACGGAAATAAGATATCCTATTTCGAACCGGTCTCATCGCCGGCTGAAATTCAGGGAAAATGGAAAGTTGAATTTATAGAAGGTGGTCCTGAATTACCGGCTTCGAAAGAAATTACCAAACTGGTATCATGGACAGAATTCGGAGGCGACGCAGTGAAGAATTTCTCAGGAACTGTAAAGTATTCAATAACATTCGACAAACCAGCAGGAAAGGGTGATGCCTGGTTGTTAAGTCTCGGCAAAGTATGCGAAAGTGCCCGTATATTACTCAATGGTAATGAGATAGCTGGATTGATTGGTCCCGACTTTCAGGTAGTTATTCTAAAATCAATGATTGAATCTAATAACAAACTTGAAATAAAGATATCGAATCTGGCTGCAAACCGCATCGCTTATCTTGACAGGAACAATGTTCCATGGAAAAAATTCTACAATACCAATTATCCTGCGAAACTTCGTCAAAACAGTAAAAACGGCCTGTTCGATGCATCAGACTGGCCGCCTCGGGAATCGGGGTTGATTGGGCCGGTGACGATGACTCCTCTTTTGAAGAAAAAATAAGAACAATAGAGTAATCGAATGTTGAAATCAGAAGTATTCTTATTTATTCCTTCGAATGTTCAAATGTTCCATTGCTCTTCCTTCTTCTTAATCAATCGTTCAGCGCCTGATACACCAGAGCCCTGAATTTATCCTGAAGCTCTGAATGGCTCAGCGGACTCTGATTGATGAACAGGAGGCAAACAAGATGTTCTTTTGGATCGGCCCAGTATATTGTTCCAAAATATCCACCCCAGGCGAATGAGCCCTCTGTAACACCCAGACGTGCCTGACCGTATTCAGTTGTGATCTGGAACCCGAGCCCGAATTTGTCCCTGCCCACATTCAGCTCCCCGATCTGGTTGCAGGTCATTAATTCCACTGTCCGTTTTGCAAGGATCCTCCTGCCATTGTACTCCCCGCCATTTAACATCATCTGGAGAAAAATTGCATAATCTTTTATGGTTGAACTTAATCCGGCTCCACCTGAAAAATATGTTCCTTTTGTCAGAGGATACTTTACAAAATCACCGGTGAAATTTGCAAGATGACGGTCCTTGTCTTCAGTTATAACTTTTACGAGTCGATCATATTTCGATTCGGGAAGGTAAAAATAGGTGTCATTCATTCCCAGTGGCTCAAAAATATGGTTATAAAAATATTTATCGAGGCTTTCTCCAGATATAACTTCAACCAGGTAGCCAAGAACATCAACGTTCAAACCATAAGTAAATCTTTCTCCGGGCTGATGTACAAGAGGTAATTTGCCAAGCGCTCTCATCTTTTCACCAAGGATCATGTTGGCTCCGAAGCCTCCCGGAATATCGGCTTTTGCATAGATCGCTCTCATGTTCTTTGATCCTATTCCGGCATAGTCTATACCCGAAGTGTGAGTAAGCAGATCCCTGATAGTAATCTCACGATTAGCCGGGATAGTAGTGTAACTCGAATCCTTCTCATTGAATTTATCAACGACTTTTGGATGTACGAATTCAGGAATATACTTCGAGATAGGATCATCGAGCAGAAATTTCCCCTGCTCAAATAGCGTCATAACCGCAACACTGGTTATTGCTTTAGTCTGCGATGCAATGCGAAAAATATCATCACGCTTCATCAACGACTTCTTCTCTATATCATTTACCCCAAAGGCTTTATCATATACAATTTGTCCATCGCGTGCAATAAAGCCAACAGCACCGGCTATCCATCCGCTGTCAATACCTTGCTTTAGCATATTGTCGATGCGTGATAACCTGACATCTGACACATTTACTGATGAGGGAGTACCCTCTTTAAGGCCGGGCTTCTGTTTCGGGGTTTGCGTCTGTGTACAAGATACAATCAGCACCAGGGAAACAATCAATAAACCAATTTTTGTTTTCATGTGAAAAAATTTTATTATTTTTTTAATCCATCGCCGATATAATAACCAAGATGCGGTGGTTGATTATAAACAACATTCTGCCAGGCAACACCTAACCTGTAAACCGGATCGTGCATCAGGGTAACTAATCTGTAATCGGTTGGTATTGTGGTTGAATATAATAATAAAGAGGCATTATCACTCCCCCGGAAAATAACCTCTTCACGCCAGTCACCCAGTATGTCAGCGCTAATTACAGGTGTAGCTTTCGTACCATTAATTGATGAACCTCCATCGAGTGATGCATCGAGAAGCCTCACTGGTTTATGGTTGATATAATCCCAGTCGTCGATATACGTTTTATCAAGCAACTCGTCCTGCAGGTCGCCATCCCAGTATATTCTGAAATTAACTGAAGGCATAGCATCAGTTATCTTTTCCCCTTTAACTGTATAAATTCCTTTGGAAGTTGATGACCACATTTCGAATCCCCTGTGATTTGGATAAATATCAGCAGCAAGACCTCTGCCTGTGTCACCAGGTCCGGGTACTGTGAAAAGAATTTTTCCGGTTGCAGCGCTATGAAGCACTCCTCCCCTTCCTCCTGTTTCCTTCACGGCCCACACTTCCAGACCTGGGATATCAGGATCAAGGTCAGAAAGATGCATAGCATCGCCATGTCCCATGCCTGTTGTATAAATTGGCTCTCCGTTATCATCATAAGCGCTTGATCCATAAACGATCTCATCCTTTCCGTCATTATCGATGTCAGCCACGCTCAGATTATGATTGCCCTGACCCATATATTCAGGATGACCCTTATCTGAATCGAAAAACCATCTCTGCTTCAGCTCACTTTTTTGCCAGTCCCATGCACAAATAGTAAGTCTGCCATAATATCCTCTGCACATCACAAGGCTTGGATGAATACCGTCGAGATAAGCAATGCAGGCAAGGAACCTGTCAACCCGGTTGCCGTTGCACTCATTATTACCCCAGGCGCACTGGTCTCCCCTGCCAGGGATATAATCGACAGTTTTCAATGCTTCGCCTGTCAGACCACTGAAGACAGTAAGAAACTCCGGACCGGATACAATTTTTCCCTTTTCATTTACATAATTCGCATTTGAATCGCCAATAACCTTACCCTTCCCATCAACTGTTCCATCGGCAGTTTTGCAGGCTACTTCTGCTATTCCATCACCGTCAAGATCATATACCATTAACTGAGTATAATGAGCTCCAGCTCTTATATTTTTACCAAGATCTATTCTCCATAACTGCCTTCCATCAAGCTTGTAAGCATCAATAATAACATTTGCGGTATAGCCATCCTGGGCGTTGTCACGTGCATTTGATGGATCCCACTTCAATACGATTTCGTATTGTCCATCACCATCGAGGTCAGCAACACTTGCATCTCCGGGAGAATAAGTAAAAGTTCCTCCAGCGGGACGGTTAAGAGGTATTTTAAGAAATTTTTGCTGCCAGACTGCGCAAGTGGAGGTGGCTGATTCTTCCTTTCCTTTCAGTACAGCTTTAACTGTATAGAGGTCATTTTCTGTTGTATTATCAACAAAACTGGTCAGAATCAATGGCTTCTTATTTAGTTTCTGACTACCTCTGTAGATATTGAAACCCGTTTTCTCAGCATCGGTTCCAAGAAGCCTCCAGCTTATAAATACCTCACCCTGACTTTTTCGTATGGCAACAATACCGCGGTTGAGCGCTTCCATTTGTCTTACCGGAGTTCCACTGACAACTTTTTGAGGTAAGACTGAAAAAAAAGGATTAATTAACAGAATCAGAAGAATATATATACTTTTCATTTTAGATTTTCATCTACAACTATAACTTCTACCAGCAAAAAACTTTATTATTATCTTCCCATATTTCTCATACCACCCATTCCCCCGTTATTGTATCCTCCTCTTCCGCCTCTGCCTCCTCGCCCACCTCTGCTATGATCTGAATTCTGACTGCCTTGTGTTTCACTTGCTGCTTTGGGTGTTTTCTTTTTGGGTTCTTTTACTTTTGGATCAAGAGACACGCCTAGTTTATACATTCCGGAACCAGCCAACAGGTAACAGCCTAACCCGAAATCTTCAAAATTCGGGACATTATCATATCCGACCGGCTGACTATCTTTAGGCTCTTTACCTGTTCCCTGAACATAGCCAAGAAACCCGTTCGGATGAACAGATTCTGTCATTAGTGCATTCCATGCTTTTACAACCACCGGAAGATAAGTCTTCTTACTTATAATCCCTTCATTTATTCCCCAGGTCATTCCATAAACAAAAAGAGCAGTCCCGGTGACCTCCTTTCCGCCAAAATGTGTTGAGTCCTTTAGGCTTACATTCCAGAAACCATCATTTCTCTGAAGGGGAACCAGAGCTTCGAACATCTCTTTCAGAGTTTTTACATATTCTTTTTTGTACTTGCTGTTTTTAGGCAAAAACTCAATTGTTCTAACCAGGGCTGCCACTACCCATCCATTACCACGCGACCAGTAGCAATTCTGACCATTTGGCTCTTTATAAGGCGGGACAAAATCCTTATCACGCCACCAAAGATGATCTTCTGTACTATATAAACCTGAAGTTCCATGCTTCAGTTTTGTGTACAAATACATCTCATTCATCCTGTCGAAATAACTTTCTTCTTTGTAAATAGAACCCAATCTGGCATATACCGGCATTGCCATTTGTAAGGCATCAATCCAGTTCCAGTCATCTATCTTGTCAGTTGCCAGCATGTTATCAATGCAAGATTTAATATCTTTAATTCTCTCCTCTTTATACCTGTCAAGCATATAAAGATCTATATACGTTTGAGCGCAGCATTGATTATCACCATTACGGGTTTTAATACCATCACGTAAACCCCATTTATGGAATTCGCCCCAACGCAAAGCATAGTCCAAACAGGCAGAATCTGCTTTAAGTTTATAAAGAGCCATCAATCCTTCATAATACACTCCGCGTGTCCAGATATTGCTGGGGCGTTCCCGGTCTGTCACTATTGTCTTACCTGCATCTGGCCATTTTTGCATGAAGTACTTGTTGGCCAGAACCATTGATTCTATGGTTTTTTCTTTGTCGATTTTCTGTGCTAACAAGAATGAGGAAGAAAAAAGGAAAGTACCCAGGAGAAGGATACTTAGTATGATTTTAAATATCTTATTCATTTTCTACTTTTTTTCGCAAAACCCAATAACAAATCCGTCAGATTTTCAGCGGCTTTACGATTTTCAAAACTTTCCGGAAGACGATCATGATCCATATATTCATTATAGATCCATGGATCGCCGATGGCAAAAACATATCCTTTCCCGAATTTATTTTCTGCAATCAAAACTTTACCGTTTTCCGTCAGAATCGATTTTGCTGTTCCTGAGAGGTTAATATCTGAAACTTCTTTTATATAGATTTTTTTAACTCCTTTAAACAGAGGATGATTTGGCAAGTTATTGCAGGCGCCCATTTCAAAATTAGTGCCTGTAACAGGATGCAGGGTGACATGATTAAAGTGCATTCCAAACTCTGACATCAGCATGTTTAGATGAGTAAATTCGCAGTTTGGAGCATCATTTGCAAGTACAGCGAGAACACCGCCATTTTCCACCCATTTCTTTATGCCGCTTATATCGTCAGGCAGAAAATAATTTGGTTTAGGTGTTTCAGTCGTTGTATCAGGATCAACAATAATATAAACACTCACTTTACTCAGCACACTGGCATCTGGTCTGCCTAGTGTTGATAATTTCGCACCCTTAGCTGTGAATATTTTTCCCCATCTGGAGTATCCGCTGAATGCAGTATCTGTCCACAAATAATGGAACGGATTTCCTGTTTTTGCGCTGGTTTCATGATTATACCAGTTATCGAGACCAATAACGGGTTGGGATAGTACATTCGGGCAGAGAAACCCGAATACTATCAGAGACATCAATAAATATTTTCCTTTTAAATGCTTCTGATCTTTCATAATTTTCTAAGGTTAATAAATTCAAAAATATGAAACATTATGATGATTCAACCATATTATAAAACATATTCCTCAGTAGGAAGAATAATTATCTTTGTTTTAAAAGCGAAAAAATCAGCTTGTTCCGGTTTTTCGCCCCCCATCCCCTCTAAAGTGGCGTTAATACATCCATTTATAGCGATTTAGGCCCGCTAAAGCGGGATTGGGAGGTAAAAACAGGGAATAAGAAAAGGCTGGAAAACTATAACATATAATAATTTACATGTTTATGAAAATAAAGAGCGCCAAAACAATTATTTCAATTTTATTTCTAATTATTTCTATTCCAATCAACTGCCAAACTACGAACAACTCCATAAAACCCGGTGAAATCTGGCCCGATACAGAGGGGAACCATATAAACTCTCACGGAGGTGGTATCATCCTTTTTAATGGCACATATTTCTGGTTCGGTGAGTACAGGTTGCCCCGTAGTGAAAGAGACAGGAGCCGGTATGGTGTCAGCTGCTACTCATCCAAAGATCTTATGAACTGGAAAAATGAAGGGCTTGTATTACCTGTAATTAATGATACAGCCAGTTTATTAAGACCTGGTTGTGTAATTGAACGTCCGAAAGTTATTTATAATAAAAAGACAGGGAAGTTCGTCATGTGGTTCCATCATGAGCTTAAAGGTCAGGGATATAAGGCGGCAATGACCGGAGTAGCTGTAAGTGATAATATTACAGGCCCTTATAAATACATTCATAGCCTTCGGCCCAATGCGGGAATCTGGCCTGTGAATTTTCCGGAAGAGTTTAAGAAGTCAAAGGATGGTGAAACCAATCTCAAAAGCTGGTCGGATGAATGGAAAGTGGCAGTTAAAGAAGGGTTGTTTGTACGCCGTGATTTTGCTGGCGGACAAATGGCTCGTGATATGACCATCTTTGTTGATAAAGACGGAAAAGCTTACCACATTCATTCCTCAGAGGAGAACATGACACTCCACTTTTCTGAACTGACAGATGATTATCTTGACTTC
>JANXXP010000335.1 GCA_025350595.1 Bacteroidota bacterium
AATCAGAATATTTTTTGATTTTAATTGCTTAATTAATAACAATAAAAACATGAAAAAAAATTACATTTTACTGATTGTCCTTGTATTAGTAATTGGCTTATATTCATCTGTTTATGGACAAAAAAAGCCAACAATATCGACAAAAGATACAATTCATGTAGTTGGCCATGCTCACATGGATATGAATTGGCTCTGGACATATTCCGAGACCATGCAGATGTGCAACGACAACCTAAGACAGGTTGTGGCATTTATGGATGAATATCCTGATTTTACCATGCTGCAAAGCCAGGCCGCTGTTTATAATTTTGTTGAGAAGGTTGACTCGCCTCTATTTGAGCAGGTTAAAAAATATGTGAAAGCTGGTCGTCTTGAGTTGGCCGGAGGCATGTGGACCGAAGGTGATATGAACATGTCATCGGGAGAAGCAATAACCCGCTCATTCCTTTTAGGGCAACGTTATTTTCAGAGCCACTTTGGTAAGATGGCAAATATAGGGTGGCTACCTGATAACTTTGGACATATATCTCAGATGCCACAGATACTTCAACTTGCAGGATGTGATTATTTCTATTTTCACCGTACAAAACCTTACCTGGGAACATTCTGGTGGATTGCCCCCGATTCCTCAAAAGTATTATGTTATGCTAATGACACCTACAATGGGGATATAACCCCAGAGCTGAAGGATGAGGTAAATAAGTTTTCTCCCGACAAACGCCGGATACTGCAAATTACCGGAGTTGGTGATCATGGTGGTGGTCCGACCCGTGCTAATATCGAAATGGTTCACCAACTGGATAAAACTCCCGGGTACCCGGCTGTTAAATTCACATCAGCAGGCAAATTTTTCAAAAAAGCATCAAAAGAGATGGACGGGCGTCCGACACACCGTGGTGAGATGCAATTTATTTTCGAAGGTTGCTATACAAATGTAGCTGATATAAAAGCAGGTAACAGAAACAGTGAAAATGCCCTTTTTGCAAGCGAATTTTTCAACACACTTCGCTGGCTAAACGGCGATAAATATCCTGCAGCAGAGTTGCATGACCTTTGGACCGCAGTAACTTTTAACCAGTTCCACGACATCCTTCCAGGTTCAGCTATTAATGAATCAAACAAAGAATCTATTTCCCGTTACAGCGAAGTGCTCCGTAAAACAACAGAATTGCGAAATAATGCTTTCCGTAAAATGGCCGATGAGGTTAAATTCCAGAGAGGATTAGGTCAACCTGTGGTTGCTTATAATCTCCAACCATCAGTCCGGAAAGCAATGGTTGAAGCCACTGTTTATTCACATGAAGAACCGATATCGGTAAAAGTTGCTTCCTGGGGCGCTAATTACTACGGAAAAAAATTTACTCCGGTCGATAAATCAAATCCTGCTGCAAAAGGGCAGGTTGAAAATGAGAATTTTCTTTCAGCTTCCTATCAAAGCAGTCAGGTCGATTCAAAAGGAAACCTTGCAACTGTATTGGTTCGTGACGGTTCTGGTAAAACCTATCCGGCACAGATTGTCTGGTCAAAACCTACACCTCCCGGATTTACTTCAAAAGTGCAGTTTCTAGTTGATAACATGCCGGCAGCCGGATATAAAACATTCTATGTTGATATGACCAAACGAGGGGAACAAAGTAGCGCCATTCCATTCAGTAATAATACTTTCGAGACAGATTTTTTCACAATAAAGTTCGATATGAAAACTGGCGGTATTATCAGCCTGCTAGACAAGCGTTCCAAAAAGGAATATGTAAGAGAAGGAGGACAACTCAATAAATTGAGAATATACCTTGAGGACAAAAAAGGAGGAATGAAATCATGGGTGATAAATAAATTTGTAGGACAGGAAGATGTTACAAAAGTTGTAAGTATAAAGGTAGTGGAATATGGTCCGGTTAGAGCTTGTGTTGAAACAGTAAAAACCTGGGGTAAATCGAGGTTTATTGAACGGACTTACATTTATCGTTCTTATCCACGTATTGATTACGATATGGAGGTACATTGGCTCGAAACAGGCAGTGATACCACAGATTCGCCTATGTTAAGAGCTGTCTTCCCATTAGCAATGGGAAATTCGAAGTTTTACTCACAGGTTCCGTTTGATGTTGTGGAAAGACCTGTTGACGGAAAAATCAATGGGAACGAAGCACCTTCTTATCTGAAACATGCAGATGCTTATGGTATTAATGCTGAAGCAGAAGATGGACAGGAAGTCCCGGCACAAAAGTGGGTCGATGTAACTGATGGTAAA
>JANXXP010000340.1 GCA_025350595.1 Bacteroidota bacterium
ATCAGCCGAAATGATAAACTGCACAGGCTGCCGTGAAGAAGGAGTTAAATTCAGTCATTGCGGCGTATGCGAAATAAGAAATTGTGCAAAAGCAAAAGGATATAATACCTGCGGTGATTGCAATGATATGGAAACCTGCTCTATCGTTTCAGGTGTTCATAAATATGTGCCCGAAGCTATTCAGAATCTGAGGTCATTGA
This sequence comes from Bacteroidota bacterium, assembly GCA_025350595.1. Lineage (GTDB taxonomy): Bacteria > Bacteroidota > Bacteroidia > Bacteroidales > VadinHA17 > LD21. Next base: position 201 of record JANXXP010000340.1, read on the forward strand.
ATTAATAGATAATTTAATATGAAGTAACAAATAAACAATATTATGAATTTTGTATGGCAGCAAATTATCCTCTGCCACAATTTTGGGGTATGAAATAGTTGTAAATAAACAGGAAAATCATGGAAGACAATTTTTATCAATTTAAGGCAAGATCTCTTCAGGGAAAAGAAATAGGAATGGATACCTATAAAGGAAAAGTAGTGTTGGTTGTGAACACTGCAAGTAAATGCGGACTTACTCCTCAGTACGAAGGACTTGAAAAGCTCTATGAGGTATATAAAGATAAAGGATTGGTTATCCTGGGATTTCCATGTAATCAGTTTGGTAATCAGGAACCGGGTACAGAAAAGGAGATTTCAGAAGGGTGTCTGGTTAACTTCGGAGTCTCTTTTCAGATGTTCTCAAAAATTGAAGTCAACGGAGAAAATGCTCATCCTGTCTATAAATATCTGAAAAATAAGCTTCCGGGTTTCCCATTTAAAAAAATCAAATGGAATTTCACCAAGTTCCTTATTGACAGGAATGGAATTCCGGTTAAAAGATTCTCCCCGACAACTGTACCTGAGAAACTCGTTAAGGATATTAAGAAGTTATTATCAACTTGATTATTTATCATTTATTTTCTGGTCAGGAGGATCGCTTCTACTTCTTCCTTCACTTTTTCTCCTGTTTTGCCGCTGAGCCTTTGTACCATTGTGCCGTTTATATACGTATAAATACCCCTTACAAATAGGCTTTAAGCTTATTTCTTCCTCATTGCATTAGATTTACTTTTGTGTTAATTATTTAACATAGATTACTCTCAACAGGTTGATGGAAAAGGTATACGACTTGCTTTTAAAGGATATCAGGTTTGAGGAGGGCCTGAATGCCTGCATGAATTGCGGAGTATGCACTGCAATCTGCCCGGCTGCCGAATTTTACGATTACGACCCGCGAAAGATAGTCGATACGGTACAGTCAAAAAACGACGTGGAAATCACAAAACTTCTTAAGTCTGAAACTATCTGGTATTGTGGTGAATGCATGTCATGTAAAACAAGGTGCCCGCGCGGGAACGCTCCCGGATTGATTATCATGGCTTTAAGGGGATTATCACAGGAACTTGGCTATTTTGTTGAGTCTGAAAAAGGAAGGCAACAACTGGCAATTAAGAGAACTATAGGGGATTGGATACTCGATACTGGTTATTGTGTATATCTTGACGGGATAAGCATTGCAATGCATCCGGAACAAGGTCCTGTCTGGGAATGGGTTCAGGATAATAAAACTGATCTGCTAAGGAGGCTTGGTGGAAATTATAAAGGAGACGGACCAGGTATTCTTAGAAAAATTCCGGAAGAAACTTTAGACGAGCTACGGAGAATATTTGAGGTGACAGGCGGTTTGGACAGATATGAAAAGATAGAATCATATTCTAAAAGAAAAGCTGAAGAAATGAATATGGATTTTGATGATGGAATTGATAATGAGTATTTCAGACACATTTATAAAACAAATAACGGCTCTCATACCAGGCAGTAGTAAGTAGTAAGGCAGATATATATTTTAGGAAATGATTACTGAAGGAAAAAAAGCTATTTGGAGCGAATACCAGAAAGAGATCGCTGATGATAAATTCTTTTATGTAAGAAGTTGTATCAGGCAGAACTTTTTTCCCGGTTCGGAAGTGGCATTTCTGAGAATTATGAGAGATGTGCTGAAAAAAGATGTGTACGAACATCCCTGCCACACAACTTGTTCAGGAATAGGATATCATGGCGATGTTGTTCCGGTAGAAACAGCAATGACAGTTGTTGCAAGGCAATTCGCGCTGATGACTGAAGCCGGCTATACGAATTATGTGCCTTCATGTATAACTTCCTTTGGACTATACACTGAAATTCTTGATACATGGCATCATTTTCCTGAAGTTGAAGGAAAAGTCAGAGAACAGCTTAAAAAAGCTACCGGAAGGGAATTCAAAATCCCTGGAAATCTGGCTCATGCAAGCGATGTTATTTATAAATTCAGAAAAGAAATAGCCGCAAAGGCAAAATATAAGCTGGTAAACAAAAATACCGGTGAGCCTTTAAAAGTTGTAGATCATATAGGATGTCACTATGCTAAGATGTTCCCTTCAAAAGGCGTTGGCGGTGCCGAATATCCTTATGTTCTGACAGGTATGGTTGAAGAGTGGGGAGGACAAATTGTTGACTATCCTGAACGACGTCACTGTTGTGGGTTCGGTTTCAGACAATACCTTGTTCAGGCCAACAGAGGTTTTTCTGTAGCTTGTTCAAAAGAGAAATTTGAATCAATGGAACCTTTCAAACCAGATATGATAATTACCAATTGTCCGGGATGTCCGATGTTTCTTGACAGATGGCAATATGTTATAAATGAGATGGAAGGTAAAAAATATGGTCAGAATGGTGAGGGAATCCCCGTATTTACTTACGAAGAGGTTGCCGGACTAGTACTCGGTTATGATCCATGGGACTTAGGTCTTCAGATGCATCAAACTGACTGTGAACCTGTTCTTGATAAAATTGGTATTGAATATGCGCCTGCAGATAAGTACAAACTTGATGTTAAAACACCATCTTCAAAAAGTCATAATCTTATATCAGTTTGATAGTAAATGAGTAAGCATGTTGTTGTAATAGGAGCTGGCGTGGCGGGTCTCGAAGCTGCTGGTAGATTGTCGAAAGCTGGTTTTTATGTAAGTCTTCTTGAAAAAGAAGTAAAAACCGGAGGACACCTGAATGACTGGTATAAGTTATTTCCCGACAGGAGGAACAGCTCCGAGGTTAAACATTACCTGGATAAGCTGACTTTGAATGATGGGATTAAGATCCTTTCAGGTACTACGATTGAAAAGTTTTCTAAGAGAAAATCACATTTTTCAATAATTACAGATAAGGGAAATGAAATTATTGCCGATGCAGTTGTTGTAGCAACTGGCTTTGATCTTTTTAAGAGTGCAAGGAAAGAGGAGTATGGTTATGGGATCTACGATAATGTAATTACATCGGCTGAGCTTGAGGGGATGTTCAGAAATGATAAAATTGCACTTTGTAATGGCAAGATACCAGGCGCTATCGGGATTGTACATTGTGTTGGCTCCCGCGATGAAAAAGTTGGTAATCTTTACTGTTCAAAACTGTGTTGCGTAACAGCCGTTAAACAGGCGATTGAGATCTGTGAACATTTACCTGAATCGAAAGTTTTCTGCTTTTATATGGACATGAGAATGGGCGGTGCACATTATGAAGAGTTATATAGGGAAGCTCAGGAAAAATGGGGGGTAAACTTCATCAGAGGAAAAGTATCGGAGGCTGGCGAAACAATAAATAACAGACTGGTAATTAAAGTGGAAGATACTCTTGCGGGACGACCACTTAAGATGGAACTCGATATGCTGGTACTTATGGCAGGTATGGAAATGTCGGACGGAGGAAAGAAAATTGCCGGAATTAGTGGTCTTAACACAGGTGAAAACAGGTTTTTTAGCGCCGCCGATCCTCATTACGGCAGTAATATCAGCAATATTAAAGGTGTGTTCTATGCAGGAACGTGTACAGCTCCCATGAATATTACTGAAACTATTTCCCATGCGCGTGCAGCAGTTTCTGAGGTAATGGATTATCTGAAAGATGTAAATTAATTCATGGAAAAGTTCGGATTCACCATATCAAAAATTCGTCAGATCGACTATGACTCCAATGACAGGAGTATTGCAGATTATATTTATGAAAGAGAGCCCAGTTTCAGATTGTGTATTGAATGCGGTGGTTGTTCAGCTACATGTACAACAGGTAATTATACAAACTTCAGTCTCCGCGAACTTCATATCCTTATTAAAAGAGGTGAGAACAGTCAGGTTATTGAAAACCTAAAAAAGTGCATGCTTTGTGGAAAATGCATACTTGTTTGTCCTCGCGGAGTAAATACAAGAAATATTGTGATTCTGGCAAGACAGGCATTCCAAAAATCAGATAGTTATGCAATTTGACCCCTTCGTAATACCGTTCAATATTGGTCTGTACTTCATACTTTTTTATGTTGTATTCAGATGCGTTATCTGGTTTCGTGGACTCTCACGTCCTGATAAACTCAGACTTCAGCGGGGTTTCTTTGGGAATGCTTTTGTTCTGAGCCTTAAAGAGATCTTTCTTGAGAGTCTTTTGCATAAAAAAATTCTGAAAACAAATATCAGGCTTGGCTACATGCATATGAGCCTCGCTTTTGGCTGGTTTTTGCTTATCTTTTTTGGAACAATTGAAGCTGATATTTTCGGGACTAAACATCTAAATGCACCTTATAAAGCTATCTTTTTCAGGTATTTTAATCCTGAGCATGGACGAATGGGCTTTGAAGCTGCATATGGTTTCCTGATGGATCTTATTCTGGCATTTATCCTTTCGGGTCTTATTCTTGCCATATCTAAAAGGTTCTACTCGCGGGTCGTCGGGATGAAGAAAACCACTAAACTTAAGCTAAGCGATAAAATTGCGCTTACTTCATTATGGCTTATTTTTCCAAGTCGTTTACTAGCCGAAAGTTTCACAAGCGGAACTTATGGAAATGGAAGTTTCTTAACCGGAACTCTTGGCTCATGGCTGGCTTCATTTCTGCCTGCTCAACAAATGGCTTACCCATTCTGGCTGCTTTATTCTCTTTCGTTGGGAACATTCTTTGTTCTTCTTCCTGTAACAAGGTATATGCATATTCCTGCTGAACTTTTTCTCATTTTTATGAGAAACTGCGGTATCAAAACAGGTGATAAATCCGGAACATATACAGAGGTTCAGACATATTCATGCTCTTCATGCGGGATTTGTATTGACGCATGTCAGCTGAACTTTTCTGCTGGTATTACAAATATTCAACCGGCTTACCTGATGAAGGCTATAAGGAATAATGATGATGTAAGTGAAATCGCAAACAACTGTCTTTTATGCGGAAGGTGCGATCAGAAATGTCCTGTTGGGATAGAACTTTCACCAATCAGGATGATACAAAGGAGGGTAGGAGATAATGAAAATGTTTTTACGAATATATATAAAGGATATTTCAGGAAACGTCTGCACAACATCCCTGAAAAATCAAACGGACAATTATCTTACAACTTTCTTCCAGTAACAGATCCGGAAAAAGTTGATGTTTTGTACTTTGCAGGTTGTATGACACATCTTACCCCGTCTATAAAAAACTCTATGGTAAAAATACTAGATGCCTCCGGGGTTAAGTACAAATTTATTGATGAACAGGGAGGTGTTTGCTGTGGCCGTCCGCTAATGCTTGCCGGCATGGACAAGGAAGCACGGGAGCTTATTAATTATAATTCTCAGTTATTCTGGAAGTCGGGTGCACATACACTTGTCACTTCATGTCCCATCTGTTACAAAGTATTTAAAGAGAGCTATTACCTTGGTGTTGAAGTGCTTCATCATTCACAATTTATCAAATCGCAGATTGAGGAAGGTTCTTTGAAAATGAATTTCTTACGCAAGAAAGTGGTTTACCATACTCCATGCGATCTGGGACGTGGTTCAGGTGTTTATGATGAGCCCAGGTTTGTTTTAAAGCATGTTTCGCGACTTGAAAAAAGCAAATTCGACGATGAGAATTCCCTCTGTTGCGGAGGTAGTCTGGCAAATTTAAAATTAAGCTCCGGTAAAAAGTACAAAATTGCTCAGGATACTGCAGCGGAATTGACGAAAGGAAATCCAGAAATTCTTGCAACAGCCTGTCCTCTTTGTAAGAAAACACTTTCTTCCGCAACAGAAACCAGGGTAGCAGATATTTCTGAAATTGTCGCTGAAGCGTTGATTGTAACAAGTGTAAAGAGAAATATCAATAAACAGGTCAGTTCAATCAGAGAGCTGGCAAATATTTAAACGATAATAGAAATATTTCAAATTAATTTGCATTTCTTTACAATTGATATACTGAATCTGTATTTTCAACGTTTAATAACAAACTAATCAAACGAGATTTCCTGAAGATGAGAAGAAATATTAATGTGTGTGTGATGATGTTTGTTGTTCTTTTAATTTCTTCATGCAATAGCCCAATCAAACCTTCAAAAGATACTAAGTCAAAAACTACCAGCAAAATTTTACAACAGGAGGATGGAACTATTTCATTGAAAGTTGAAAAAGCCGATTGTTACAGTGATATGGTAAATCCTGCAAGTAATACGGCAGAATGGAATGTAAGGGTATCTAAATCAGGTCGTTTTGATGTCTGGTTGTCAAGTGCAACCAAAGACACAACTGATCTTAATTATAAGAATTCTGTGATGCTTAGTGTCAGCGATAACAGGCTTGAAGCAAAACCAGAATGCGATAATATAGTACTTAATTCAAAAGAGGTTTCATATCCCTATTTCAGGGCTGATTCTTTTATAGGCTCTCTTTTTATTCAGGATACAGGGTTATACAGTATCCAGTTGATTAGCGAGAAAATTCTGCCAAAGGATTTTACTAATTCAGAACCTGTTACAGATGAGAATTCGAAATTCTTATCAGTATTTTTAACTCCGATCAGTCGCTGATCTTTCTATCCATTCACGTGCGTTTACAAAAGCTTTTATCCAGGGTGTAACATCATCATTTTTCCTGTTCTCTGGATAATACCCGCATTGCCATGGGAAGTAAGCCCTCTCAAGATGTGGCATCATAACAAGGTGGCGACCATCTTCAGAACATAATCCTGCTATATCATGTTCCGACCCGTTTGGATTTGCGGGATATGAATGTTTACTGAATTTCATTGGAATCTGATACCTGTCCTCAGGATATGGCATACTGAATTTTCCCTCTCCATGAGCTACCCATATTCCAAGTTCCATTCCGGCCATGTTACCGAGCATTATTGAATTATTCTCTAAAATCCTGACTCCTATAAATCCCGATTCAAATTTATGTGACTCGTTTAATAATAGTCTGGGTTTTTCTTTATGATCTGGATATATTAGCCCTAGTTCCGCCATAACCTGGCACCCGTTGCAGACTCCAAGTGAAAGTGTATCTGTTCTTCTATAGAAATTTTCAAGCGCTATCCTGGCTTTTTCATTATACCTGAATGCCCCGGCCCAACCTTTTGCCGAACCAAGAACATCGGAATTTGAAAATCCGCCCACAAAAACAATCATGCTTATATCTTCGAGTGTTTCTCTACCGGCAATAAGATCCGTCATATGAACATCCTTAACATCAAATCCTGCAAGATAAAGGGCATAAGCCATTTCTCTGTCTCCATTGACTCCTTTTTCCCTGATTATAGCTGCCCGGGTGCCTGATTTTTTTCTCCTCTCAGGCGTTATTCCAAGTGATTTTAACCTTCCGTCAAAGGCCCCGGTATTGATGTTCAATTCATTGTTCTTATAACTTTCAAAGCGTTCAAGAGCCAGCTTCGGTCCGCATTGCCTGCGATCGAGAAGATAGGAAGTACGAAACCATTTATCACGGAGCTTATCTATATTGAAAGTAAATGATTTATTATCATTTGATACAAACAGAGATCTTTCTTCAATCGGGTGGCCAATTGAAAAATAAGAGATTCCGCTCTCAAGAAGTATTTCAGCTATCTCATCCTCATCCCTTACCTGGATAATAATACCCGGATTCTGGCTGAAAAGGACTTTTATTGTGTCATTTTCATTTAGAGCTTCCAGGTTTACAGTTATTCCGCCACGGGTATTTGAGAAGCACATTTCAAGTAATGTTGTCAACATACCGCCGGCTGATATATCATGTCCTGAAAGAATTTTTCCTTTGATAATAAGTCCCTGAATTGTATCGAAAACTTCCTTAAAATATGCGGGATCTTTTACAGTAGGAACTTCGTCACCCAGTTTATTAAGAATCTGGGCTAAACTGCTTCCACCGGGCTTAAATTCATCACGACTCATGTCAATATAAAGAAGGCTGGTATAAGGATCGTTTACGATTACAGGTTCAACTATTTTTCTGACATCGCTTATTTCACCTGATGCGGAGATGATAACAGTACCGGGTGAATATACAACCTGATCTTTGTATTTCTGCGTCATCGAGAGGCTGTCTTTCCCTGTGGGAATGTTAATGCCAAGTGAAATTGCAAAATCACTTGCAGCTTTAACGGCGTAATAAAGTCTTGAGTCTTCTCCCTGGTTTTTGCATGGCCACATCCAGTTGGCCGAGAGTGAAACGCAACTTAACTTACCCGAAAGGGGAGCCCAGATAATGTTTGTCAGCGCTTCAGCTATTGAAAGTACAGAGCCGGCAGAAGGATCGACCAGTCCGGCAGCAGGTGCATGCCCGATTGATGTTGCCATGCCTTTTTTCCCTCTGTAATCAAGAGTTATTGCCCCAAGGTTATTCAGAGGCAACTGGAGGGGACCGGCACATTGCTGTTTGGCAAGTCTTCCGGTAACTGAGCGGTCAACTTTATTAGTGAGCCAGTCCTTGCAGGCAACCTCTTCAATCTGCAAAATCTGATCCGTATATTCGTGGATCTTCTCAATCTTATAATCAAGGTTACTATATACGGAATCGATAGTACTGTCATTCATTATTGTTTTTGGAGCCTCGCCGAAAAGAGATGATAATGCAATATCGATAGGCTTTTCTCCGGTTACGGGATTGATTAGGGTGAACTGCATATCACCTGTGATCTCGCCTATTATATAAAAAGGAGCTCTTTCTCTTTCAGCAATTCTTCTCAGGGTTTCAGCATCTGTTTTCTTAATAACCAGACCCATTCGTTCCTGCGATTCATTTCCGATAATCTCTCTGGCTGACAGGGTAGGGTCTCCAATTGGTAATTTGCTTATATCTATTTTACCTCCTGTTGCTTCAACAAGTTCCGAAAGGCAGTTCAGATGACCACCTGCTCCATGGTCATGAATTGAAACTACAGGATTATTATCAAGTTCGCTCAACGCCCTGATTGCATTGTATACCCTTTTCTGCATTTCAGGATTTGCACGTTGTACAGCATTTAACTCTATTGAACTATCGAATTTGCCCGTATCAACCGACGAAACTGCTCCTCCTCCCATTCCTATCCTGTAATTATCTCCTCCAAGCAATATTATAAGATCGCCTTTTTCAGGAGTATCCTTCTCGCTGTCTTTCTTTTTACCAATGCCAATTCCTCCTGCAAGCATTATTACCTTATCGTACCCGAACTTCTTTTGATTCTCAAAATGTTCGAAGGTAAACACTGATCCACATATCAGAGGCTGACCAAATTTATTTCCAAAATCACTTGCCCCGTTTGATGCTTTTATAAGGATATCTTCCGGAGTCTGATAAAGCCATGGTCTTTCTTTTGTTGCTTTTTCCCATGGACGGGCACCATCGGGTCGGGGATAAGATGTCATATAGACCGCAGTTCCGGCTATTGGAAAAGCTCCTTTTCCTCCGGCAATACGATCCCTGATCTCTCCCCCTGTACCTGTTGCAGCGCCATTGAAAGGTTCAACCGTAGTGGGAAAATTATGTGTTTCGGCTTTAATGGAAAGTACCGATTCAAAATCTTTTATTTTGAAATAGTCAGGTTTGTCCTGACTAACCGGGGCAAACTGCTCAACTACCGGTCCCTGTACAAATGCGCAATTATCCTTATATGCAGATACTACACTGTTTGGATTGGCTTTTGTTGTCTCTTTAATCATCTGAAAAAGAGTAGACTCCTTTTCCTCTCCGGAAAGTATGAAAGTCCCATTGAATATTTTATGGCGGCAGTGTTCTGAATTTACCTGCGAAAAACCAAATACCTCGCTGTCAGTTAGTTTTCTTCCAATTGACTCACTTAGCTTATTGAGGTATTCAACCTCCTCATTGTTAAGTGCAAGCCCCTCTTTAATATTATACTGATTTATATCGTCTATGAAGATTACTGGATCAGGGCGTTTGTCAATAGTGAATATTTTCTGATCAAGCCCCTTATATAATGACTGTAGCATCGGGTCAAAATCAGGTTTAGCGGATGTTTCAGCATGAAATTCTTCGATTCTCTTTATACCTGTGATTCCCATATTCTGAGTGATCTCCACTGCATTGGTACTCCATGGTGTCACCATCTCTTTTCTTGGTCCGATAAAGACACCATCAACATTATTATCGGGGATAAGACTGGCTTCTCCAAAGAGCCACGAGAGTTTTTCAATATTTATTTCAGAGAGTTTTTCTGTTGTGCCTACTGCGAATAAAATTTTGGATTTGCCTTCAAAAAAGAAAATCATGCTATATAGATTAAAGTATTGATAAATAACTAGTTAAGGCTATGAAATGATGCATGAACAGCTTTGTAAAGATAGTAATAATTTTTAAATAGAGATGGTGCTGTTTGCTTGTTGCTGGTTGCTAGTTACTTGGTGCAGGCGCTTGTTGCAGGTTCTGATTATTGATTTTTTTAATTAAGGCCACTCCTTATTAAAAATGCCTCAATTGAAGGCTCTTTTCCTCTGAATTTTCTATAAAGCTCAGCGGGTTTCTCCGTTCCGCCTTTTTCGAGAATATTCTTTCGGAATGAGGTTGCTCTTTCTTTATTGAATATCCCTGTCTCTGTGAAATAGCTGAATGCGTCGGCATCAAGAACTTCGGCCCATTTATATCCATAGTATCCTGCTGCATATCCTCCGCCGAAAATATGACTAAATGCCGTGCTCATATTTATTCCATCCACAAATGGGAACAATTCAGTTTTTGCCAGGGCTGCCAGTTCAAAATCAGAAATACTTGATTCAACCGGTTCAGTTATCTTATGCCAGGCCATGTCGAGAAATCCGAAACTCAATTGTCTGTAACAGGCATATCCTTCATTAAAGGTTGAGGCCTTTTTTATTTTAGCGATTATCTCAGAAGGTATCCTTTCTCCGGTCTGGTAATGGGTTGCCCATTTATCAAGCCATTCTTTTTCAAAAACGAAGTTTTCCATGAACTGAGATGGTAATTCTACAAAGTCGCGGGCAACATTTGTCCCTGAAAGGCTTTCATAGTTGCACTTTGAAAGCATTCCGTGAAGTGAGTGTCCGAATTCATGAAGAAAAGTAGTAACTTCACTGAAGGAAAGGAGGGAGGGTCTTGTTTCTGATGGTCTTGAGAAGTTTGTTACAATAGATATTAAGGGTCTTACCTCGGTTCCATCTATGTTTTTCTGATCCCTGTAACTTGTCATCCATGCTCCACCGCTTTTCCCGGGACGGGGATGATAATCAAGGTATAGTATTGATAGAAATGAATCATCCTTATCGTAAACTTCATATGTTTTAACTTCAGGATGATAGACGGGTATTGTGTGATCAGGTGAAAATCTGATACCGTATAGTGAGGTAGCCAGACCAAAAACAGCTGATTCAACTTTATCAAGACTGAAATATGGTTTTAGAATTTCATCATCAATATCATACTTGATTTTCTTTAGCTTTTCTGAATAAAATGCCCAGTCCCACCTTTCCAGATTTCCATTAAGTCCTGAAGATGATGCATATTTTTGTATGTTTTCATAATCCCGGAGGGCTGCCTGCCTGGATGCCGAATAAAGATCCTCCAGAAAAATCTCTACTTTTGAAGGTGTATCAGCCATCCTGTCGCCAAGAATCATATCAGCATAAGTTTTAAACCCAAGCATCTTTGCTATTTCAAGTCGGAGATTAACTATTTTACGTACATTCTCACTATTGTCAAATTCATTTCCCTTATAGCCTCTTGAGGAATATGCTCTGAACATCCGTTCCCGAAGATCTCTTCTTTCGGAATATTGCATAAAAGGTACATAACTAGGATAATGGAGCGTGAAAACAAATCCTTCTTTTTTTCTGTCAGCAGCCTCTTTTGATGCCATTTCTGAAATACTTTCCGGAAGTCCTGCAAGATCTTTTTTATCAGTAAGATGTAGCTCAAAAGAATTTGTTTCTTCAAGGACATTTTCATCAAATTTAAGAGAACGAGTTGATAGTTCCTCAGATATTACCCTGAAACGTTTTTGTGCTTCTTCTTTTAGTCCGGCTCCTCCAAGAATGAAATTTCGGAATTTCTTCTCTACAAGAATTTTTTGTTCGGAGTTAAGTTCCGATTTATCCTTAGATTCATAAACTAATCTAATCCGTTTAAAAAGCTTTTCATTCAGAGTAATATCATTCGAAAAGCGCGTTAAAAGGGGAGATACATCCTGCGCTACGGATTGCAGCTCCTTATTTGTTTCTGCACTATTCAGGTTGAAAAGAATTGATGTGATACTACCTAATTTTTCTCCTGCTTTTTCAAGAAGTACTATCGTATTCTCAAACGTAGGATATTCGGCACTTTCTGTAATGGAATCTATTTCAAGTCTTGCTGCAAGAATTGCTTCCTCAATGCCTGGCTTGAAATGAGCTATTTCAATAAGTTTAAAAGGTGGTGTCTCAAATGGAGTATTCCATTTCTGAAGTAAAGGGTTATTCATCATCTTTGTCACTTTCAGCACCTGCGAACTTTGCAGGGTATGGTGAATTGCCTTTTGCAGCAAACCAGAGTATCCTGTTTAACAGATCATCACTTCCTGAATCAACTCCTTCGAATTCAGGCAGCATGCTTTTCTTTGCAAAATGTAAAGACTTACCGGTTAGTGTTGAGAGAGGAGCTGTCATTTCATCAATTGGAATATTATTTGGGATAGCCTTATATTCAGAGAGATCAGCAGTTGTTCCGAAACAATCGAACATTGGATTTGCAATTGCATCTTGTATGTTCATTGGTGGCAGACCAAGTATCTGTTCAATAGTTCTTACCATGCAAGGTTGGGTATAGAAGGTATGGTTTGTATTTTTTAATCTTGAGTAGGGGCTAATAACAAGACTTACAGTACGATATGCTGAAACATGATCCCATCCACCCTGAGAATCGTCTTCCACAACAAAAATCACGGTATTTTTCCAGAACCTGCTTTTGGTAAATGCTTCAACTATTCTTCCAAGGGCATAATCATTGTCAGCAACCATTGCTCTGGGTGAGGGATAGCCTGGCTTTATACCTGTTGTATGATCGTTTGGCAACGCCATTACCATAAGCTCGGGAAGCTGGTCGCCTGTCATTGATTCAATTTCATTCAGTTCCTTAATAAACGCATCGGCCCGCATCTGATCAGAAAACTCATGGTTCCCGTACGAAGGATAAGTCTGACTAAGAATTTTTCTTACAGGTTCAATTGTAGTAATGTTTGTAAACTCAACCTTTTCTCCGTTTTTGTATTTTGTATAAACATCGGCCCATGTTACCCTTTTTGGAAAGACAGGAATTGATGCTTCACCATAGATCCTGGCAGATTTCCCATGATTGGTCGCATTATCCCAGATAAACCCTGTAGGTGCATAGACGAGTGCATCAGTCTGAACATGCGCGTAGCTTCTGAACCATGCTCTCATGTTCTTTTCAATATAATCTGTAACTATTGAGGCATCGGTCCACTGATGACCCTCTGCAGAACATTTTCCTGATGTACTAAAGTTATCAAGTAAAATAAATTCTTCAGAAAGTTTATGAGTATTAGGTGTAATTTCTTTCCCATAGATACACAGACCTGGGTCTCCGTCACCCTGCTTCATATCGCCTAGAATCTGATCGTAGGTTCTGTTCTCCTTAATAATGTATAATACATGCTTAAAAACCGATGGTTCACCTATTCTGTCAGGAACAGGTTTTGGTTGAACTGCTTCCCTTGGTTTTTCCCTTGCACTTGTGGCTCTTGAAAGATTATTAACAGCCATAACTGTGTCAGTATATTCTTTTAGTTCTCTTTTCCCCGGGATTCTTATAACTGATACTGAGGCCAGCAAGTGATGTGTGTTATATGCAGGGTTTGTGGTGTTTTTATCCGGAAGTCCTAATCTGACTCCTGACCCCTCAAGATTGCTTACATAAAGATATTTCGACTTAAGTACAGCAATGGCAGACGGATAAGCCCCTGTTGGAATGAACCCGGTTATCATGCTGTTCAAATTTTCTGAATTTGAGGTCGCATTTTTCCCCAGGTTGATAACGGCAACAGCATTATCCATTCCGTTGGCAACATATAAGGTTTTATTATCGGTAGACAGACACAGTCCGTTTGGGGAATCACCGAAATATGGATTGATGGCTGGTTGTAATCTCAGGTTAATGGTTTCAGAAATCTCGTCCGATGTTGTATTAATAACCATCACATTATCGCTGTTTGAATTAGTGAGATAAACAAACTTACCCTCTTTATCAGAAACTATGTCGTTAGGGTGTAATCCCACAATCACTTCTTTTAAAATTTTCCCACTTGAGGGATCTATAACAGTAACGGTTCCTTCACGGGTAGCCCCTCCTGCCAAACCATTATCTACTCTTGCCAGACCCCAAGGAACACCTGCAACATCTTTATCATTTGCTTCAGGAAACCTTCCTGCCCAATTTGTAACATAAAGTTTTCCTGCACCCGTAGTAATACCATAAGGAGCAACACCAGGATCAGCGATCCAGATTGTATCACCTGTTATGAGATCCTGTTTTATGACTTTATTGTTCCCATTCAATACAACATACAGATACTCTTTAGATTCTTCTTTTCTTATAAGAATTTCATTTGGCAGGGCCATAGCTGTCCTGGGTGCAGCTTTATATTCAAATTTTCTTCCAACAATAGCTTTTTTACCATCCCACTTTGCAGAAACAACATATGATTTATTACCTCTCCCGATCATACTCCAGTAAACCTCGGGTTTTTCATTCCCTGTATGCCAGATAATACCTGAATATGTGTTCATGCCACCACTAAGTTCAGGATTTTCATCTAAGGAGAACTGGTACTTTATATTATTATCTGTAGTACTAATAAAAGTAATGCTGTATCTTTCCTCAACTGCAAGCCACTTACCATCAGGAGATAATGCAGCATCAAGCGAATGGTTTTCAAGCGAGTGATCTCCAAAAGAAACCTGAAGTCCTGCCGGCTGAATAATCCTGTTATAAGGTAGCAGAATCTGGCCTTTAGGAAGTTGCGCATAATCTGACACATCCTGACCATGGCAAACTAAACTGAATGAAGCAAGAACTGCAATATAAAGATGTCTCATTTCTTTTATTATTTGAGTTAAATTTAAAAAGGCTGTCCCAGATTGAGACAGCCTTAAGTTTTACTTAATCAGAACGGAAGATCGCTCAATTCATCATTATCGGGAGGAATATCCTCCAGTGTTGTTCGTGGAGGAGCGCTTTGATCCTTTCCTTGCGAAGATACCTTTTCAATTTTCCAGGCGTCGAGGTTTGTGAAATAGTTAATTTTACCATCTCTTTCCCATTTGTTACCCTTAAGATTGAAAAATATCTTAATATCTTCATTGAGATACGATTCGTTTATAAGGTCACATTTATCCTGGACAAGTTGAAATTTGATATAGTCAACAAAAACTGCTGAACCACCAGTCTCTTTTTTCTCTATGACAAACTCCCGTTTCTTAAACTTGTCGCTTACCTGATTTACAGGAGATATATCGATTACCTTTCCGATAATTTCAAATGCCATTTCAGTCTATTCTTCGTGAATAATTATCTTTTCAATTTTATCGCCCTGGCGTATTTTATCAATAACGTCAAGTCCTTCATATACTTTTCCGAAGCAGGTATGCTGTCTGTCGAGGTGTTTGGTGTTGGTACGACTGTGACAAATAAAAAACTGCGAACCTCCGGTATTTCTTCCTGCATGAGCCATTGAAAGAACTCCTTTATCGTGGTACTGATTTCCTCCTGTCAATTCACAGTTGATTTTATATCCCGGGCCTCCTGTTCCAACACGTGGATCACTCATATCCTTTGAAAGAGGACAGCCTCCCTGAATAACAAAATCCGGAATAACTCTGTGAAAAGCGAGTCCGTCATAGAACCCCTTTTTTGCAAGAGTGATGAAGTTCTCCACGGTAGCGGGAGCGTCTTCTTCAAAGAAGCTGACCCTCATGGTACCTTTTGGAGTTTGAATTTCTGCAGTTGTCATATTATTTTACAATTTCAAGAAGCTCAACTTCAAAAATAAGAGTTGAATAAGGTTTAATTACATCACCTGCGCCATTTGCTCCATAAGCAATTGACTGAGGAAGGTAAAGTTTAAACTTCGAACCAACAGGCATGAGTTGTAATGCTTCTGTCCATCCTGGTATTACACCAGCTACAGGAAACTGTGCAGGTTCTTTTCTCTTGATGGATGAGTCGAATTCAGTACCATCAATAAGTGTCCCAACATAATCTACTTTAACTGTATTCTGAGCTGTAGGTTTTGCACCGGTACCCATCTTTATTACTTCATACTGAAGACCACTTGCAGTAGTCGTTACACCGGCCTTTGTTTTATTTGTAGCAAGGAATGCTTCATTCTGAGCAATATATTCTTTAAATGTTTCCTTGTTCTGTTCTGCTTTTTTACCAGCTTTTAAGGCTTCACGTTTGTTGATAAAGCCCATAATAAATGCACGAGCAATATCATCAGCCATCATAGGTTTGCCACCTTTTCCGTCAACCATAGCTTTCGCCACGATCATTGGATCGAGTATAAGACTGTCAGTTTTCAGAGCGTTATAGTTAACTATTCCAAAAGCATAGGATAGTGAATCTTCTTTGCTTTGAAGTTTTACATTTTTAAATGAACTGTTTGCACAAGAGCCAAGCATTAAGGCTATTACACCGATCATTACAATTAATACCTTGATTTTCATACGATACATTTTTAATTTTTTAAATTTCCGCTAAGATAATACTTTAGGGAAAGCAAAAAAGCCATCGTAAAAATAAATTTTATTTTTTTACAGCTCTAATTATCTGTCTCTTCCCCGGAGGTCCGGGGAGCAAAGTCACATCAAAC
>JANXXP010000357.1 GCA_025350595.1 Bacteroidota bacterium
ATATATTTGAATATGCGGAATAATAGCGACCATAATGATATCGTTTAACGAGACAAATTCGTTGATATAATTCTATTTTAATATAAAACGCACTATAACACGGACGGTTGGGGTAATAAACTTGTCACAATTTTTGCCCGCTACCTTGACAATTTTATCATGACGATTAATTTCTCACTCATCTGCTAAATCCGTGACTTCGGCTCTGGACAAATCCTGCAACCGGGTCAAATTCGTTTTTCGCCGGGATGGCAAAAATTGCGCCATGGTGGCTTGTCCGCCGGGACTATTCCTGCCTAAAGTACCAGGACACGTAACGGCGGACGGCACCACCAACGTTTACTACCGCAACCGCCGGGCCGTTATATGTAAGGTTCTCGGTACTTGACAGATAGACTAGCCCATGACAATCACCCTACATATAACTACCAAAAGTAGGTTTGATACATTTACCGGGACTCCCAATGCGCAAGCAAGAGTTTGGCAGCCACTACCGCGACACCCGACGCTGCTGCCAAACACATGTTTTTTTGCCTACCCGGACTTCATCATATAGAAAATTTTACTATGACATGAAAATTCCCTCTCATTTATCAGGACTTTCCTATCTTGTCAAAAACTACAATCCATAAAAAATGAATCAAAAAGAACTAAGTGACCAATTGAAACATATTAAATCTGTCAAAGTGGACATGATTGACTCAAATCAGTTTTCAGTTGAAAATGATCTGAAGGACTATACTATAAAAATAGATTGTGAAAATATTGTAGATGCACAATTCATTTCTTCTCCACTGAACGAAGACTGTTTACAAATATTTTATTCTGATGGAGGAGGGATAATTGTGACTCCAAACGACTTTGTTTTCAATGTAGTGCAGTACGGATTAGTTCAAGTGGAGGACTTACCCCCAATGTGTTCAATAAGAGAAATGGTACTAGGATTTGAGGACTATAAAAAAAATCCAACCCCATCAGATGACATGGACAATAATTTTGGACTTTTTTACCTTCACTATTACATAATAAAAAGTGCAATTAATAAGGGGTTCGAGATCCCTATACTTAATGATCTCTATACTATTGCTGAGGAGAATGGATTCCTGCTTGAGGATAGCGATTGAGAGACTCAGATCAAAATAAATATTTTTGAAGAGGAATCTATAATTAAATAAATGACAAAATGAACACTATCTTATCAATTTATCAGAATAATAATACTGTGTTAGAAGGAAAGACTCTTTCTCAAATCCTTGCATTCACGGGTGACGGTAAATTAAGAGATAACAATAAAACTTCAAGTGATTTTCGCGAATTTCTAAATGAAATTCCGTCACAATTAATAACCAAATTTGCGAATAACTGTTTGACAGATGCATTTACAGACAGTGGACTTGCTTTGCAAGATATTATTAATCAAATTGGTAAAAGACTAAGTTATACTGTAGAAAACGGATTATATCGAGGCAATCAAAACGACATTGGATTTGACGGAATTTGGACATCCAAAGAAGGCTACAACATAGTATTAGAAGTAAAGACAACAGATGCATATAGAATGAATCTTGATGACACCGTTGCCAAATACAGAACCAAATTAATTGAACAACAGAAAATAAGTAAAACTGAATCATCTATTTTAATAGTCGTTGGTAGAGAGGATACTGGTGGATTAGAAGCTCAAATCAGAGGTTCAAAACATGCTTGGGACATTAGGCTAATAAGTACGGACTCATTGATAAAACTTCTGACATTAAAAGAAACACTCAATGACACTAAAACAATTCAGCAAATCACCGAGCTTCTTAAGCCAAAAGAATATACTCGAATAGACCAACTTATAGAACTTATTTTTGTTACATCAAAAGATTTGCAAGTTGAAATTCCGACAGAAGAAGAAATTGAAGAAGCAACTTCCGGGAGAAAAACAGGCGTTACTTCAGAGGACAGAAGTACTCCTGTAAACTTCAATGAAGAGTGTTTTTTAAGAGTAAAAAATAAATTTGGGATCAATCTAGTTAAGCAATCAAGAGTTTCATACTCAAACCAAGAAAAATCAACAGGCTTAATCTGCGCTGTCTCAAAAGAATATGAGCAGGGACAATACAAAAAATATTGGTTTGCTTTTCATCCTCATCAACAAGAATTTCTTATTGAGTTTCAAAATAGCTTTGTTGCATTTGGTTGTGGTTCGCCTACCGACACTTTAGTAATTCCATTCAAAGAATTTCAACCATTTTTAAAAAACTGCGGTACTACTGAAAATGTAGATAGAATGTATTGGCATATTGTAATTCATCTGCGGGATAATAAATTTTTGATAGGACAACCTGGACTTGGTCGAGGTTCAATGACAGACTTAACAAAATATAAAATTTAATAAGAAAAGCTTATCACTTGGCTGTAAACCACATCCCGCAAACAATTATTATCTTCGTAAGTATGTAGGCAACCTTTGCGGGAAGAGGGTTACAGCCCAAACCTACTCACCGACAAGATAGAAGACTTTGACGATTATTTTCTCACACATCTTGACAGTTTTAACACTAACCCTACATATAACACGGACAATATGGGTAAGTTGACTTGTCACATTTTTTGCAATTGCTCCTGCACCATGACAGCTTACTAATGCTCGTTAACCCGGACGCCCTCATCAGCACACCATTAAAATTCTACACCGGGACTATTTACTGACTTCGGGACAGTTTTCGTCGCCAACGCTGCTCCAGTGGCCGCTCTCAAAAATTTATTACCTGGACTACTTTGTACCTCCGCCCATGTTTGTACCGCGACACTCAATTAACGCATTAAATCTGCCATGACGGCAAAAACCACGCCATACCCTCCTTGCACCGGGACAACTTTTCGGCTAAAGCACCAGGACCGTTGCCGGATGCTGCGTCGGGTAACACAACCTCCCCATATTGCCGGGCCGTTAGCTTTAATTAACAGCATGACAGATGATTACATTGATTCAAAAATAGCTAAAGCTCACAGAACTAAAAAGTAAAATACCTATGCAAGCCTGACAGCTTCTTCATCGCAACTTAGACAATTTTATCGTGACTGGATACTCACGTCCGTCAACCGGGACTTTGAAAAAACCAGAATATTTCTTGGCAAACAATAACTTAACAAACAATTTGACCCTCAACCCTTTTTCCAACCTGAATAGTCAGATCGAAAATACCAAACTTTGATACTTAGAAATAATATATTTGATAACTTGTTTTAGTCTCGGAATGAGCTTGACTAGCATTTGATTTTTAACGAATTGACAATATTTCAATTGGACAACAGTAACATCATTAATGAAAACAGACTGAAAGAACAAATCAGATCGACATTTTCTGATGATTTCTATTTGTACGAAGAAGAAGAAGGGCAGTTTCTATTCGAAGGAGAGAGGAGGAAGGTAATTGCTGATTTCTTATTAAAACCAAAACCAAACTTGGTTGCTGATTTTGATTTTCCCGATAGGTTTTTTGTTATAGAAACAAAATTTATCAATTCAATTTCTGTTCCAGATTTATCGAATCTCTTTATCCAATGTTTAACATACAAAAATTCTGATTTTCGCAATAGTAGGCCATTTGGTGTATTTCACTTCACAGACATTGAATATTCTTTTGATCCTCCTAATGAGAATTCAAGAATGCTAGAAGTTCTAAGTTGCACTTTCGGTAGACTTAACATTGGAAGAGTCATAATATCTGGCAAAAATTTTAACTTAATTTTTCACAAAGGAGATTGCTTCTTCCAAAAAAAAACCGGACAATTTAAAAAAGCAAAAAGAGATCTGCTAAATATTTCATTTGGCAGCGGAAACAATAAACTGGTTATAAAATATTAAAACTTAAACTATGGGCCCTGTACTAATTGAATCGCATGTGTTATTCACTCAAAAACAATATGATAACGCTGTCAAACTGCTCACGGAGGAGCTTACAAATACGACATTAATTGATGAACTTGATCAGGTATATAGATTAAGAGGAGAATGTTACATGAAACTTAATAAATTCAAAGATGCAATTTCCGACTTGGAACATTATTTTGGAAATGTTGATGAAATACAAGGGAATGAAGAAAATTTTAGGCCTATTATAGCTTTAGCAAATAGTTATCTCCAAACAGATGAAATAATTAAGACTGCATCTTTATTATTAAAAGCAGCAGAAATTAAGCCTCAAGATGATTTTGTAAAAATTACTTTAAGTGCAATAACTCTGGAATACTTTGGAAATGACACTGACGCTGAAATTCGGTCTCTCTTAATAAAAGGAAAACTGTTTTCCAAAATAACAAATCTAATAAGCCCTGATAATAGTATAGGCCTTGCTAAAGGAATTCAAGATAGTTTTGTTGACAGGTTTCAGGATGCTAGACAAAGAAAGCCCAACATGGTTATGATGGACGTTATAAATATTGGATCTAGTGTTACTACTGAAATGTTCGATATTTGGGAGAAAAATGTTGCATACCTAAACAATATACATAAATCATATTTGGGTTATGAAGTTGCTAAGAAGATACATAGCTTTAATTTCTTTAAAATGGATCTTGACGAATTACATAAAAGTGTTTTTCAACCTGCATATTTATTGTATAAATTTAATCACCCAGATCTTAGTAAATTTAAGCTTGATTAATTGCTTCCAAGTGAGACCCTAACCAGACTAAAAGGACTGTTAAAATACTTATGACATGACATTTGACGCACTCCCAGGATCAATAAATAACTAAAGCTAATAAAGAGGACTTCATGTGGCATGTAGTGCCAAACATGAAGTCTAGTGTGTGCGCCTTGAATGGTGAATATAGACAAATTCATAGAATTGCAAAGATTCTACTGAAAGTCCAGAGGGTGTAAGTCCCTTATACGCAGGGGTTATGCCTTGAAGTATTAGTCCCGAAAGCTTTCAGCGATTTTTCAGGGGGTATTTGCTTTAGTCCCAAATGCTGAAGTTCAGTCGGATTTTTTTCATGCCCATCTAATTTACAAAGTAACCCTGCAATTCATTATTTATCGTCTTAAAGCTGCTTTACAATACTATTGTAAAAGCTAAATTTATATATGGCGGTTATATTTCATAATTATTGTTTATACCAATTTTCAATATCACATATAAATTTGTATTCAAGTGAATTAATATCCTATTTACTTTTTGTTATTTAAAATTATTTATACCTTAACCGCCATATTTAAATTTAGTATATTTGTTGTTAAACTAAACGATGGAACGATGGAAATTTTAATTAACGGCATCAAGGGAAAAGATTTTGCTATTGACCAAAAAGATAGTTTGTGTAAGAAACTGGCCATGCTAATTGAAGGGCATTGCACCATTGGTGTGCAATCGGCATTACAAAAGTATGGGTACACCGAACAAAGGTACTATCAACTGTTGAGAAAATACGAGCAAGGGGGGTCACAAGCCCTACTGGATAAGAAACCTGGCTCGGATAAGCAGCCTGTCAGGACCAGAGAAACATTAAACCAAATCATACGACTCCGGTTTTTAGACCCCTTTGCAAGTGCAGATATTATCGCTCAAAAGTTAAATCAGATTGGC
>JANXXP010000033.1 GCA_025350595.1 Bacteroidota bacterium
GGTGTCAATAGGTTCCCAGATTAATTTATAGAGCTTATTCTCTCTCTTTATAGTGGTGCCTTCTGTCTTTGGCGACTGCATCTTATATAATCTGTCCACTGTTGTTGCATCGTTCGGTGATTTTGTCTCTTTTAAATATGAAACCAGTTCTTCTTCCTTAAAAAGAGGAATCATTTCCGGATGATTCATTCCCTGTTTTAACAATAAAGCGCAGTAAAGAATGCTCGAATCAGCACTATTTTTAAGATTATCATCAAAAAATGAGATATATTCAATAGCCGCCTCATCCTTCCTCAAAACTTTTTGTACATCTTCCCATTTAACATGACTTCCTATTCCGGAGAAATCCTTTAATCCGGAAAGACTTTGAATTTTCCTGCCTAATTCTTTTTCTTTTTCAGTACAGAGTGATTCCAGGCTATCAGCATTAATCCATCTTCCGTCGGGAGGAAGCATGCTAAGTTTTGTAAGCAACTGCTTGTCTTTATAAAAAGAATCATAAAGGGTTATAAGATCCTGATCATTACTATTAAGTGCCGCTTGTCTTAAAGCCTTGGAAGATTGCAACACTATACCTTTTAGTTCCAGTTCATTATTATAAGCCAAAGAAGTTATAGAAGGATTTGTATTTTTTCTCCTATATACAAAAGAGTTGATATTTTCGAAATCTGATGTAAGTGTTGTTATGAACTGTTCTTTTTCTTTTTCAGCCATAAAGCTGAAATTTTGCTTTATCTGCACATTAAGATTTTCATTTACTTTTAGATAATTTGGTTCTGCTGCATCAGATTTCCCAAGCAATTCTTCTGTTTCAGCAAGTTGCAATAACAAATTACCATATTCAGGGTGCTTATCTCCGAACACTTTATTTATAATTGTAATTGCCTGATTATATAGCTGTTCAGCCTCCTGATACTTCCCTTCATCGAGGTAAATCGATGCAAGTCCTGCAAGAGAAGAAGCATAATCATTATGTTCAGCGCCAAGTATTTTGAGGTTTATATCCAATTCTTTCTTACGATAGATCTCTGCCTGGTTGAAATCTCTTAAACCCTTATACACATCGCCGAGAATACGAAGTGAATATGCAATTTCAAGACTTAATTCACCGAATGCCACCTTTTTTATCTCCATGGCTTCAAGTGTTAAAGGTTCAGCTTTCCTGAACTCCTCCATAGATATGTATAAGTTTGCAAGGTTATCTAGATTAACGGCATAATCAGGGTTAGTTACTCCCAAAATAGTTTTACTTCTTTCGACTATATTTTTATAAAGATTCAGTGCCTTATCATAACTCCCCATCAGAGTATAGAGATTGGCTAGCAGGTTTTGATCATAGAGGTAATTAGCGCTGTTTTCACCTTCTTTTTTGTCTATATTCAAAACCTCAAGACATAATTTTTCCGCAGCAGAGAAATTTCCCATTATCTGATATAATGATGAAAGGTTAAATAACGTATTTTCGTTATCATAACCTTTTTCATTCTGAATTGTAAGTGCCTGCTTATAAAGCTCTTCAGCTTTATTATAATTTCCCATTTCCTGATATAATACAGCAAACCGTCGCAGATAATCAGAATAGTCTTCACTTTGCTCTCCATCGGTTTTCTTACTTATCTCTAATGCTTTCTGAAAGGATGACATTGCAGATTCAAAATCTGACAACTGAAGATAAACATCACCTAAGAAGACTAAAGCTGAAGCATAATCTGAACTGGAGGCACCCCAAATTTTTTTGTATTTTTTTGCAACATCAAGGTAGAGTGGCAAGGACAATTTATATTCTCCCCTGTCTGAATATAAGTCTGCAAGGTCATATAATGCATTGGCATAATCACTGTTGCGTACATCATCCTTAATCTTCCAGATATTTATTGCATTTTGCAGATTAGATTCAGCATCTGCATATTTACCTTCAGTCATCTGAAGATTTCCAAGGGTTGATAAAGAAATGGCGTAATCTTCTGATTTATCACCAGAATTATGTTTCTGTATTTGTAAGGCCTCCTCTATCAAAAGTTCAGCAGAAGCATATTGCTTATTTGAACTTAACATTAAGGCATAATTATTTAATGTTGTAATATATTCGGGTTCGTCATTAATGTCATTAAATTCCCTGAAGTTTTCAAGTGACTTTCTATAGCATGTATCCGCCTTGTCTAATTGCTTAAGCTGGTAATAAATTGACCCCATCAATGATAACAGCATGGAATACTCTGAGTTTTCCGGATCAAAGTCTGCTTTATAAAGGCTATCAGTAAAAAGCGCTGTATTCAGTGCTTTTTCATAATTCTTCGCCGAATAGTCCTTTATTATCCCCTTAAAAAGCTTATTAATATTCTGAGAATATAAGGCGCCTGAAAACGACATAAAAATTATCAGCAAGAAGGATCTCATAATTCTTAAGGTTAAAATGTTGGTGGCCTGATCTATCTTATCTTCTGCTATTCCTTCGATCTGGAACAAGAGCTTTCTGGGTAAACGACCGTGGCCGGTTGTGGGCTCCGCGCTGCTGTTTTGGAGCTTTAACCGGATTATTATCGATTAAAGGATATTGATGATCTTCAATGATTGTAATACGTTTGGTTATCAGCTTCTCGATATCCCTCAAATATTCCTTTTCTTCCGCATCACAGAATGAAATTGCCGTCCCGTTTGCACCAGCCCTACCTGTTCTTCCGATGCGATGGACATACGTTTCAGAGATATTTGGGATCTCATAATTGATAACATATTCGAGATCATCGACATCTATTCCCCGTGCTGCAATATCTGTTGCTACCAGGACACGTGTTGTCTGTGCTTTGAAACTTGAAAGCGCACGTTGTCTTGCATTTTGAGCCTTATTGCCATGAATGGCTTCGGCAGTAATATTTTTTTTGTTAAGTACCTTTACCACTTTGTCAGCACCAAATTTTGTCCTGGTAAAAACCAATGCCGTTTTGATTTTGGTATCTTTTAATAAATCGAGCAAAAGTGCATTCTTGTTTCCTTTATCAACAAAATAAACAAACTGGTTAACAATGTCAACAGTTGAAGCGGATGGTGTAACTTCCACTTTTACAGGCTTATAAACTATTGTACCAGCCAGTTTAACAATTTCGGGAGGCATGGTTGCAGAGAAAAAAAGTGATTGTCTCTTTTGTGGCAAAGCAGCAATAATTCTTCTTACGTCATGTATAAAACCCATATCAAGCATCCTGTCGGCCTCATCCAGTACAAAAATCTCAATATCCTTAAGTGATATATATCCCTGATTCATAAGATCCAGCAGTCTTCCCGGTGTTGCCACCAGAATATCTACTCCTTGTCTTAATATATTTGTCTGAGGATTCTGATTTACCCCGCCGAATACAACTGTGCAAGTTAATCCTGTATAGCGTCCGTATGCGTTAAAACTCTCCTCTATCTGGATTGCCAATTCCCTTGTGGGCGTAACAATCAGACTTCGTATTTTTCTTTTTTTGTCGAATGATTTATTAGCGGATAAAAGCTGAAGAATCGGTACTGCAAAAGCTGCTGTTTTTCCTGTTCCTGTCTGAGCACAGCCAATAAGATCTACTCCTTTGAGGATAATAGGAATTGCCTGTACCTGAATTGGTGTTGGGGTTATGTATCCCTCCTCTTTAATTGATTTAAGAATTGGTTCAATAATGTTTAATGATTCAAAAAGCATGTATAATTATTTAAGTAAAAAAGTCCGAATAATTTGTTTTTCCGGATTGAATTTCGGCAAAGGTAGTCATTATTTAGCCGTGTTCCGGAGTTTAGTTGTAAAGCGCTGATAATCAAGAATAATGAATGCCGACTACCGATTACTGATTACCGATCACCGTATTCCTCACTCCTTCCTGATATGTTGTTACCTTAAAGTTGAATTTTTTTTCAAATTTTGAAGAATCGAAAAAATAGTCCCTGTCATACTGATACATCATTTCAGGCATCTCTTTCATGATCGGAATGAATAGTCCTAATATTTTTATTAACCACATAGGCATTACAGATACTTTTCCCGAACCATTCATCTCTTTTGCATAAAGGCTTACAATCTCTCTTCCCGTCAAAGTGTCAGAATCTGTTGGAAGGTGCCAGACCTGGTTATATGCGTCATTAGTATTCCCTAATAATGCAGTAGCTTTTGCTGCATCGGGGGTGTAGGTAAAAGAGTGCTTCTTATCGGCATTTATAAGCCAGTTTGAAGCCTTCCCCTTTTTAATGTTTTTATAAACCATTTCGGTAATAAAACTTCTTTCATTTCCAGGACCATAGAAATCGGCAGATCGTGCAATGAGAGCCATAAGTTTTCCTGCCTTGACTTCCTCTAACAACATCTGTGCAATCTGTTTTCTCACAGCACCTTTCCTACTTGGAGGGTTAATAGCAGAGTCTTCAGTCATGTGAGGAATAGCCTTTATATCATACATGTACACATTATCGAAAAAGACCAGTCTGGCATTATGTTTTATACATGCGTCGATAGTGGCCCGCATAAGCCTGGGCCATTTTTCTTCCCATACATTTATCTTATAATCAAAACCCACAACAAGGTAAACAACATTTGATCCTTCGACGGCCTTATCAACAGAACCAGTGTTTGAGAGATCAGCAGGAAAAAGCTCATCTGTGTCATTAACTTTCTTTGGATTTCTGCTGACTAACCTTATCTTATCTGTATAACTTCTTAATTCTTTTGCTAATACAGAACCTATCGTCCCATTGGCCCCCAAAATTGTTTGCATATTATCAGTATTAAATATCCTTCAAATGCTTTTTTTCCTGAATTCGTCTTGTAGCTTTCACCACTATAGATCTGGGAAATAACCTCGCAGCTAAAATCATAATCCTGTTTTTAAATCCATGAATTGCAACTGTTTTCCCCCTTATCATTGATCTGTAACCAAATTCTGCTACGTCTTCCGGTGAGGATTTTTTTCGTTTTACAAGCAGCTTACTATCTCCCATAACCACAGCATGAAATGCTGTTTCTGTAGAACCGGGACACAATGCAGTAACTGTAATACTTTTATCTTTCAATTCATTAGCAAGAGCTTCGGAAAAACTCAGAACGAATGCTTTTGTAGCAAAATACACTGACATTGTCGGACCGGGCTGAAACGATGCGATCGAAGCCACATTCATAATTTTCCCACTACCGCGTTCAATCATATCAGGTAAAAACAGTCTTGTTAAATGGGCCACCACAGTAATATTGAGATTGATCATTTTCTCCTGCTTTGCCCAGTCACACTCTGCAAAATGACCAAAATCACCAAACCCTGCATTATTGATCAGGTAATCAACTGAAATCTTTTGTTGTTTCAGTTCGTCATAAACCTCATTAACGGCTCCTTTTACAGTCAGATCCTTTTCAATTACATAAACATTTACCTTATGCTTCTCTTCAATAACTTTCTTTGTATCATCCAGCCCGCCCTTGTCAAGAGCTACCAACACAAGATTACCTCCGTTCTTCGCATGTATTTTTGCCAGCTCTCTTCCAATTCCACTTGATGATCCTGTAATTAATGCTGTTTCACCCATATCCAATGACCTTATTTATTTCAGTTTGCGCAAAAATACTTAAATATTAAACATTGAAATACTCTATATGTTCAAATCTGGAGGACGACAGGTTCCCATGTAACAATCCTGTTCATGTTTACCCCTGAGTTGAATAGAATTGACAGGAAGGAGCCTCCATGGGATAAACTTTTCTGAGGTATATACATGAAACAGCCCATTAGACATCATGGCTGTGATATTATAAAAATCGGACTGAAAAGGTTCTCTGAATTTCTTCACCTCTGTTTCCTTACCACTCAGAAGTGCGACTCTTGTGAGTCCCATTTCTGCCAAACTCACACTTGATGGAACAGGATGGTCTAACCATGAGGCATATACTTTCTGGAAGTCTTCAGGATACGACTCAATCCATTTTCCATCTTCATTAAATTTTTCCACAGAATGAGCCATTTCTGTCATCAAGTTGCTCCATGAGTAATCTTTTTCACAGAGCAAACTTATAGCTGTCAATAAAGCTGCAGCATCAAATAAGAAGCTCTGCTTCTGCAATACTCCATTGAAATATGAATGCCCAAGAGACTTCCCGAAATAAAATCTATCAATAATATTGTGAACTACTTCTCCGGCCTTTTCTTCCAGTTCAGGTTTCTCTAAAAACCTGCCAGCCATTATCATAGCAATTGCTACCAGGGCATTTAACCCGCTAAGAATTTTGCTGTCCTGTGAAGGCTGTTTTCTCTTCATCCTGATATTAATGAGCTTTTCTTCAATTTCTTGCATTGGAGTGTCATTCTTTCTCAATAGATGATTATGTCCTTCGAAGTTGCCTGAAGTATCTAAATAATAGACTTCTGAGAGTTTCAAAAATTCTTCAGGAAGAAGTAACTTTTCAAGCTGGTCGTAATCCCATAAATAAGTTTTCCCCTCTTGATGATCCGTATCTGCATCATGTCCTGCAATAAACAAGCCATCTGATTTAAAACACTCATCAAGACATTTTAATATTTTCTCTGCCATTGATTTATATTCTTTTTTGCCTATCACTTTGTAAGCCAGAGAGTAGTACCAGAGTGCCAGTGCCTGATCGTAAAGCATTTTTTCAAAATGAGGAATCGTCCACTCATTATCAACACAATATCTGAAAATGCCTCCCTGCAAATGATCATTAAGACCTCTCATACGTATGGCATCCAAAGTTTTAATACATATAGTCTTTATTGAGGGACTCTCCTCAATACACTGCTGGTAAAGAAGATACAGCAAAGTGGAATGAGGCGGAAATTTTTGTCCATTTCCAAAACCTCCGTTAACAGGATCGAAATATGTCGAAAGTGTTTCTGTCAAAGAATGTTCAGATGCCTGATCAGGTTGATTTTCAATTGACTCAAATGGAGGAATTTTATCTTTGTTTGCTTCAAAAAACTCCAGTACTTTTTCAGCAATTGATAAAAAAGAACGCATTGAATTCCTTGAAACTTCAGGGGCGTAAGTAAGGGCAAATACAGGCTTTAGTTCAGGGGTCATGAATACATTGAGTGGCCATCCTCCGTGTCCATTCTGGTTATTTATAAAATCCATCAGGAGCTGATCAATATCCGGACGTTGTTCCCTGTCAACTTTAATGCAGATAAAATGTTCATTAAGATAACGCGCTGTCTTGTCGTCAGAAAAGGCTTCAGCAGCCATAACGTGACACCAGTGACAGGAAGAATAACCTACTGAAACAAATAGAAGTTTCTTTTTATATGTAGCATATTTTATTAAATCATCACTCCATTCCTGCCACCATATTGGGTTGGCGATATGCTGAAGCAGGTAAGGTGATGATGATTTATCAAGATTATTACGACTTAAGACTACCTCACTTAGATTGCCCATTATGATAATACTTATTACGGCGTGCTTACTCTGAAAGAACGGTTTTCAGTTAAATTTGTTCAGTATTTATTGGGGCATAACGGCACAAAGGCTGAAAGGCGCAAAGGCGAAAAGTCGCAAGGGCACAAAGGCACAATGGGATTCAATAAAAGCAGAGAACCACTAGATCTGGGGTTCTCTGCTTCCCTCTGCTTCTAAAATATTTTCTGGAACGTCTCTATACAAACCCTTCCGGAAGAAACAAATTACCTTCTTTGAGTAGGCGGCGGAGTTTCTGTCTTTTTTTCATTCTCACTCTTCTTTACAGTAGCTTCTTTCCTGGCTTTTTCGGTACTTCTGCGACTCTGAGTACTCTGTCTACCGGAAGCAGACTCTCTGGACGGTCTTGGTGAAGATGCTTTTTGTTGATCTGGCTGCTTAGGCTCAGTCCTGGTAGTTACAGCAGGCGGGTCACGGCGAGGTGTACTTACATTCTGGTTGTTATTTGGTCTCTCATCAGACTTGTTATTTACTCTCGAAGGAGTAGTCTGTCTTTGCGTACCGGCATCTCTCCCAGTTTGGGGTGTTGTAACGGGTCTTGCCGAGTTGGTACTATTAACATTATCTGTTGACCTTCTGTTTTGATTACTTATACCTGTCGGCCTCCTGTCGGGTGCCGGGTTAACAGCTGGTCTTTGTATATTTACTTTTCCATTTGCAGGATCAGGACGTCTTGTCACCTGGTCGGGATGCGTTTTGATAAACGCTGCTTCACCCTTCTGACGCTGACCAGGCTTCGAATAAGTCGTTCTGAAATTCCCCTGATCTATCCTTGATCTTACAACCGGAGAATATGCCCTGTGTCCGATATAATAGTTATCGTTCCAATGCTCGTAGCGGTTATATGTTGCACGATGGAAATGTCCGTAATAGTCAGTGTACCTGTAATAGTGATACCCGTAGTAATAATCCCAGTAGAATGGGCGCCATGGGCGCCAGTAAGAAGGATATGATCCATAATACCATGAAGAATGCCAGGTAACATAATTTGGCATGTAAATAAACCTTACTACAGGCCATCCGGCAATCTCAAAAGGGGAAGTCCGGATATAGGTAATATTCTGATTATCATAATTATTGTTATTGCCAGTATATCCGGGATTTGGAGTCTGTCCTGAATCTCCGTCATTATATAAAGGTTCAATTATATAATCCCTGCCATATAAATCCTGATCACCAATAAGCTGGATAAAAACCTTTCCGTCCCGGTTTCTCTGTACAGTAAATACAGCAACATCCTGATTTTCCCTGTTGTTTATCGCAACCTGAAGTATAATGGTGTGAGTATCTCCATCAACATTGTCAATTACTCTGATATAATCAACTCTCCTATCTCCGTTAAGGTCCAGATTATTGATTTTGGAGTTTGGATCATTAAGGCTTCTCTCAAAACCTTCGAGTGTTTCTGATTCCTGAAACAGTTTCATTACTGCATAAAGATTAAGATTATCTCCAGGTAATCCCAGTCGCTCATTATTCTGATTCTGCGCTAAAAGAGCGGTATTTGCACCGAACAACGCCAGCAGAAGCATTGTTATCATAAATTTTTTCATAAAAATATTTTTAAATCAATGTTTGTATAAAGGTAATATCAAAACTCATACCAAAAACGATACAATGGTTTAAAGGTTAAATGGTGCAACGGTTTAATGGTATAAAGTAATAGTGTGGATAAAGCTTTTGAAAATCAGATAATCATGTATACATTTGGTAGCCTTTGAAACAATGAGAGCATGAAATCAAAACTGTTACGATTTATTGACATATATTGGGTCCTGATTGTGATTATTGCTATCAAATTTATACTTCAATACATTGTGGTTAATCCTGTTTACGAACTCCACAGGGATGAGTTTTTACATCTCGATCAGGCTAATCATCTGGCTTTTGGATTTATCTCAGTTCCTCCTTTTACATCACTGATTTCAAAAATCATTTTATTACTTGGTGGTGACATCTTCTGGGTAAGATTTTTCCCTGCCTTATTTGGAGCATTGACAATCATTTTTGTATGGATGATAGTTGAGGCTCTGGAAGGAAGTTTATATTCTAAAATACTTGCCTCATCTGCTTTATTATTCTCATTACTTGTCCGTATAAATATTTTGTTTCAACCAAACTCATTCGATATTCTGGCATGGACAATTATCTTTTATCTACTGGTAAAATATGTACAATCAGAAAAATCTAAATGGCTATTTTATTTGTCAATCATAATCGCGTTGGGATTTTACAATAAGTATAATCTGGCATTTTTGATAATCGGCTTGCTGGCCAGTCTGTTACTCACAACGCAAAAAAAAATATTTTCAAATATTTCATTTTGGAAGGCTGTTTTGTTAGCGGTAATTTTAATTCTTCCTAACATTATCTGGCAGGTTGTCAATCATTTTCCGGTGTTAGAACATATGAAGGTGCTAAAGGCTACACAACTTGATAATAATTCAGCTTCGGGTTTTTTAAAAAGTCAGGTTATATACTTTTTCGGATCTCTTCCTCTTACTATTGGAGCATTTATTGCTTTTATATTTTCCAAACCTTTCAAAAAGTTCAGATTTGTTGGATTGACTTTTGTTCTGGTAATGACTCTCTTTACAATTCTTAAAGCAAAAGATTATTATGCAATCGGACTCTTCCCTGTTTTGTTCGCTTTTGGAAGCGTTTATTATGAAAGAATTTTATCAAGTACATGGAAGCCTGTCATTGTAACCCTTTTAATCTGCTTTAACCTTAGTTTATCTATAGGTACTGCAAAGCTGGTTCTTCCTCTTTTGTCACCTGCTGAAATCAGACAAAACAGTCAGTCTTTCGAAAAAATGGGATTGCTCAGATGGGAGGATGGAAAGAATCACTCTCTGCCGCAGGATTTTGCAGATATGATTGGCTGGCATGAAATGGCAGATATTTCACTGAAAGCTTATAAAATGATCCCTGCTGATGAATTGGAAAGTACAATGATTTTCTGTGATAATTATGGTCAAACGGGTGCATTGAACTACTATAACAGGGGAAAAATGCCTGAAGCATACTCTTTTGCAACCGATTACATCTACTGGCTTCCGAGAATGAAGAAAATTCAAAATATTCTTATTGTCGGTGATCGCCCGCGAAAAGAAGTAACGGATCTGTTTAAAGAAACCAGACTGGTCGGTAAAGTGGAGAATGAATATGCCAGGGAAAATGGTACATCTGTTTATTTAATGACAGGCGGAAATAGTCTTGTCACAGAGCTATTCTACAAATTAGCAGAAGACCGGAAGAAAAAGTTTGATATATTTTAGAATTTATAAGTTGCAATCAGTTATTTAACTATTCAGTATTAAGTGCTTGTAAATCAATTACATACTCCATCTATAAAGGGTGCAATTGATTTTGGCCGCGCCGAGCTCACACTGGGTGCTCGGTTCTTCGCACCCTTCATCGCTTTCGAGTAGCTTCAGCGAAGCAAAGTAGGGTTAGGGGCACAAGAAGAAAATCAATAAAGACTTGATTAATTAAAAAGACTCATCAACAAATATCTGACTTAATAATGTTTCAAAACAGCAGGAAGAAAAAAAAGGAAGAATTCGCAAATTCATTTGGTAAGGGGAAAACTGATTCTTTCAACTTTGAGCTTATCGAAAAGTATTTCAGGAAAAAAGACAAGACCGATTCCTTTCAGTGTTTATCTGATAAGACTTGTAACGATCTTGATTTCCAGGAATTATTCATGTTTGCTGATCGTACAGTCTCAAAAGTAGGCCAGCAATATTTTTATAACAAGCTCAGGACTATTCCTTTAAACGTCGGAAAAATTAATGAACAGGAAAAACTGATTGAAAAAATAAGTACTGATTCAGTTTTCAGGTTAAAACTTTATTTTCTTCTCGACAAACTTGCCAGTGACAACGTCTATTTCATTACTTCACTATTTCAGGACGAACATTTAAAAGAACCAAATTGGTTCTTCATTATCAGGCTTTTATCGTTCACATCTATTCTGTCAGTAATAATGTTGCCATTCATCCCCCAGGCTATTTTTATTTTGCTTCCTGTGATTATTTTAAATATTGGAGTCCATTACTGGAATAAAAAAAATCTTAATGAATACATTGGTTCAGTTCCCCAGCTTCTGAAGTTAAATGAAGTAGCCAAGGATCTTATAAAATATGATATATTCAACACAATTGAAAGTGAACTATCCGAGTCAATAAAAACAATCGATAAGGTAAGGAACCGTTTGCAATTTTTCAAGCTTGAGGCAAAATTTGAAAGTGATATGTTAATTGCTTTCTGGGCTTCGGTGGAACTTATAAAGTCGCTTTTTCTTATTGAACCTCTGCTATTATTCGGAGCTCTGAAACTACTTGATACAAGAAGAAAAGAAATAGAAAACGTATTTTCTTTCGTTGGATATATTGATTCATTAATATCAATAGCATCATTAAGACACGGGCTTGATGTATATTGCGTACCTAAATTAGAAAGTCAGGCAAAAGTTTTGGAAACAACGGATATTTATCATCCGATGATAATCAATTGTATTCCAAACTCTTTAAAGGTAAATGGAAAATCAATTCTGATAACAGGGTCTAATATGTCAGGAAAGACTTCCTTCATCAG
This sequence comes from Bacteroidota bacterium, assembly GCA_025350595.1. GTDB lineage: Bacteria > Bacteroidota > Bacteroidia > Bacteroidales > VadinHA17 > LD21. The sequence continues at coordinate 12,043 of JANXXP010000033.1, forward strand.
GACTATTGCTATTAACGTTATTACAGGTTTGACAATAAACACCTGTTTTGCTAAACAGTTTTCTCTATCACGGTTTCGCATACATTCAGCAATTAGATTAAGTGATGACTTAATGAACGATAAGAGCTATTACTTCGAAGAAGTTCTGACTATTAAAGAAATGATCGTCAACAGTCAGAAAGCTGAATCCAATCTTTTTCTTCTCGACGAGATATTTAAAGGAACAAATACGATTGAAAGAATTTCAGCAGGAAAAGCAGTCTTGTCATATCTTGATAATGATCAGAACCTTGTTTTTGTATCAACACATGACATCGAGCTCACTGAACTTCTGAAGGATACTTATGAATTATACCACTTCAGCGAACAGGTTGATAACAAAACTGTTGATTTTGACTTTAAATTGAAAGAGGGCAAACTTAAGAATCGGAATGCAATAAAGATTCTTGAGATAAATGACTATCCGAAAGAGATTGTTAATGAGGCAATTGAATTGGCGAAGGAGATGGATAAGTTTTCAATAATGAATAAAATATAATCTGAATCGAACTTTATATGAGGAATCTAATACTAAATTTTTCTCTCTTCTTCATTTTGTTTTTCCCATTTCAATGTATAATATCACAGAAAAACAATCTGAAATTTATTGATAATTCACCCGGGTATGATATTGCCGTATACTATTTTCCAAACTATCATAATAACGATACCCGTAATGAGTTGCGATATGGAAAAGGATGGTCAGAATGGGAACTTGTAAAAAATGCCCAGCCGCGCTTCGAAGGACATAAGCAACCAAAAATTCCTGAATGGGGATATACAAATGAATCCAATGCTGATGTGATGGAAATGAAAATCAATACAGCATCAAAATATGGTGTAGATGTCTTTATCTATGACTGGTATTATTACAACGATGGCCCATTTCTTGAGAAAGGTCTTGAGCAGGGTTTCATGAAAGTAAAAAACAACATACTGGAAGATAGACGGATGTCCATACTTTTCCATTTACGAACTTTATAAATTCGTCGAAAGTATGGGAGGAAAAGAGAAAGCAAAGATTGCACTTGAAAAGTTCCGTGAAAAGACTAAAAAAGCCGGATTCAAAGACCTCCATCTGAATGCAATTGTCTGGGGAGTAAAGATCCTTCCGGGTGAAACTGAGCTTAAAAATCCATCTGACATTCTTAATTACCTTTCCTTTAACAGCGCAACATCATATGTTTGGATTCACCATGTTGCTTTAGATAAATTTCCTGAGTCTGAATACACAGAGGTTCAGGATAAATATTTTAAATATTGTGATCAGTTTGCAGGAAGTATTAAACAGCCATATTATCCAAATGTAACAGTAGGCTGGGACGCAACACCCCGATGTAATCAGACTATGAAGTTTGGAAATTTTGGATATCCTTGCATGGCTGTGTTGAAAAATAATACACCGGAAAACTTTCAGAAAGCTCTTGAGATTTCAAAAAAATGGGCAGATGATAATATCAAAAATCAAAGAATTATAACAATAAACAGCTGGAATGAATGGACTGAAGGAAGTTTTCTTGAACCGGAAAGAGAATTTGGTTATCGCTACCTGGAGGCAATAGGAACTGTCTTTAAAAGAAAATAAATATTATCAACTATAATTAAAACTGATCATATTTGTATGAAGATTTTATATTATGAATAGGTGGATAAAAATTTCGGGTTATACTATCCTTGCGGGGTCCTGCATTATTTGGGGGATGATCCCGATTGTACCTTTTTTAGGACTTCCGGTAAAAAAAGTCGCATTATTAACAACCATATTGATTATTTCCGGTGAAATAACCTTTTATCTCAGTATTATCATCCTCGGAAAAAGTATTATCCAGAAAATTAAAAGTCTTCTGATGTTCTGGAAGAAGAAGCCGGAAGACGGAAACCCAAAGACGAAAGTATAAAGACAAATGTAAAGTGCAAATATCTGTAAATGTCCAAATTAGCTTCCCTTGGGTGGAGGTAAAAATCAAGGCAAAATATAAAATTCTATGAACCGGAAAATTGCATTTATTCTAATAGCTATATTGCTTATATCCTGTAATTCAGTTACAGTCAAAGAATCCTCTCCGAAACTCAGGGTATCAGATAACAAGAGGTTTCTCGAAACAGAAAAAGGTGATCCGTTCTTCTGGTTAGGAGACACAGGATGGATGCTATTCTCTAAGCTAAACCGCGAAGAAGCTGAGAAATATCTCGAAGACAGGCGTCAGAAAGGGTTTAATGTTATACAGGTAATGGTGCTCCACAACATTCTGAAGGCGGTAAATGCCTATGGTGACTCGGCCCTGATCAATCATAATGTTGCTTTGCCACTCACGACACCCGGAAATTCACCGGATTATGCGCAACAATACGACTACTGGGACCATGTTGACTATATTATAAAATTAGCAGGTGAAAAAGGAATATACATGGCTCTTGTTCCTGTGTGGGGCTCGAATGTGAAATCAGGTCATATAACAAGGGAACAGGCCGGCAAATACGCTGAATGGCTCTCCGACCGATACAAAAATATGCCAAAGAAGGTATGCTTACTGGTCGGTTTTTGCAGGAAGTTGCGGGTTTACGTATGGCAATAATGCGATTATGCAGTTTCATAAACAGGGTGATACAGATGCTGCATATGGTGTGAAAGATACCTGGAGCATTTAAAAATGCTATAAATAAATTGATTGAAATAAACAAATAATTAAACCTATATGAAAAACAAACGTGTAATACTTTTACTTGTGCTTTTTTTGTTACCAGGAATTCAGTTCTGCTACTCACAGAGCAATGATGCTCCGAAAGAAGTTCAGCAAACTGATTTTGGAAAGTTCAATAATTCGTCACTCGGGAAAAACGTATTTGTCTTTGATCCCTCAATGAATATGAATGAGATTCAGATTATGATCGATACGATTTTCAACAGGCAATCAGTTCGAAGAAGTGAATTCAGCAAGAACCGTTACGCACTATTATTTAAGCCTGGTAAGTACAATCTCGATATTAAAGTCAATTATTACATGGAGATCATCGGTCTGGGAAAATCACCGGACGATGTTGTTATTACAGGAGCTATACGATCAAATACCCTGCATAATAATAGTGTCCTAACGAATTTCTGGCGTTCTGTTGAAAACCTCACAATTGTACCATCCGACACAACAGTTGTATGGGGTGTATCACAGGCAGCCCCAATGAGAAGAGTACATATAAAAGGAAATCTGCAATTATACGACAAAGGTTATGCCAGCGGTGGTTTCCTTTCGGATTCCAAAATTGACGGTGTAATTTCTTCCGGTCCACAGCAGCAATGGTTTACGCGGAATACACAGATGGGAAAATGGGTTGGTTCAAACTGGAATATGATGTTTGTCGGGGTCATTAATCCTCCTGCAGAAGATTGGCCTGTTAAGCCTTTTACAAAAATTAAAGAGACCCCGGTTATACGTGAAAAACCTTATCTGACGTTAAATGATAATGGGTTTGCTGTTAACGTCCCATTACTTAAAAAGAATTCAATCGGCCCTGATTGGATAAATAATACGCCAAACGAAAAGACATTAACGGAAAATGAGTTCTATATAGCTAAAGCTGATATCGACAATTCTGAATCTATCAATTCTGCATTAAAAAAGGGAAAGAACCTGTTGTTCACTCCCGGGATGTATACTCTGGATAAAAGCCTTAAAGTTACCAGAAAAGGAACAGTGATCATGGGACTCGGAATGCCATCACTCATGCCTTCAAACGGGAATGCAGTGATAGAGATCTCGGATGTTGACGGTATTTCAGTTTGCGGTTTGCTTATTGATGCCGGTAAAATAAGTTCCAAAGTTCTTTTCCAGGTTGGGGAACCAGGTTCGGGCAAATCACATGAAAAAGATCCGGTTTTTCTTTATGATATTTTCTTCAGAGTCGGAGGCCCGTCAGAAGGATCAGCAACAAGCTGTATGGTAATAAACAGTAAAGATGCTTGTGTCGATCATATCTGGCTCTGGAGAGCCGATCATGGAAATGGTGTCGGCTGGGATAAAAACAGATGTGCAAATGGCCTGATAGTAAATGGTGACAATGTCACAATTTATGGTTTATTTAACGAACATTTCCAGGAATATCAGACTCTATGGAGTGGGAATGAAGGTAGGGTTTATTTTTATCAGAGTGAATTGCCTTATGACCCTCCAACTGTTGACTCATGGAAACATGATGGGGTATTCGGATATGCTTCATATAAAGTCTCAGATAATGTAAAGCGCCACGAAGCCTGGGGAATAGGAATATATAATGTCTTCTATAATGCTCCCTGTATTGTTGATAATGCAATTGAAACCCCGATTGCTCTGGAAAGCAAAATTCATCATAAAATTATTTTCTGGTTAAACGGGAATAAGGAGAGTATAGTTAAAAGTGTTATAAACGGAAAAGGTGGAAGTGTAAGTGTCTCCAACAGGAAGGTTGTTATGGATTAAGATAAATTTCTTCATCATTAAGTTTTCCATATGCATTATTACATCATTTAATATATTGAGAATCTGAAGGAATTAATTTATGTTTGTGCAGACATTAATAACAATATAAAATATCTATCCTATGCTGGGAAAATCATTGATTGCAGCTGTAACCCTCATGGTAATTACCCTTACTTCAGGTAATGCACAAAACACCAGACCAATTTCTGTAGAGTCGTGGGTCACAAACCCCGACAGGTCTGCTTTGTTTCAGAAACAAACTGACAGTGTATTTTTCAAGACCGGTGGATCAGGTAGCCGTGGAGGAGGAAGTGCGATAATCATTGACGAGGTGCAGCAGTTTCAGGAAATTGATGGATTTGGCTATGCTATTACAGGCGGAAGCGCTGAACTTCTGATGAAAATGAGTAACTCAGCCCGTACTTCAGTTTTACAGGAAATCTTTGCTGTTACTGATAAAAACATAGGAGCCAGCTATATACGATTAAGTATCGGATCGTCTGACCTGAACAGTTTTGTTTTTTCTTATGACGATATGAAAGAAAACGAAACTGATCCTGATCTTAAAAATTTCTCATTGTCACAGGACCTTAAAGATGTCGTTCCTGTAATGAAGGAGATTATTGCCATCAATCCTGGCATAAAGATCCTTGGATCTCCCTGGTCTGCTCCTGCATGGATGAAAACAAACAATAACATTCGCGGAGGGGCATTAAAAAAAGAGTGTTACGATATTTATGCAAGATATCTGGTGAAATATATTCAGGCAATAAAGAAACAGGGCATAACTATTGATGCCGTTACTGTCCAGAATGAACCGCTTAATTCAAAAAATACTCCAAGCATGCAATGGTTCTGGTCAGAAGAGGCCGACTTTATAAAAAACAATCTGGGTCCCGCTTTCGTTAAAGAAGGTCTCAAAACCAAAATAATCCTTTTCGATCATAACCTCGACCGAATCGACTATCCACTCTCCATCCTCAATGATCCGGATGTTTCAAAATACACCGATGGAACTGGTTTTCATCACTATGGCGGTGATATGGGCGCTATGAGTATTATTCACCTTGCCCGTCCTGATAAAAACATCTATTTCACTGAACAGATGGTCGTAGAAAGACCAGGTGATAAGAATATAAATATCAGCGATCAGGTGAAACGCCTGATAATCGGGACCACACGGAACTGGAGTAAAAACGTCATTTTATGGAATCTTGCTGCCGATCCGAAGAATGATCCTCATACAGACAATGGAGGCTGTTCAATGTGTCAGGGAGCTATAACAATTGATGGAGACATGATATCGAGGAATATCGCCTATTATACTGTTGCTCATGCATCAAAGTTTGTAAGACCCGGATCAGTACGCATTGCTTCAACCTTTCAGGGTGATAAGAGTGTAAGTCTGACTGAAGATGAAGAACGTCCCGGAATAAAGCGGGCAACAGTTGTTGAAAGCACACCGGTACTCCCTAATGTGGCTTTCAGAACTCCCGATGGCAAGATTGTAATCATTGTTGTTAATGATACCTGGTCTGTAAATTCTTTCAGGATTCAGTTCAGGGGTATGACCGCAGGGCTTAAATTAAGTCCTGGTGCAGTAGGTACCTATATCTGGAATTCAAACAATTAATTTACTGACAAAAATCTGAAATGAAAACAAAAACTGTTGTTATAATAATTCTGATTGTTCTGGGTTTAATTATTTTGGTATTTATAATCTACTCAAAATCAAAGAAAAATAGCTTAGTTGAGAAGGAAAAGTCGGAACTGACCAGTAAATCATCAGCTGTTAAAAGCGCTAATGAAAATATAGCCTGGGAATTAAAATCTTTTGCTACTGAGGAAGGTAATCTATCAAGTAGAAAATACATAGAAACTAATACTGAAGGGATTTTTTCAAATCCGAAAACAACACGTGGCGAACTCTATGTTCAGGTTATTTTAACCAAAACATCAGCCGGGTTTCTGTTACATAAATTGAACAAAGCACTTCCCTCCTTAAAAATTGACGGAACTGCTACCATAACATTGAAAAATCCGAATCTTGAAGAATTAAAAATTTCATCAATTGACCCCTGGTCACCCAGCGGAGGAATTAAAATCAAAAATCACGGGGAAAATAAACACCTGGCTTTTTATGACCAGTTGAGAGACTTCATGAATAAAAGTACCGGGAACATTTTGGTTACTATTACCGATGAACTATCCTCTACATACTCATTTTATATAAGTTCAAGTGGTTTTTCAAAAGAGCTTAGCCTATTATAACAATATCATGAATATAAACGACTGTATAAAATTCACAAATGAAAACCCGATATGCTATTTAGCTACTGTTGAATATGACCAGCCAAGAGTACGTGCTATTGGATTCTGGTTCGCTGATGAAACAGGATTTTATTTCCAGACCAGTTCTATCAAAGAAATTCCAAACCAGCTTAAGAAGAATCCAAACGCAGAGGCTTGCTTCTATCATCATGAAGGTATGATTGGAACCATGCTTCGTATTTCAGGAAAAGCAGAATTTATGTACGATGTCAAACTAAAGGCAAAAGCGCTCACTGACAGACCATTTTTGAAAAACTTCGGATTAACAATAGATAGCCCTGGACTTGTTCTCTTTCGTATAGCACATGGAAAGGCACATTTCTGGACAATGGAGAATAATCTTATACCAAAAGAGTATATTGAGTTTTAAATGATTACGAAACGTATTGAAAGTATTGACATTACCAGGGGATTTGTGATGGTGATTATGGCCCTTGACCAGGTTTTGGCTGCGGGGAGTTTTTCGAATTATCTCAGGAAAAGAGAAGAATTTTATTTCTGAAGCCAGGCATTTCATCCCTGGCACTATTCACAATCATCAGGTTTCTAAAT
>JANXXP010000053.1 GCA_025350595.1 Bacteroidota bacterium
ATTTAAAAACAACAGCATAGACCTTATTAAGAATCAGTTAATTTTTGCTCCCAATGGTTCATTCAGACCTTTGCAATACTTTGCAAAAGTTGAATTATCCTCAGGTGATCCGGAACTTACCCGTGAAGATCTCAAATCGAACATTGAAGTGACTGCCCGACTTGACAACCGCGATTTAGGAAGCGCCATAAATGAAATAAAAGGAATTATCGCCAAAAATATTCCCCTTCCTCCAGGTTATTACATTGAGTATGGAGGAACATTTGAGCAGCAACAGGCATCCTTCCATGAGCTTTTACTGATCCTTATTATTGCTGTAATTCTTGTTTTTACTATCCTCCTTTTCCTCTTCAGGAACTATGGTCTTGCTTTGCTGATTATATTTATTTCAGTTCTTGGTATCAGCGGATGTGTCTTCGCATTATATCTTACAGGAATCCAGCTTAACGTGGGAAGTTATACAGGTATAATTATGATCGTCGGAGTAATTGCTGAGAATGCAATTTTCACTGTTAACCAGTTCCTTACGACACTGGAAACAACATCTGATGTTGATAAATCTATTAATTACGCTATATCTCTCCGTATCAGACCTAAGCTCATGACTGCCATCGGAGCAATTCTCGCTCTTACCCCATTAGCTTTAGGAATAGGCGTTGGAGCGCAGATGCAGCAACCATTAGCAGTAGCAGTAATCGGCGGATTTATAATTGCTATGCCGCTGTTACTGTTGGTGTTCCCATCATTATTGAGATTGTTGTACAGATAGAGTTCTTTTTAACCGCAGAGCTCTCAAAGTCGGCACAAAGGACCCAAATATAAAACACTGACTATCATTTCATTGCGAACATTGTGTAATTTATTAGCGCTCTTTGCGGTTAATGGAATTCATTTAAAAAACCTGCAAATCAATATCCGGCAAATATTTATTTATAAGGGAATGAATTTATATATTTCAAAAAAATATGTTCCTTTGTAAAACAATTACAGCAATTTACTGTTGTTAGTATAGATGAAGACCATTCTATCCATACCATTATTAATACTGATTCTTTTTACAGGGATACGTGTAGAATTTGCTAGCCATTATTGTGGTGGATATGTCTCCGATACAAAGATTTCACTTACTGGAGAGTTGGCTTCATGCGGAATGGCAACTGATGTAGAAAATAATACTCAGCAACAAACCATCAGACATCATTGTTGCGATAATACTTTAGTTGCTTATTCTATCTGCAATACCTATTTTGCTTCAACTTATGATGCAGATTTTAATGTACAGTTTTCCATAGATAATATCTTAACCCCTATTGACTATATTCTTGATAATAAGATAATTATTAATTCCACAAATAACCAGTCCAAACCGCCTGGCTCTTTTAATCCAAATAGTGTTGACCGTCCGGTCATTTGTATCTTCAGAATCTGAATTTATCTTAAAAATATGAAGCAGACAGTGCATTGTATTGTCTGAAATTTCTATTTTTTCATTTATATTTTATCATTATTATTCATTCACTTAATTATTCTTATTATGAAAACAATTAAATTATTCGTTGTTGTTGTGTTGCTAATGTCAATCGGAGCTAATGCTTCGGCTCAGACGGGAACCAAAACTTCCGGACCAAAAACTGAGACAATTAAGGTTTCAGGTAATTGCGGAATGTGCAAGGCCCGTATTGAAAAGGCAGCTAAGGAAGAAGGTGCAACAAGTGCTGCATGGGATTCCAAAACCCAATTAGCAACTGTTACTTTTGATCCTTCAAAGACAAGTGTTGATGCACTTAGCAAGAAATTTGCAGCTGTTGGTCATGATACCGAAAAGTACAAAGCCGATGATAAAACCTATGCCGCTTTGCCAGGTTGCTGCCATTATGATAGAGCAAAATAATTAATAAGTTTCAACAACTCTTATTATTATTTTTAACCGCAAAGTACGCAAAGTCCACCTTCGCTAACGCTACGGTGGATAAATCCGCAGAATTAAATTTCTATGTTTAACCGACTTGTAAAGTACTTTCTTGAAAACAGGCTGATCACCTTTATCTTTCTTATCGCTTTTGTGGTAATGGGGTTGGTGACAATGCCTTTCAATCTGAAAACCGGGTTCTTACCACGCAATCCTGTTCCGGTAGATGCAATTCCTGATATTGGCGAAAATCAGCAGATTGTGTCTACTGAATGGATGGGTCGTTCGCCCAAAGATATTCAGGATCAGATAAGCTATCCATTAACCACAGCTTTGCTGGGTATCCCGGGTGTACAGACTATAAGAAGTACTTCAATGTTCGGAATGTCTTTTATCTATATCATTTTTAAAGACAACATTGAGTTTTACTGGAGCAGATCCAGAATCCTTGAAAAGCTGAACTCACTCCCATCAGGTACACTGCCATCCGGAGTGCAGCCCTCACTCGGTCCCGATGCCACTTCACTTGGACAAATATACTGGTACACACTTGAAGGGCGCGATCCAAAAACAGGAAAACCAAATGGTGGGTGGGATCCATCCGAACTCAAAACCATTCAGGATTTTTATGTCAAATACGGTCTCTCAACTGCTGAAGGTGTTTCAGAAGTAGCTTCCGTTGGAGGATTCGTTAAAGAATACCAGGTCGATCTTAATCCAAATGCTCTCAAGGCTTACAATGTATCGGTCATGGATGTGATGAATGCGGTGAAGAACAGCAATCTTGACATCGGTGCAGAAACAGTTGAGCTGAATAATGTTGAATACATAATTCGAGGACTTGGATATATTAAAAGTCTGGAGGATCTTGAACTTTCGGTTATTACTGTTCGGAATAATGTTCCTGTCCGTATTAAAGATGTTGCACAAGTGGCTTTTGGACCAGCCACGAGACGTGGTGGCCTTGACAAATCTGGTTCAGAAGCAGTTGGAGCTGTTGTGGTGGCACGGTATGGCTCAAATCCTATGGATGTAATTAATAATGTAAAAGATAAGATAAAGGAAATCGAAGCAGGATTACCACAAAAGACTCTACACGACGGTACTGTTTCAAAGGTGACAGTGGTTCCTTTTTATGACAGAACAGGACTTATTAAAGAAACCATAGGAACTCTTGAATCAGCACTTTCTCATGAAATTCTTATAAGTATAATTGTTATTATAGTCCTGGTTATGAATCTCAGGGCCTCCCTTATAGTTGCAAGTTTACTGCCGATTGGTGTATTAATGACATTTATTCTGATGAGGTTTTTTGGTATCGATGCCAATATTGTGGCTCTGTCAGGTATCGCAATAGCTATTGGTGTAATGGTTGATATTGGCATTGTTGATGTAGAGAATATTCTCCGGCATCTTGAAATGCCTGAGAATCACGGAATACGAGGCAAGAAATTGATGGATGTAATCTACCAGGCTACAACCGAGGTAAGGGCTGCAGTTGTAACATCAATAGCTACTACAATTGTTAGCTTCCTGCCGGTATTTGCAATGCAGGCCCAGGAAGGAAAACTATTTCATCCCTTAGCGTTTACTAAAACATTTGCGCTTCTCTCGGCATTTATCCTTGGAATAGTTGTTTTGCCTACTCTGGTTCATATCTTCTTTAACATCTCTTTTGACACAAAGAAAATTAAGAAAATCTGGAATAGCTGTCTTGTAGCAGCAGGTTTGATTTTTGTAATTTTCTGGCAAATGTGGCCAGCTATTGCAATAACAGCTGTTGGAATAAACAACCTGCTTGATGGCAGATGGTCTGAAAAACGAAAAGAATTCCCTAACTATATCAATATAATTATTACTGTATTATTTGCAACATGGTACCTCTCAATTGAATGGCTGCCACTTGGTGCACATAACAGCGAATTCATCAATTTCCTTTTTGTTGCAGGTATCGTATCTGTTATTCTTCTGACATTGATGTCTATGGTACATTTTTACGAAAATATACTTAGGTGGGCCTTACAGAATAAATGGAAGTTCCTTATGATTCCGGCTTTTACCCTGATATTTGGTCTTCTGGCCTGGCAGGGGGTAAATAAGATTTTTGGTTTTATTCCCAAAAGTACTGAAAAAATCGGGTGGAAAAGTTTCCGTCAGACTTCAGCTTGGAAGGGTGCTGTCAGTGTCTTTCCAGGTACAGGTAAGGAGTTTATGCCTTCACTGAATGAAGGATCATTCCTGTTAATGCCTACGAGTATGCCACATTCAAGTATTGAAAAAAATCTTGAATATATTGAGACACTCGATAAACGCCTAACAACAATTCCGGAGGTGGAAGTCGCTGTTGGCAAATGGGGACGTGTAAATTCTGCCCTCGACCCCGCTCCCATTCAGATGTTCGAAAATACGATCAACTACCGTTCAGAGTACATTCTTGATGAAAACGGTCACAGGATGCAGTTTAAAGTCGATAAAAAAGGCAACTATATTCTGAAAAACAATACTGTTTACAACCCTCAGAAAGAAGCTTTCAGAGTTATCCAGTCAGATAGCCTTATTTCAGACAACAAAGGAGAATATTTTCGTCAATGGAGACCACAAATCAAAAAGCCTGACGATATATGGAAAGAGATTGTAAAGGTGACTGATATTCCGGGTCTGACTTCAGCTCCCAAATTGCAGCCGATAGAAACGCGTCTGGTAATGCTGTCTACCGGCATGCGTGCTCCTATGGGACTAAAAGTTTATGGTCCTGATCTCAATTCAATTGAGGAGGCAGGAATGATGTTTGAGAAAGCTTTAAAGGATGTTCCTTCAATTAAATCGTCAGCTGTTTTCTACGACCGCGCAGTCGGTGCACCTTATCTTGAGATTAAGCTTAATCGGGAAGCAATGGCACGTTTTGGAATGAGCATAAAAGATATTCAGGAAATACTTCAGGTTGCTGTAGGAGGGATGGCACTGTCTACCTCTGTGGAAGGTCGCGAACGGTTTCCAATGAGAGTTAGATATGCCCGCGAATTGCGTGATAATCCTGAAGATATAAAACGCATACTTGTGCCGGCAATGAATGGAGTCCAGATTCCTCTTGGTGAAATTGCAGATATCGATTATACCCGTGGTGCACAGATGATCAGAAGTGAAAATACTTTCCTTGTTGGTTTTGTAATTTTTGATAAGATTGAAGGGAAAGCCGAAGTTGATGTTGTCGATGAAGCGAGTAAGATTATAAAAGGGAAACTTGAATCCGGAGAAATAAAGCTCCCATTCGGAGTTACTTACAAATTTGCCGGCAATTACGAAAATCAGTTAAGAGCTACAAGGCGACTTGCGATAGTTATTCCCATAAGCTTAATCATGATATTGCTTTTATTGTACTTCCAATTCCGTACAATCACTGCATCATTCATTCACTTTTCAGGAGTTTTCGTTGCCTTTTCCGGTGGATTTATAATGCTCTGGTTATATGGACAGGACTGGTTTATGAATTTCTCTGTTGCAGGATTAAACCTTCGGGATATGTTTCAGATGCACCAGATAAATCTCAGTGTGGCAGTATGGGTGGGATTCATTGCCCTGTTCGGAATTGCAACCAACGACGGTGTAATAATGGGTACTTATATTCACCAGGTATTCGAAGATATGAAACCTGCAACTGTTCATGACGTACGAGAAGCAGTGATAATGGCAGGGAAGAAACGTGTGCGTCCGGCTATGATGACAACGGCAGTTGCTATTATTGCGCTTCTTCCGGTTCTTTCATCTACTGGTAAAGGAGCCGACATAATGGTTCCTATGGCAATCCCGACTTTTGGAGGAATGGTCATTCAGGTTATGACAGTCTTTGTTGTGCCACTGTTTCAGTCAATGTGGAGAGAATCGGGGTTAAAATAGATATTATAAGAAAACATGAAAAACGAATTTATCTCGCAAGGACGCCAAGACGCAAAGAAGTACCTTAGTGCCTTTGTGCCATTGTGGCAAAAAAAATACACGACGATATTCTGCTGTATTTTTATATATATCAACTTCATTCAGCTATATCCGGGATATTCCCAATCCGATTCTCTATATAAATATCTGGAAATTGCAGCTAAAAACAATCCCACTGTTCTTCAGAAATTCAGTGAATATCAGGCATCCTTGCAAAAGATACCTCAGGTTGGAAGTTTAGCTGACCCTGAATTAAGTGTCGGAATATTTCTTAGTCCAATGGAACTGGTTAACGGTAATCAGATTGCCGATTTAAGATTAATGCAGATGTTTCCATGGTTTGGTGTTCTCAGGAATGCCAAAGATGAGATGAGTTTGATGGCAAAGGCAAAATTTGAGCTTTTTCGGGATGCAAAACTTCAGGTCTATTACGATGTACAGCGCACCTGGTACGAACTTTATAAAGTTCAAAAGGATATTAGTATTTCAGAAAGAAATATTGAGATCCTTAAATTGATTGAACGGCTTGCCCTTGTCAGATTCAAAACAGCTTCACTGGAAAACTCAGGAACATCATCAAAAAGTTCACCAACAGCTACTATTAGCAGCAGCGGTACAAGCATTGGCGCTTCGGGAATGCAGACTATGGGTGGTGGCCAGAGTAATACAGGAACTTCAGGATCGGGTAAGACATCCTCAATGCAGACAAGCACAATGGGATCATCTTCAGGAAGTTCCGGTCTGGCAGATATATACAGGATCCAAATCGAATCCAACGATCTTGAAAACAATATTACATTGCTGAAAAACCAGTCAAACACTATTGCTGCAAGATTTAACAGTTACCTAAACAGAAAGCCTGATGATCCTGTTTTTACAGGTGAAGGTCTAACTGCTGACACACTCAGGTTCTCCCTTCTTGCTGTTTCGGATAGTATCCTTGCAAAAAACCCAATGTTGAGTATGCTCGGATTTGAAATTCAATCTCTTGATGCACGAAAGAAAATGGTTACGGCTATGGGTTATCCTATGGTTGGCCTGGGATTAAATTATTCACTTATCAAAAAATCTGATGTCGCTATGGGAGAACCATCCATGAATGGCAGGGATATGATTATGCCAATGGTTACTGTAACTCTTCCTATTTATCGAAAAAAATATAACGCAATGAAAGCTGAGGCTGATCTGCTTAAGACTGCAACATCACAAAATTATCAGGCAACCTCTAATTCATTGCAGTCAGAGTATTATCAGGCAGTTCAGTTATATGAGGACGCCCAAAGAAGGATAACCTTATATGAAAATCAATTTCAACTGGCCTCAAAATCCCTTGATCTTATTCTGAAAAGCTTCTCAACATCTTCATCAGGACTAACCGATGTACTTCGCGTGCGGCAGCAAACTCTCGACTACGAACTCAGACAGGTTGACGCTGTTGCTGACTTCAATACAGCAATCGCATGGCTAAAACGTTTAATGGCACATTCTCAATTACAATAAAGCTGAATCACAATGAAAAATTTAAAAAAATTTAAAATATTTTCAAATAAATATGTGATGTACTCTCTTCTGTTTACAGCTGGTGTTTTAATCGGCTGGCTGTTCTTCCATCCCTCACAAAAAAATGAAAAGAATCCCGATCAGGTTACAGAAACTGTAAAGAGCACAATATGGACATGCGCAATGCATCCTCAGATACGAATGACAAAACCTGGAAATTGTCCGATTTGCGGAATGGAATTAATTCCGCTTGTTCAGAGCAACACCTCCTCTATCGATCCTGCTGCATTGCATATGTCTAAAGAGGCTGCTCAACTGGCTAATGTCCTTACATCTGTTGTTACTAAACAAAAGCCGGTAAAAGAGGTCCGACTATATGGTAAGGTTCAGGCTGATGAAAGGTTGCTTCAAAGTCAGGTGGCACATGTACCCGGACGAATTGAAAAGCTATTTGTAAATTTTACCGGTGAGCAGGTGACTAAAGGTCAGATACTTGCACAAATATATTCCCCAGATCTAATAACAGCTCAGCAGGAGTTGCTTGAAGCTGTTAAAACCAAAACATTACAACCTGCCATTTATGAAGCAGCCAAAGAAAAACTTCATCAATGGAAATTAACTGATAATCAGATTGAAAGTATCGAAAGTTCCGGACTGACTCAGACCACAATCGATATCGTTTCAAATACAAGCGGGATAGTTATCTCACGGCTTGTAAATTCGGGAGATTATGTATCTCAGGGAACTGCCCTTTTTGGAATTGCCGATCTTTCAAAAGTCTGGATACTATTTGATGCTTATGAAAGTGATCTTCAGTTTCTGAGTAAGGGTGAAAAAATTTTATTCACAATCCAGGCATCACCGGGAAACAATTATTCAGGCAGTATTGCTTTCATTGACCCTGTAATTGACCCTATAACCCGCGTTGCTAAGGTGAGGGTTGAAACAGACAATCACTCGGAAAAACTAAAACCTGAAATGTTTGTCACAGGCATCGTATCGACTACTCTGAACGAATATCGTGATAATGTGGTTATCCCAAAAACTGCAGTTCTCTGGACTGGGAAACGTTCAGTTGTTTATGTAAAACAGCCTGATACAGATGAACCTGTTTTCAAATTACGTGAAATTGAACTTGGTCCTATGCTTGGGGATAGTTATGTAATTACTGATGGTCTGACTGAAGGTGAAGAAATTGTAACAAGTGGCACTTTCAGTGTTGATGCTGCTACCCAGCTTGAAGGAAAACCAAGTATGATGAATCCAAGAGTCGGAAAAACTTCCTCATTGCCTGGAATGGAAATGCCAGGTGATACAACATCATCTGAACAAATAATAAGAGCCTCTTTTGGTGTTTCAGGAAATTGCGAACTTTGTAAGGACAGAATCGAAAAAGCTGCTCTCTCAGTAAACGGAGTATCAAAGGCGGTTTGGGATATCAATAAAAAGAATTTAGATATTATCTTTGACAAAGGGAAGACCGATGTGATGACTGTTCAAAAAGCTGTTGCAAAGGCTGGTCACGATACAGATATGATAAAAGCTGATGATAAAGTATATGCAGCACTCCCGGAGTGTTGTTTATACAGGAAATAAACAGACATATAATAAATGGAAGATAAACTTAATAAACTCAAAGTACTTCTCAGCAAACATAAAAACGCTGTTATTGCTTTTTCTGGAGGTGTAGACAGTACATTTCTGGCTCGTGTTGCTAAAGATGTTTATGGTGATAACTTACTATTAATTACTGCCACTTCAAGTACTTATCCATTTTATGAGCTTGATGAAGCAAAGTCGCTTGCTATACTCTTAGGAATTAAACACAGGCTTATTGTATCAGAAGAGATAGATATCCCCGGATATGCCGATAACCCTCCCGACAGATGTTATTATTGTAAAAGTGAGCTGTTTGGAAAAATAAAGCATATTGCAAATCAGGAAGGTTTTGATGTTGTTTTTGACGGAAGCAATGCTGATGATCTTAAAGATTTCCGCCCGGGAATGAAAGCCAAACATGAAAAAGGTGTCATTTCTCCTCTTGCTGAAACCGGCTTTACTAAAAGTGATATCCGGCATTTATCTGAAATACTGAAACTACCAACTGCAAATAAACAATCATACGCCTGCCTGGCTTCCCGTTTTCCTTATGGAGAAAAGATTACTAAAGTTAAACTTGACAGACTTGCCACAGCAGAATTCGAGGTTAGAAATCTGGGATTCAACCAATTCAGAATAAGGAGTCATGAAAATCTTGCAAGAATTGAATTCACGCCTTCTGAAATGGATAAAGCCTGGGCAATAAGGGAAAAATTGACAGAAATATGTGTGAAATCAGGTTTTAATTATGTAACAATTGATCTAAAGGGCTACAGGACAGGGTCGATGAATGAGGTATTGACAGATTCAGATAAAAAAAGTTATACCCTTGTAAACTTGAAAAAGTTATAAAGTATTCTAAAATGCGTTGTAATACCCCCTTAAACAAAGATGAGATGAACCGGTACTGCCGGCAGATACGTCTGTCAGAGATTGGTCAGAAGGGGCAGGAGAAGCTTAAAGGATCATCTGTGTTGGTAATCGGAGCAGGGGGTTTAGGTTGTCCTGCACTGCAATATCTCACTGCTGCCGGCATTGGAACTCTTGGGATTGTTGATAACGACTGGGTTGATGAGACAAACCTTCACAGGCAAGTACTTTATTCAGTAAAAGATATTGGTAAGCCAAAGCCTCTTGCAGCTAAGAATAAATTGAAACTGCAGAACCCTGAAGTTAATATTAAAGTGCACTTTCTGAGACTTGATAAGGAATCTGCATTAAGAGTCATTTCACTTTATGATGTAATCGTTGATTGTACAGATAACTTTGCCTCCCGGTATCTGATAAATGATGCATGTGTGATACTCAACAAACCTTTAGTTTATGGAGCAATTCACAGGTTCTCAGGCCAATTAATGGTTTTGAATTACAAGGATGGGCCAACACTTAGATGTTTATACCCCGAACCTCCACACCCACTGGAGGTACCTACTTGTGAAGAATCAGGAGTCATTGGTTCCATTGCCGGCACAATAGGTTCCATGCAGGCAACTGAGGTTATTAAGATTATACTTGACCTGGATGGAGTGCTTTCCGGTAAATTATTTATAATTGACTCATTGAACTTCACAACACAAATAGTTAGCTTCAAAAAGAATCAGGAGTCTCCAAAAATTGAAGTATTAGGTGAATATGAAGATGTTTGTGTTGCAGAAGTTACTAAAGCTGATGAAATTACTTCCTCCGAACTCAGAAAAATGTTAGTCAAAAACCCCGATACTCAGGTAATTGATCTGAGGGATGAAAATGACCTGACAGATATAGGATTTAAAACTATTCCAATACCTTACTATAAAATAAGTGGTAAGATTCATTTAATTATAAGTAAAGATCCAATTGTTTTTTACTGTAAATACGGAATTCAGAGTATGCATGTTATAAACTACCTAAGGAAGGTGCACAAGATGGAGAACCTGTATAACCTTGTAATTTAACGTTCTGCAAAACTGTCATATTATCAACAGGTTAATAGTTTAAATATTAGACTTAATTAATAAATTGAGAGCATGAAATTCGAAACTAAAGCAATCTGGGTTGGTCAGGCTGCAGATGAGGCAACAGGAGCTACTATTGTTCCGATATATCAGACATCTACCTTTACACAGGAAGAGGTAAATAAGCATAAAGGATATGAATATTCAAGGGTTGGGAATCCTACACGTTCAGCCCTTGATGCCTGTCTGGCTTCACTTGAAGAAGGAAAATACGGACTCACTTTTTCATCAGGACTGGCTGCTGAACATGCAATAATGTCAATGCTGAAACCTGGTGATCATGTAATTGTTCCGGAAGATATGTATGGAGGAACCTACAGGCTTATTAAAGAGATCTTTGAACCATTCAATATTAAATTTTCCTTTACTGATTTCACAGACCTGAAAGTTATTGGTAATGAATTTCTTCCTTCTACAAAAATGGTGTGGATTGAGACCCCAACAAATCCTACATTAAAAATATTCGATATCAGAGCTATCTCTGAACTGAGTCACAGGCATGATGCCCTCGTTGTTGTTGACAATACTTTTCTTTCCCCATTTTTCCAGAAACCGCTTCTCCTTGGAGCTGATATTGTTGTTCATAGTACCACAAAATATATTAACGGTCATTCCGATATTATAGGTGGAGCTGTGGTTTTGAATGATAAAGGTTTATACGATAAAATCCATCTTGTCCAGAAATCTGTTGGAGCAGTTCCCTCCCCTTTTGATTCATGGCTTACGCTCCGGGGTGTAAAGACACTTGCTGTTCGCATGAGGCAGCATGAAGAAAATGCATTTAAGGTAGCCATGTTTTTACAAAAGCAATCCAATGTTCAGGAGGTCTTTTTTCCAGGTCTTGAAACACATCCCGGACATGAAATAGCAAAAAAACAGATGACAGGATTTGGAGGAGTTGTATCATTCAAACTAAAAGGAGGTCTTTCTGAGTGTAATGTCTTTTTTAAGAAACTTAAAATATTCCAGCTTGCTGACAGTCTTGGCGGTATTGAATCTCTTGCAAATTACTCTGCAATGATGACTCATGACTATTTCCCAAAGGAATTACGTGAAAAAATAGGGGTTACCGATAACCTGATACGTCTGTCAATTGGCATAGAACATATTGATGATCTTTTGGATGATTTGAAAAATGCATTAGTCTGATTAATACTACTTATCAATCCAATATCAATACAGCAATATAAATGAACCCTACAAAAGTGCCTGTACAGGTATTGATTGCAGACAACCAGTTTCTGATAACCGAATCGTTGAAATACATTCTTTTAAGCGATGGTCGTTATAATGTCACTAATGTCGTAAATGAAAAATCAGAACTACTAAATGCTTTAAAATCAGACCACATTTCCATACTTATAATAGATCATTCCCTCTTTGATATCACAGGAATATCTGAATTAAAAGAAATTAAAACCAGGTTTTCTGATGTTAAATTGCTTATCCTATCTAATGGTTTAAGCAAGACTGAGCTTCATGAACTTAATCTGATTGGTATTACGAATATTGTTTTAAAAACAGCCGGGAAAGAAGAATTATTCGAGGCTCTTAATTCTACGCTTAAAGGGAAAAAGTTTTATTCAAACGAATTGCTTGATCTGCTTTTTGACCTTCCAGAAAAGAAGGTCCCTTCTGATTCCTCTGTTCAGTTAACAAATTCAGAACTTGAAATTGTTAAGCTAATCTCTGAAGGACTTACCACCAAAGAAATCGCTTCTCGAAAATTTATCAGTTTCCATACAGTAATTTCACACCGGAAGAATATTTTTCGAAAGCTAGGCGTTACCAGTGTCTCGGAACTTATTATGTACTCAATAAAGGCAGGATGGATAAATACTATCGAGTATTATATCTGATCCTTATACCATGTTCATGGTAGGGAAAATGCCATAAACAGGGGATGTCCTGATCGTAAATAAGGATCAATCTTTGTGCTGTACAAATAATCATCATTATGGCACAGGAAAATTTACACTTTGAAACACTTCAGTTACATGCAGGGCAGGTAGCAGACCCAACAACAAATTCGCGAGCTGTTCCTATTTATCAGACATCATCGTATGTATTCAACAATTCAGAACATGCGGCAAATCTGTTTGGACTGAAGGAATTCGGGAATATCTATACCAGATTAATGAATCCTACAACCGATGTCTTTGAAAAACGCATTGCAGCTCTTGAAGGCGGAGTTGCAGCTCTTGCTACATCCTCAGGACAGGCTGCCCAGTTTCTGGCCCTGACAAACATCCTTGAAGCAGGCGACAACCTGGTATCCACATCATATCTGTATGGAGGAACATATAACCAGTTTAAGGTTCAGTTTAAAAGACTCGGAATCAAGGTGAAATTTGTGGATGGAGATAAACCTGCTGATTTCGAAAAACTTATTGATAATAATACAAAGGCTATTTACCTTGAGACAATTGGAAATCCCAAATTTAATATTCCCGATTTTGATGCAATAGCAGCCGTAGCAAAAAAACATGAAATTCCACTTGTTGTCGATAACACATTTGGGGCGGCTGGATTTTTATTCCGACCAATTGAACATGGCGCAAATATTGTTGTTGAGTCAGCAACCAAGTGGATAGGCGGACATGGAACCAGCATAGGAGGAGTTATAGTTGATGCAGGTAATTTCAACTGGGGAAATGGGAAATTTCCACAATTCACAGAACCTTCAGAAGGCTACCATGGACTGAAATTCTGGGATGTTTTCGGTACACCAGGACCTTTTGGAAATATTGCATTTATTATCAGGGCACGTGTTGAAGGCTTACGTGATTATGGACCGGTAATCAGTCCTTTTAATTCATTCCTGCTTCTTCTGGGACTTGAAACATTGTCACTCAGGGTTCAGAAACATGTTGATAATACATTAGAACTGGCAAAATGGCTTTCGAAACATCCCAAAGTCGAATACGTTGATTATCCTGGATTACCAGACAACCCATTTCATGATTTAGGTAAAAAATATCTGAAACATGGTTTTGGAGGAGTGCTTTCTTTCAAAGTTAAAGCAGGAAAAGAGGCTGCAGATAAACTGGTGAACAATTTAAAGTTAATTAGTCACCTTGCGAATGTCGGTGATGCCAAAACACTCATAATTCATCCGGCATCAACAACACATCAGCAACTTTCTGAAAAAGAACAGATTAGCTCAGGAGTTATCCCTGGTGTACTACGAGTATCTGTTGGAATTGAAAATATTGAGGATATTAAAAACGATCTGGAACAAGCTTTTAATTCATAAAAAGATCATGTTGGTAGGTTAGTTAGTAGTTTTGTAGTGTACAACACTTTGGTTAGTTAAGTGTTGTACATTTATAGAACAGAATTTATAACTCAAGCTATGCCAGAAATTATTCTCCCCGATAAGAAAGATGTTGAAAAGACAATTAAATCTGTTTACAGATTGCTTTTCCCTGCAACGAACTCTTACTCAGAGACAGATGTTGAAAACAACAGTCACACTGCGGAATATCTTCTCCTCCGAATACTAACCGGATTGATTGTTGACAAGGAGAAAACAGCCCATGAATTTTTTATAAATCTTGAAAAAGTTAAAAAGACTTTGATAAGAGATGCCGGTTTTATACTGGAATCTGATCCAGCGGCGACTCAGCTTATTGAAGTTATTGCAATATACCCGGGATTTATGGCATTATTCTGTTACCGGATTGCTCATTCTCTTGATCACCTGAATGTTCCTCTGCTGCCACGCATGATAACAGAATATGCTCATAAAGTTACCGGAATAGATATCCACCCAAAGGCTGTAATTGGTTGTCCGGTTGCAATTGATCATGGCACTGGAATTGTAATTGGAGAAACAGCACATATAGGTAATAAAGTTAAACTTTACCAGGGGGTTACGCTGGGTGCACTTAGCGTTGATAAGAGTAAAGCTTCAAAAAAAAGACACCCTACAATTGAAGATAACGTTATTCTATATTCAGGTTGTACCATCTTAGGTGGAAATACTGTTGTTGGCAGAAACAGCATAATTGGAGGTAATGTCTGGCTAACTGAGAGCATAGCGCCTTTCTCAGTTGTTTATCATAAAAGCGAAATAATAGTAAGAAACCAGAATGGGTTTCAGGAACCAATAAATTTTATAATATGAAAGTAAACTCAATTCTCGAGACAATAGGCAATACGCCTCATGTTAAGATCAACAGACTGTTTGACCCTAAATATTCAGTATGGGTTAAATTGGAAAAAACTAATCCGGGTGCAAGCATTAAGGATCGTATAGCACTCTCGATGATAAATGATGCAGAAAAGAGAGGACTGCTCAAGCCTCACAGCGTAATTATTGAACCAACATCAGGGAACACAGGAATCGGACTGGCAATAGTTGCTGCAGTAAAAGGATACAAACTTATCCTGGTTATGCCTGAATCAATGTCGGTTGAAAGAAGAAAAATTATGAGTTCATACGGTGCTGAATTTGTACTTACACCCCGTGAAAAAGGAATGAAAGGTGCAATAGAACGTGCAAAGGAATTAACTCAGGAAACTCCGGACTCATGGATGCCGATGCAGTTCGATAACCCATCAAATACAAATATTCATAAAGAAACAACTGCTCTCGAAATTATAAAAGATTTTCCGGATGGAATTGATTATCTCATAACAGGTGTTGGTACCGGCGGACATATAACAGGCTGTGCCGAGGTTTTGAAGAAGAAATTTCCAAATCTGAAAGTTTTTGCTGTTGAACCAGAATTATCGCCGGTGCTAAGCGGTGGGGCCCCGGGACCACACCCACTACAGGGGATCGGAGCAGGATTTGTTCCTTCAATTCTCAATATAAAACTGCTAGATGGAATAATAAAAGTAAGCAAAGACGATGCTTACAATTTTACAAAAAGAGCAGCAAAAGAAGAAGGGTTATTTATCGGAATTTCATCAGGTGCCTCATTGGCGGCTGTAAATCAGAAACTCAGTGAAATACCCAAAGGCTCAACAGTTCTTACCTTTGCGTATGACACTGGTGAAAGGTATCTTTCAATTGAAGGACTTTTCTGATTTACCCATTGTACGCCCCCCATCCCCCCTAAAGGGAGGCTAATACACTGATATTTATCAATATACTTCTATTCTGTAAAGTTAACTTTCTAATTTATACTGCCTTACCCCCCTTTAGGGGGGCAGGGTGTCAAAACATGGGGCAGGGGGGCTAAACTTGGGGCAGGAGGGCAAAACTTGGGGCAGAGGGCAATTAATCAAACAGATACAGCTGCCTGTCTTCACAATCCTCAGTTTCCAGATTTGAGATTGTTACTCCCAACAATCTGATTCGCTCACCTTCAAGTTTTAATCCTTTACGTAAAGCGGTTACTTCCTTATGGAGTGTATCAAAATCACGTATATAATTCTGTACTGTTTTGCTTCTTGTCAGCTGTCTGAAATCGGAA
>JANXXP010000093.1 GCA_025350595.1 Bacteroidota bacterium
CCTGCAGCTTATCCGCCTTAGCCTGTTTGGTCTTTAGTACTGCAGCTTTCTTATCATAATCAGCCTCAATCTTTGCTTTCTGAGATTCTGTAAGTTTTTTGTTTGATAATTTGGCAGTTTTCTCCTTTTCAAGAGTTGCCAGTTCATTGCCAAGTCTGGCCGCATTTATTGAAAATATTCCGTTAACGACTTCAGACGCCATTTGAATTTGAATGTTTTTTTTATCCTCAGCAAGTTTCCTGGCGTCCTCTTTCTCCTTATCATCTATCTTAACCTGATCCTCGTGTTTTTTCTCATTCTGTTTCTTTTCCTGATCATACTTAGCTTTTTCTAATCCAACGCTCAAATTCCATTCCTCGTCAGCAGTCTTTTTTACTTTGGCTACCTCTTCTTTATCTTCTTTATCCCAATATGTATTAAATTTATCCTGAGCTTTTTTTATTTCGTCATCGCCTTTTTTTGCAGCCTCTGTTTTATCCTTTGCGAGTTCTAAATAAAGACTAGATAGCTGACTGGTTGATCGTTTGTTTTCCTGATAGTAATTTTGATCTGCTTCAGAAATCTTTGAATAACTTTCTTCAAGTGCCTTGACCGCATCTGCTCCACCCAGAAGATTGTATGCTTTTTGTAGTTTAGTTGATGATTCAAGTGCAAGAGATTGTTGTCCGCTATTCATCCTGATCCAATCGGAAAGGCTTTTTTCATCTATCTGTGCTTTCAGTGCTGCATTTCTGATATCTATATCAAATTGTTGCTGTGAAAAATCTTTCTCCTTTAGCGATTTTTCCTTGCTTAATTCTATTGCTGTTTTTAAGTACTCTATTCTATTATTATCACTTTCCATTCTATCCTTAGAAAGCATAAGATACTTTTGAATAGCTTTATTCTCATCCGCTTCCTCGGAGACATGAAATGCCATTTGTTTGTTTAACTCCCTTTGTTGCCTTGCAAATTCCGCTGCAGCCTTTGCAGCGTGGGATAATTCATCCCCAATCCCTTTAACCGAATCCTTAAAATGATCAGCAGCCTCTTTAAAGTCACCGTGAAACAGAGCTTTGAATCCTTCTATGACATCTACTACCCTATTGCGCAAAACATCTAAAATAGCGTGTATTGAAGCAAATATTTCTTTAAGTTTTCCAGCTCCTTCGGCAGTTGAAACAAATACTTTGTATAAACCAATAAAAACTACTGCAACAGCAGCAATAATGGCAACTATCGGATTTGATACCAATTCCCATAATGCTTTGCCGAATCCTTGTGTTGCGGTTGCAGCCTGACCAATAGGCCCTGGAAGTTTACCAAGCTGATCGGCATAACCCCCCACCCCCCTTGAATGCCTGTTTGTTGCAGTCTCAGCCATGCCAATTTCACGACTTAATTTATTTATCTCACTTGTTGCAGCCGCTGTTCTGACTCCGACGCTATCATAAGTGGTTGTAAGTTGTTTGAGGTTTGCGCGCATTGCGTTTAAAGATCCTTCTGCTGCCTGTTCTGCCCTTACCTGGTTTTCAAGTGCCTGAGTTCTTTGTTGTGTTGCAAGTTTGTTAGCGATAATTGATTTTATTCTTCCATCCTCGGTTTGTTTTAATTTCGCTTCACTATCTGCTAATTGTTTATCAAGCCCTGTTAATTTTTTACTTTCTTCAGCGGTTTGTTTTTGTGCTTTACCAAGATTGTCAAATGTTACAACACTTTCGCCTATTATCTTTGAGTTGTCGGAAATGCTCTTAACAACCCTCAGATAACCTTCTGATGTTGCGTTAAGTGTATTATTCAAAGTTGTTAATACTTTGTTAATCTCCTCGATTTGACTAATTTCAGATGCTTTGGCCATGTAGTTCTAAGTTTGGAATAACATTTAAAAATGCAAATTCACCAAATCGCTGGGAGGCTTCTTTGTTATAGGCTATCGCTGCTTCAATTTCATTAACATATACGCCCAATGAACGTTGTCTTCCATCATATCTTATACTTGCATACCATTTGTTAGCAGCCTTATGCCAAGAGACTCCTTTGTATGATGAAGTATAGGTTCCGGCCAATCCTGATTTTAAATTTCTGTTCATTTGATTCTCCGAACCTGTACAATGCCTGAGATTCAATCTTTGATTGTTTAAGCCATCATGATCTATATGGTCAATGCCTATATTTTTCAAAATAACATTATGCATTCGCACTGCTGTTCTGTTTGGTTCAATCCCGATATTTCTAACTGCATAAAAAGTATTTTTGCTTTTCAGCGCATACCACTTCCATTGATTCAGAAATTCAAAATCTTCATCATCAACCTGTGCAAATTTTCCTTGCGTTAATACAATTTCTTTCATTGCTGATCGTCTCCTTTATTTTCGAATCTTTCTTGCTTTATTTTTTCTTCTGCCATTTTTTTCATACTTAAAAATGAGATTAGAGAAAGATCAATATTTATTGGTTGCCCCAAATAGATAAATACAGAATTAAATGTGTCTATTATGCTTACTTTTTCTTTCTCCAAAACAGGATACATTTCAGTATATTTATCTATTTTGTATTGAAAATAATCCTGAAATTCTTGTATATTCTCACCTGTTTTTATATCAATGCCGGTATGTGTTTTTATCTCTTCAATAATTTTCTCAAGTTGCGGAGACTCTTTACA
>JANXXP010000149.1 GCA_025350595.1 Bacteroidota bacterium
CTTCAGAAGAGTCACATTTAACCCACACAAAAATAACCCAATAAAAGAACGTAACCCTATTTTTGAGTACACAATTTTTGATCTAGGCAAAGAAAGTTGTCTTGAACCAATAAGTTCAATAGGAAATAAATTTAGAGTAACCGATTATGACCCAGACCGGCTTGCAGAATCACATACAATCGGAAAACATAAATATTGCATAACAAAAGAATTGTTTGATGCTGATATAATAATTTCTGTTCCCAAGATAAAAACACATCAAAAAACAGGAATTACCGGGGCTTTAAAAAATTTAGTTGGATTGAACGGAGATAAAGATTTCTTGCCACATCATAGGGTTGGT
Organism: Bacteroidota bacterium; assembly: GCA_025350595.1. Taxonomy (GTDB): domain Bacteria; phylum Bacteroidota; class Bacteroidia; order Bacteroidales; family VadinHA17; genus LD21. The sequence continues at coordinate 344 of JANXXP010000149.1, forward strand.
GGTATTGGATTCGGAGGAGACTGCTATCCGGGGAAAAACATTTTTCGCAGGATATCCGAATTCTTTTTAGATTGCGCTAACAGGTTACAAGGAAAAAAAAGCTATAGGTTTTGGATTTATTTATCCAAAATAATGTGGAAGGTATCATTCCCTGAAAATGTTCATCATTTGGCAGCGGGATGGTACGGTAATGATACCGCTTGGAGGATGGTGATAGATTTAAATAAAGTTGCAATCTATGGGAAAAAGGACGGTACAATATCCAAAACACCGCAACGTGAAGTTTACTCTCTTTGTGATGGCATTATAGGAGGTCAGGGAGATGGTCCTCTTAATCCACAACCATTGCCACTGGGGGTGATTTGTTTTACTAATAATAATTCAATGACAGATATTTGTCTGGCTACCCTTATGGGCTTCGATATTCAGAGAATTCCACTTCTAAAAGCAGCTGGGCAAAATATAATACAGGAAAATATTACAATTACTTTAAATGGACAGCTAACGACTATAGAGAATCTAGCAGATTTATCGATCCAAACATTATCTCCGCCAGGATGGGTGGATTATCTTAATAAACAGTGAATATAGCTATTCATAATAGACCCGGAAGTTTTAGTGACCGATGGATTACTTATTGTCAGAGAAATAATATTCCATACAAAACAGTAAACTGTTATTCGTCAGACATAATCAGGCAGATTAAGGACTGCGACGGATTGATGTGGCACTGGAGTCACGATGATTATCGTGATCAAAATTTTGCAAGGCAATTAATTTTCTCAATTGGTAAGATGGGGATAACAGTATTCCCAAACTTCGATACCTGCTGGCATTTTGATGATAAAGTTGGACAGAAATATCTGTTAGAAGTTATTAAAGCACCTTTGGTTCCCTGTTATGTTTTCTATGATAAAAAAGAGGCGCTTAGTTGGATTGTAGATACAGTTTTCCCAAAAGTTTTTAAGCTCCGTGGCGGCGCCGGTTCTCTTAATGTAATGCTTATAAAGAATAAGAGTGCAGCAAAGAGAGTAGTTAGAAAGGCTTTTTTTAAAGGATTTCCTTTGGTTAGTAAAATTTCAAGCTTCAAACAGCGATTATGGATATTAAGAAGAGATAAGAACATTAAAGCTATAATGTATGTCATCAAAGGTTTAATACGATTTGCCTACCCACCAGAAGGAATCGGTTTATTGCCCCGGCAAAAGGGATATGTCTATTTTCAGGATTTTATTGCTAAAAATAAATTTGATGATAGAGTTGTAATTATTGGTAACAAAGCAATTGCGATCAGACGATACAATAGAGATAGCGATTTTCGTGCTTCCGGCAGTGGTTTAATAACGCATAATTATGATCAATTTAATAGCAAAACAATAAAATTGGCATTTGATGCTGCAGGTCAGATCAATTCTCAATCTCTGGCATTTGATTTTTTGTATGATGAAACCGGAAAACCCATGATAGTTGAGATAAGTTATGCTTATAGTATGGGCTCTGCTTATGATAATTGTCCAGGATACTGGGATAAAGATTTAAACTGGCACCCGGATAATGTTGATCCACAGCGGTATATTATTGAAGATTTTATTAACACTTTGAAATGAAAATAAACTTCTTTATTGGTGTTCATTTTGCATAAGACAATGCCATTTAAGTGATTGCTGAATTGTAATATTTAATGGAAAGGATCAAAATTCTATTCATAGTAGGTTCCTTTGGGGTTGGGGGCAAAGAGCGTCAATTAGCTGAGTTGATTAAAGGATTGCCAAAAAACAGGTATTCAATCTCTTTTATTGTTAAAAATGCTGATGCACATTACTTGCAAAGTATTGAAAATGATATAGATTGCTTTTATTCGCTTGAAGAAAAAAGATTTGGTTTAAGATCGCTTCTGAAAACATATAGAAAAATCAAATTTATTAAACCAGATATAATTCATTCCTGGGCATCTATAGCTACTATACAGGCCATAATTATTCGGGTATTTCTAAAATTTAAATTAATAGATGGGAGTATTAGGGATTCAATTAAGCCGGATTTATTAGCAAGAATTATCATAAAAATAATTACACTTTATTCAGATAAAATTATTGCAAATTCTAAAGCTGGATTATTATGTTATAAAATCCCTGACAGAATAAGCACTTTTATTCATAATGGATTTGACTTCGATAGAATTATTGGTCTGGAACCAATTGAAAAGATCAAATCAAAATTCAATATTTTATCACCTAAACTGGTTGGAATGGTTGCCCGCATCGATTGGCAAAAGGACTATCCGACTTTTATCAAAGTGGCTACAATAGTAATAATGAAGAGAAACGATGTAAAATTTGTTATTGTTGG
>JANXXP010000229.1 GCA_025350595.1 Bacteroidota bacterium
GCCTTAGTTGGCATCGAATAACGGGCAAACTTTTGTGAAGATTTACTAAAATCCAGAGGGAGAATAAGCGCTCCTGCCGATCTTAGGATAGATGGCACTATTTTGTGGGGAACATCGGGCAGTATCTCTATACTTTTATTATAAGCAAGTTTTGTGAGTCTTTTATTCATATAGTCTTGAGTGTAAATAACAAACTCGATGTTTTTATTTTGCAAGGTTAAATCAATGATTGTGTGAATGATAAAAAAGATGCTTTCTTCATTAGCATTTCCGATTCTTCCCATATACAAAATACGGTTGGAATTATACATCAGAGCAGAAGCTTCAGTATTATTCGTGTTGATGAAGGATTTGTCAATTGGATTATGAAAAGCAATCCAATTCTTACCATATCTTTGCTTATACTCAATGCTCATTGCATCAGAAATAGACAAGTGAACGGAAGAAATATTAATTAATTTGCAAAATGCGAGATTTGATCTTTTATTCCAATAAATACCGAGTAACCCTGTTTTATTAATCATGACCGGCCAATCATCCATAATATGGATCACGAGGGGTATTTTATACTTTTCATGGATTTTACTAACAAAACCGATAAGTTCCAGAGAGGAAAGTTGTGTATAGATTATTTCAGGCTGAAATTCTTCAATAAATTCAGATAAATTATCTGATAGTTTAATTTTGTTAAAAAATAGAAAAATGCCACCGAAGTTTAAAATCTTCTTAATGGGGTTTCGAAGAATTTTTTTCAATGTTAGTTTTTTATTTTTTGTAAATGTGTTTAAATTTGAATTATCCGTTTCCGTGGTTGATATTTTTTCTTTCCTGATCATTGTTGATGGGGTGCGTTCCTGAAGTAAAGAAAAAGGCCAGAATTTTGCGGTTTCATCATGACCGATAACGTATTGTAATCCGCAAACTAACCAATCCTCATTTTTTGTTCCAGAGATTATTGCAATTTTTTCATACGGCCATTCCCGAAAGAGATTTGTTAGTGTAATACCACCACCAGTTCTATTGTCAAAGATTTGGCCTATAATCAATACTCTTGGTAAATTCATAGTAAAGTGCTTTATGATCTATTTTCATTATTAATTGCCAAGTCAAAATTCACCTTTTTATTAATGAGATTCTCCTATTGTTCAATAGCTGTTTTGTCAAAATTAATCACCTTTTATCAATTTTTAAAATGTTTTTCCATAGAATTAGAATGAGTTATTATTATGAATTTGTCAGTGTGATATTTATCAAAAACAAGGGCAAAAATAATTCCATAAAAGAAGATATGAAATGTTACTAAGGCAAAATTTGCCCATAGAAAAATAATAAAAGCAAAAAAGGAACCCCAATAATTTGTGAGTTTGGCTGTTTTGTAAAGTTTTTTTGCTAAAAGAAACCAAAACCCAAAAAGAAAAAAACTCCCAACTATTCCATAATAAACTAAACCAGATAAGTATCCAACGTGTATCTGCGAACTACCCACATTTGCAGAAGCTTCTTTAATAGCGTCTGTCATGCCGCCAGTTCCAAACAATGGTTTTTGAGGGAAAAATATTAGGAAATTACCAATAGCTTTATATCGTGTAGTTTCTGAAATGGAACCCTCTGCAAATAATCGCTCATTGTACCAGTCTCTCAAATTATAATCAAAATAGTTCACTAATTGATAAAACAGAAATAAGCCTATTATTGCCAACATTGTATATTTGAAAACTTTTTTTATTTTTATTTTTCCATATATAATAATTTGAATTGTAATAATTACGAAAGCTACTATTACATAACGACCATTAGTTAAAATTGCAGTTATACCTCCAAAAAACAGGAAATATTTATATAATTTATTTTTATTGTATAATAAAAACCCTATTAATACTGCTAATAATGGCATATATGAAAGACCCAACTCGTTATTATCAATAAACCCGAAAATAGACACTCTTCTTGTCTCATATATGCTTAATGTACCTGTTTGCGCTTTATAATCAGCTCCCCAAAAAGACCAGGCATTAAGAAAATCAGGATAATAAACTTGGATAATCGAAACTATAGCAGCTATAATAACTGTAATTTTGATAACTGATATACTTCTTTTAATAAAACGGTCGGTAAAATTAGTATTATAAATTATTAACATCATTATTAAAACAGATGTATGTGGACCGAAAAATAAATTATATATTCCAGTTTTACCATTAATCCATATCCGTATCTGCAGGAAAACAATAAAAAAAAACAAAAAATAAGCATATTTGGGAATTAAAATTTTCTTTTTAGCCGAAATGAAAAACACAATTCCATATATTACTAATAAATAACTAAATATTCTGGTAATAGGAAAACCAAACCTCTCCATAGTATAATAGGAAAGAATCGGCGATAAAAGCATTAAGTATAAGAGTAAGTAGGTAAATTTAGTTAATCTAGGCATTTAAAATATGCTTATAGATGTCAAACAAATATTGAGATACCCATCTTGAAAAGTGAGTTTTGTGTATAGTCATTTTGTTGCCTCTATAAATAGTCCCTTGGGGGCAATTGCCAATCCATCTTTTACATTTAATTCGTACAAGTTCCAGTTTGGAATATCACTTTCAAAAGAGTTTTTAATTTTAAGTTCCCTGAATCCGACATCCTTTAATAATCGAGAGAGCGAATACCTATCATACATCCACAAATGAGGTTCTCCTCCTAATCTAAAATTACCTAACTTATATTTTTCACCTAAAAACAAATTGAAAAAATTTCGTATTGCGCAAATAACTTTTCGTATTGTAAAACCCATGGCTTTTTTTGAAAACACAATTAATCCTACGGCTTTATTATTTCCTTTAAATGCATCTTTAGTTTTTGATAAAAATTTCTTTGGATTTGGAATAGAACGATCGAAATATCCAATTCTGTCAATTACATATTGTACATTCACCATTTTCTCTTGTTGCAAAAATTTCCCCATAAGTCCACCACCATAATTGCGTACAGTCTGGTCATACATTTCAAGTAAAATCCAGTCATAGTTTGCTTCAGTTCCCTTACTTGGGTTTATTAGGTTTTCATTTAAATATCTTTTGTATTCATCTACAATATTTTCCAAATCAGGAACAACAACCCTGATAGTTCCATTTTTCTTCAAAACTCTATAGCACTCTTGTATAAAGTCAAATGCCTTTTCTTTTGGGATATGCTCTAGTACCTGTGAATGATATACTACATCAAACTTATTATCATTAAATGGAAAACCCTTGAGAAGGTTATAACACATTACATCAGGGTTATTTGATGCCATATCAATATTAGTCCAATCTTTGTGGTATTTATTTCCACATCCCACATTTAAGAAATTTTTCATATATGAATTACAGCCCTTTTATATATTTACATTTTTAACTAAGTATCTGCAACACCAATTAGAGTAATTTAAATAATAGTAGCTTTTCCTATTTGTCAAAAACTCATCTACAGCTTTTTTGCATCCCGAATATGCACCATAATCATCAATTATAATAAATCCGCCTGGAACTACTTTATCAAATAGATATTCGAGACACACTTTGGTCGACTCGTACCAGTCACCATCCAATCTTAAAATAGCAATTTTCCCAATTTCTTTAGATTTAGATGGTACTGTATTTTGAAACCAACCCTTATGATAATAAACGTAATTGGCAGGATATCCAATAGTATTTTCAATCAGCCTTTTACACTCATTTATTTCACCTGGATCACCAAAACTATCATATATACCTTTTAATGGTTTCAGTTCTCCATTAATTAAGACCTTTTCACCAAGTAATTTTTTAACTTCATTTATTTCTCTTTCTCCATCAAAGTTTTTGTTTGGAGCACATATTTCTTCAAAAGCATCAAAGAGATGCAATTTTCTCCTGATAGTTCCATTTTTTAAATTAGCCAGAGCCATTAAACCAACAGCTCCGCCTTTCCACACCCCACATTCAACAAAATCTCCCTCAATATTTCCTTTCTCACAATAAAGTACCTGCTCATAAAGAGTAACCAAATTAATATAAGGTAGCATTGTTTGTTTTCTCACAATCTTAATTGCTTCATTTGCCTCTTCTTCAAATTCATAACAAATATTCCGGTTAATATCACTATGAAATGAAATCTTTTCGTTTTTTTGTGCTTTCCGTACTTCATAACCAAATTTTCTTAGCCACTTACTAATTATTTTTTTCATGAAAATCCTTTGTTATGTTTATAATTAATTCTATCTCTTCGTCTTTAAGTTCAAAGAAAAAGGGAAGACGTAAGAGACAATCTGAATAGTTATCGGCTTGTATTAAATCAGCCCCGATATATTTGGACCGATAGAAATTACTCTTATGCAAACTTAAATAATGAAACACAGCATAAATGCCATTCTTTTTTAGATGACTAATAATCTGATTTCTTTGGTCCGCTGATTTACATACCATATAGAACATATGGCCATTATTGGTAGCATAATCAGGAATTACAGGGAGTTTAACTCCATTCTTTATTGCCCAATTTTTTAATCCTTTAAAATATTGATGCCAGATTTCAATTCGCCTTTTTTGAATTTCATCAAGGTTTTCTAACTGAGCCCAAAGATAGGCCGCAATAATTTCAGATGGTAAAAATGAGGAACCAATATCTACCCATCCATATTTGTTTACTTCTCCCCTGAAAAATTCAGCCCTATTTGTTCCTTTCTCCCAGATAATTTCAGAGCGTTTGATGAACCGATCATCATTAATTGCAAGTAATCCACCCTCTCCAGAATTTATATTTTTAGTTTCATGAAAAGAAAAAGCAGCCAGATGACCAATACTACCCAATGGTCTTCCTTTATAAAATGAATCAATTGCCTGAGCTGCATCCTCAATAACCAAAAGGTTATATTTATCTGCTAATAACATGATTTTATCCATATCGCAGGCAACACCGGCATAATGAACGGGGACGATAGCTTTGGTTCGGGGTGTAATTAGCTCTTCTAATTTTTCTTCATCAATTCCGGGATGATCCGGCCTGCTATCGGCGAAAACAATTTTCGCCCCCTGCCTGACAAAAGCTAATGCAGTAGAAACAAATGTATAAGAGGGCACTATCACTTCATCACCGTGTTTAATGTCTGCCAATATAGCACACATCTCAAGAGCATCAGTACATGAGGTAGTTAGGAGCGCTTTTTTGAATCCATATTTGTCCTCCAAATACTTTTGACATTTCTGTGTAAACCTACCATTACCTGAAATCTTGCCTGACCTAACGGCTAATTCAATGTATTGAGTTTCCTTCCCGGTGAGGTAGGGTTTGTTGAATGGAATTTTCAATGAATCCATAAATGAAAAATTTCTTGTTGCTCTCTTATTCTATAACCACATGAATGGTAAAAAGCCATTAAATGTGTGTTTTCCAATTGAGTAGATACAATTACTTTTTTTAAGCTATTTTGAAAGGCAATGTTTTTGATAGATTGCATTAATATTTTACCTATCCCATTGCCTTGTTCCAAGAAGTCTACAGCAATTAAACCAATAACTATGTCATTTGTTGATGTTATTTTATAACTTACAAATCCTTTAATTTTTTCGTCATCCGTGGCAATTTCTTTACTAATCGATTTTTTAATTCATTCTGTGTATAAGCGAAAAAAATCATTATTTAAAATTGCGGTCCCTTCTGAATCGAGAATATTGTCCACTCAAAAGAGCTAATTTTTCACTTTCTTCATATTGGTCATCTGAATCATAAGGTTTTATATTGTTTATGCTTTTTAATGAAAAAATATTATTTTTCACAAATGTTATGTTTGTAGCAATTAATGGAACTTTATAGATAAATAAAGTGGTTTTAGAAATCCGATCTAAAGGATAAACATAGATAAGCTTTATCCCTGACTTAATTAAACATTCCATTAATTCTTCAAATTGTTCTTTGTGACAATCTGAGATCACTGCTTTACCAGTTTGATATCCAAGATATTCACTGTCTCATTTTAATTTATCTATTTGCATACTCCGACTAGGAATAATTCTTAAAAATCTCCATCCATTCTTTTGCTATATTATTGGATTGATATAAACTAAGTCCAGTTTCTCTACATTTTGTACTCATGTCTCTATATTCCAAATCATTCAAATCTAAAATATATTTAATTCCAATTGCAAAATCATTGCTGTCTTTAAGTTTTGCTCTATAGCCTGTTTCTCCGTTTTGCACAAGGTCTAATGCAACGCCCATTTCGAATGTTACAACTGGCGTACCACACATAATAGACTGATTCACCATCATTGGCCCTGAATCCTCGATAGAGGGTGATACAAAAATATCTGCTGACTGAAATACTGCTGGAAGAATATTATGATCTAAATAACCTAGGAATGTATACGAAAAAGGGAAAATATATTTAAGATTTTGATTATTATTACCGGCAATTACCAAATGTATCATTGAAGAATCTTCAACTGTTTTGGAAAGTATATTAAGAGCTTCTATTAGGTAATTAAACCCTTTGCGCTTTTCGTCAACTGAAAAAGCACCGAAAAAAACGATTTTTTTATCAAAAGGGAATCCTAGTTCATGCCTTTTCTCTATTTTGTTATATGGAAAGTATTGATTTTCATTGATCGGCAATAATGCTTTTAACTTTCTTTTATTCTTAAATAAGCTGCTTTTGCCAAGTTGAATATTTTGCCATTCTGTCCCTGAGACTGGGATAATGTTTGTACTCTCAATATATTTTTTTTTGTACAGGTAATTTACACGGGATTGATCGTTCTGATTTTCTGAATAAAGAGCCGGACAATAGCCACACTTGTCAGTATAACCGTTACAATCCCAAGCATAATGACAGCCTCCTGTAAATGGAGCCATATCCATAAGGTACAAGAAAATGGGAGCACCAGTTAGTTTAAATATTTCATTTAAATTCTTAAAGGAGATAAACGATGACATAAAGAGAACTATAACAATTTCAGGCCTGAAACCCGCTCTTTTTAATATCTTTTTTGTCTGAAAAAAAGTAATCGTTTGATCAACCCCCTGTACACAATAATCAGGATTTGTCTTTACCTTAGGTTCTTCGTTTATTTTATATCCGAACAATACTTTTAGTAATTTCTTAATTATTCTTCGCCGGATGTCCCATATTCTGCGCCAGAATTCATGTAGGCTAGTATCAATGGGTATTATATTCTTATCTGTATATTTATCCCATTCTCTTACTATTATTTTAACTTCATTCCCCTTAATTTCTTTTAAACCATTATATAGATCAAGAGCTACAATACCGGCTTTTTTATACGGGTGAGCACTTGTAAGTATAAGAATCTTCATGCTATTTTAACTATTTATTCCAAATCCCTTTTGCTGTACCATTTATTATTTTTTTATATTGCCAATCATAAATAAAAAGTGAAACCGGGCCGAATATAATCACTGTGATCATTATCCCTATAATACCAAATTGTTTGCAGAAAAATATTGTTAAAGGAATATATATAATGGCAACCCCTGCAGCTATGTAAAATTGTGACATAACTTTTCCTATGCCATTTAAAAATGAACTATATATGGCAGACAAAGCATTTATAAGAACGTATAGTCCCATAAAAAAATATAATTCTTTTTGAACAATTACTTTATCACCAACCCACAACGGGATTAGAAAACCTGATGAAAAATAAAGAACTGCTATTACTGCCAGTAAGCCAACCCAGATTAATTTTAAATTCTTTATAACCTTTTTAATCCAATCTATCTCTCCTTTGGCATAGGCATCTGTAAAAGCACTCCAATAGGGTGTAAGTATTGTTGTAAATGCAAAAGTAGCTATACCAAAATACCGAAAAGCAATACTATAAGGGGTAACCTCTGTAGGTCCAAATAATTGAGCAATAATAATGATGTTTGTCTGATATAAAATAAGTGCAATGATTTGAAGGAAAAAAAACTTAAGTCCTATATTTAATAAACTTTTCAATTCAGAAAAACGTACAAATTTGATAGAAGGTTTAATGTCTTTGTATCTTGTATTAAAAAGTATAATTGTAATTATTAAACCTGTTATTAAAGGAACTCCGGCAAGCATTACGCCAAGATAAATCAATCGCCCATGGGTATAAATAGTTAACAAATATATACCGGCCAATGAAAGGAGACTACCCAAAATACCAAATGCCTGTGTTAATGCCGGTTCCTGTTTAGCAAAAGCAATTGTATAAATTAGGTTTAAAACAAACTGTATGCAAAAAAACAGAAAAACTATGCTTAAAAGAAGTCTTAATTCATCTTTTAAATCTTTACTTGTGTTTAAAATTACGGTCCAATCCAGAAAAATATTTACAATGAAAAACAAAATATAAACTCCTGTAAAAACAATCGCAAGTCCTGCATAAGTAGTGCTAACATAAATACGGGCTTTGGTCATGTCATTTTTTGCAATGGCTTCTGCAAGTCTGTTACGCAGGCCATTACCCAAACCAACATCGAAAAGCGCAAGCCAGGTAACAAAAGTGCTTATCGTAATCCAAATGCCATAACGAGTAGGGTCAAGATAATTAAGAGTAAGTGGAACTAATACAAAACCGATAGCCATCCCAACACCTTTAATAACAAACAATGCGATTATGTTTTTATAAGCCTTAACCGATCGTTTACTGTTGTTAATAAGGATTGATTTAAAGAGCATTACTTGTTATTTGTAAATAACCTTTTAGCCACTTTGTTTAAAAGTTCAAAATTAAGCCATGTGGGTTGTTTAGTGTTGAACGTTGAGTGCAGGCAAGAGTAATTCAAGGTAAAACTGTTATGGCGTTATGGCTTTATTAGGTTCAAAGTTCAAGGCAAAAACAAGATAAAAGACAAAAGTATGGAATGTTCCGCGCTTATTAGGTTCAAGGTTCAAGGCAAAAACAATTCATCACCGGACTATTGAAAGTTTTTTAGAAATAGGTTCCGCATTTGTTTTTCTTTCATTAATTAAAAATAATTGCCAATCCCAATCTGCCAAAATGTAAAGGGGTCTGTTCTCAATAGTTTGAAAAGCATTATTAAAAGACTCCGGGGTGCGTTCTATATCTATAGTTTTTACAAATATTTTTTTATTACCCCGCACAAAACATAAGCCAGAATTAAAAGCTTTTTTCTCATTTATATTCCGAATTACATATCCGATGCCATGCAATTGCTGCGATAAAGGCCAGTCTGAAGCCTGAGTAGTCATAATATAAAGAGAATCGCTTCCTTCTGATAAAATTTTTTCTAATACTTTTCGTTCCCCCAACTCAGAGTGTTTTATATAATTCCAATAAAAGGGAGTAAAAAAGTTACCTGAGATAAGCATAAACTCATCGGCGGTAGGAATTATTTGTCCTGCCCCAATTACTAATTCCATATTCCCTAACTTTTTAACGTTGAATGAACCTAAGGACGTAATTTTTGGCCACGGGTATTGTACCGAATAAGTTTTTGATATCCATGGCTTTGAAGTCGGAAAAGCACGCACACCGATCAAACATTGAATCAAAATGAACAAAAGTGTCCAATTCCTCCGAGTGGTTTCCCTTTATAAAATGAATCTATTGCCTGTGCAGCATCTTCAACAACTAATAGATTATGCCGTTTTGCAATATCCATAATAGTATCCATATCACAGGCAATACCGGCATAGTGAAC
>JANXXP010000245.1 GCA_025350595.1 Bacteroidota bacterium
AAATAAGATAGAATGTACATTACCGTTGATTATTTTTGAAGAAGATGAAAATATAATTGCTTTTTGTCCTGCATTGGACCTTAGCGGCTATGGAGATACAGAAGCAGAAGCTAATCATGCTTTTGAAGAAACGCTTTCAGAATATTTCAGATATACTGTAAATAAAAAAACGCTTGCTGAAGATCTTGAAAAGCATGGATGGCAGGTTAAAAAAAATCTTCATAAAAAGCCGATACCACCAACAATGGAACAGCTACTTGAATCGAATGAGGATTTTAAAAGGATATTTAATACTTATGATTTTCAGAAAAGGAATAAGGTTATTAATATTCCTGAGTTCGCTTGATGGCTTATTCTCTTAAGAATATTGGATTAAACGATTTCAGAAAATTTTTAATTCATTTAGGTTTAAATCACGTCAGAACAAAGGGGAGCCATGAAATATGGGCTAGAAAAGACTTAACCAGACCTGTAATTATTCAATCCTCGAAAGATCCCGTACCACAGTTTATAATTAAAAGTAATCTTCGTACTTTAGGATTAATATCTGAGGATCTCTTTAAATATCTCAATTCCCAAAATTGAAATTTGCTTATGGATTTCTGTTTTCGACAGCTATAGGATCCTCTCCTGGTAAATCCGATCCGCCCTGATAGATAGTTATAAATTCCTGAACTTTCTGCATGGGTTATAAAGCCAGACGTTGATTAATGTTTCAGAGAAAGTTTATCAGAGCAGCTGCGGGAGATTCTTTAGAGAAGATCTTCACCTGGTTAAACCGGTTCCATCCTGCCACAGGGATATGTATAGAAAAGGGCGGTTTGTTATATTAATCCGTTTTGTCTCATAAGTCGTAAATAATCGTCGGTCATCACAGATAATTCCTTCTGATTACGGCTTCTTTCCTTTTCATGTTTTTTACTTGCATTAGCAGTTCTAATTTTAGCCTGATGAAGTTGATTCTTCTTTTGATTTTTATATGCCATTTTTTTACTTTTTATCGTTTAACTATAGCTAATATTGGTAGACTTCTTCAATATGATGTTCTTTTTAAAGTTTATATGTCTATTTTCATCTTCTCCTGCGTATAAGTAATACATTGGCGAATATGAAGTTGCTATATTTTGGTTCCAGAATGAATTGGGCGAATTATCTAACGAGGGGTTATTTATTCATCGAATAAAACCTCTTACTGTAATAAATATTGATACCAGAATAAACCAGCAGGTAGGGTTGACTAAAAATATGCCCTTACAGATTGTTATTGACGCATATCATGATTATATTCGGATTAACCCTGACATTAAGTTCAATACTTATGCAGAAGCTCAACAATATTTAATGAATAGAATGATTCCCTTTTCAATCTTTATAAATAATTTGTTTTTCCAAAAAGGATTAAGACAGCTTCCCCCTCTTCTTGACCTGGTCGCCCCTGTATTATTTAAATAGCCAATTGAACTGAAATGGGCTCATGTCTTGTTCCCAGAGTCAAAAAGGTGGATATAATCTGATAGATCACTACTGGATTATATACAGATATACACTAAATTATCTCAATGAAGAAACAATCTCCTCTAATCCCTTCATTATATCCTTATAATGTACTACCAATACCTTATACCCCAACTTCTTTAGCTTGGTTCTCTTCTTCTCATCATCAATCTTAATATGCTCTTTATCATGGTCCGGACCATCAATAAATACACATACCTTTGGATCATAGTAAAAGTCAACTTCAGCAATTGGCTCTCCATCTTTTGATATCACTTTATGAATATCTGAAGGGATACTGACTTTTTGCTCTTTGAGTCTTTTCAGAACTTCTGTTTCCAGAGTAGTCAGGTTCATTTTCAGATAAGCATCATATTGAACATTGTCATCGATTGAGGAGTTCAAGGTCTCAAGTGCGGACAACTGAAGAAGAAAAGCCCTTACCATATTCCGGTCAAAGAATTTATGATCACGTTGATTATAAAAGTTACATATACACGAATAACACGATTTCAGACATGAATCCTCGAGGTCATTGCCATCA
>JANXXP010000252.1 GCA_025350595.1 Bacteroidota bacterium
AATTTTGTAACTATAATCGTTAAATTCCCTGAAGCAGGATTTGGGGACAAAGAATAACCATAATTATCACTTATACTTATACCTGTCACTGCCCAGTCGGACATTCCGCAAGTGTTTTCAGCTCTTGCGACAACTTGGTAGAAACCATATGATGTATAGAAAGCAATATCAGCATAATCATAATAGGGTCGTACACTATTGCCATTCAGTGGATTTAGAATCCAGGTATATTCTGCTTGTGAAAGAGGATCGCGGCGAGGATCAGCATAGAAAGTGTAAGTGTTGTACGTATAGCCGCTTCCCGGTCCAGTAACATAATTAAGTATTGGAGTTCCAACCCAAACATTTTTGTTTGCAGTTGTTGCCACTTCACCACTAGGAGTAGTAATTTGAAGATTTAACCATGCATTACCTGAACCAGCTTTCGCTGCTACTGTATAACTTGTAGTACCTGCACCGCTTACAACATCAAGAAGGGTATTATCTTTAGACCAGGTGTAAGTTGATCCAGAAATTGAGGTATTAGAAGTAAATATAGCTTGCTGATTCAAACATAGTGCGGTCGTACTTCCATCGATTCCGGGATTGAGTTTATAATATTTAATTTGTGAACTGGGATAAAACGGACATGAGGCAAGAGTATGTTTAACCAATGGACCATATGCCCATTTTGATATTACCGAATCTTGATCTTGAGTTGTTAATGCAGAATGATCCCGTGGATAATATGAAACTTTTAGATGGTCTGTAACTGTAGTTACTTGGGTATAACTACGGTTATCACCCGAATAATATTTGGTTACATTGTTTATTGGATTACCATATTGATCTACATCATTTATCCAAAGAAGATCAGATTGTGCCATATGCCCTTCAATATCATACCATGCATAGCCATGACAATTATAATAATTGGTTGAATTTGCGAGAATTCTACAATTATATCCATTAGTCCAATAATAATTCCAATATGTTATTTCAGGTACTGTAAAATCTGTTCCAATAAACCTTAAAGCATCGACAGATAGACCACGTGGTGTTTGAATAACTGCACTTTGGTATTGTCCATTTAGAGGTATTATCTTAAAAAACAGAATAATTGTAGTGATAATAAAAACATTTTTCATGATTTTTGTTTTAATTATAAATTATTTCTATAAATTTTTAATAAAATCTGCTGCTGAATTTCCAATTTCGGTTAGTATTTCTGTATCTTTTACGAAAACTGTTTTAAGAAACGCAGTGTATACTTCCGGTTTAGCCGCAATTTTTTTAGCAAATCCTTCGTATTTTTTGAAATCCAATAATCTTCCCATTACAAGATATGTAGCTTGAATCTGAAAAATTGAATAATTTGATTCTTTTTTTTGTTTGGCTTTTTGGTAACTTTCAATTAATAATTCATTCAAATCAGCATTACTTAAGTTATTAAAAACATTATTCTGAGCCAGCATTAGCTCCAGATAGAATGTCCGAAACATGTATCGACCTTTATCAAGGTCTGTTAATTTTGATCTAACATCATCAATACTAATATTATGGTAAAGTATGAGCAACTCTTTTCCAAAATCCTTTCTTTGATAAAGCTCTACAAATCCATTGAACTCTGAACTTACCTGTTCAAAACCCTCCTGCATATTATTAAAGGCAGTCAGACTGAAAAAAAGCGGATAGTTCAAGCAAACATCAATCAGAACCTTAGTTGATAATGAATGAATTATATCTTCGGGAATTTGACATATTCCCACCATTTCAATGTGAGATTTCAGAGATTTCCACTTCTCACTCCCTGGCTTTATAGGATAATCCCACGTTAAAGTGGGTGTCTGAGCAATTACAGATTGAAAAGAAATTGCAAGAAAGAACATTAGAATTAATCTCATGGCAATAAAAATTAAGAATTGGTTAATACTGGAGCATATAATGTAATTTACGGAGTATTAAAGTTAAGAAGCCTATGATGAAAGGCAATAGGCTATTTCTCCTAAAGTGATGATACAGAGAAATTAAGGAATGTAAATGCCAAAATCAATGACGTAATTGTCAATCTGTAAGAGATCCATTAAAACCTGTTTGGTAAATATGGATCTAATGGCCTAAATGTTATCATGAATTCCATTGACTGCACTATTGATAGCGTTCAATACCAGGGAAAAGGCAAAGTTATTGGTATTTCAGAACTTCTGCATATTGCAAAAACTCCATTTCCTCCTTTTATATTCCCATTAAGATAAACAGGTTCAGAAAAAGGATCACCAGATACTTTACTATAACTGTAAAGGCTTTTTTCAAACAGGTATAATTCCTCTGGAATAGATAAAAGTATAACCCGGAAAGAAGTAAAAGTATCAAATAGGGAATATCCATCGTTAAATTTAACTGAAAGGGTAACATTACAAGTATTGCCGGAAATTTTGCTGCCATCGATAAAATATGCGTAAACCGGACTCTCATTTAGAAGGTTACGTCTGTCAATACAAAAAAGATGAAACATTTTTAACCCATAAAAAACAGCAATAAATCCGGGTGTGTTACTTTCTCTCATGGAAAAATCGAGATATCCTGATATACCCGGTGCCAGGCTTTGATTTATTCCAGTACCCTCTAATAAAATTGCATAATAAGATTTATGACTGATATCTCTGCGGAATGAAAAATTAAATATTGCATATTTCAATATATCATCAAAGGGTCTGCGACATTCCTCAAATTGAGAGATTGAAACAGTTTCTTTATTAAATGAAATTAATTTAAGGTCTAAAGGAGGTTCAGGTATAGAAATCTCTGCAGATATTTCAGAAGTACTTTTTTCATTTGCCCGAAGATAATACTTCTCTTCCGAAGAGAATTCGAGGTTATCGGGCAATTTGAACCCTACCAGGTCTTTGATAGGCGCATCGGATCGATATTTATACAACTCCTTTTCACGTAATGAAATGGTGAATGAGAAATCTCTCAAAGAGTCCTTAATTTCTTCGGGATACTCTACCTGATATGATTTTTCAAATGAAATGTAACGGGCAAAATTTATTGGAGTATAAAATTGAGATGTATAGTTTTTTAAAGTATTATCGGCATCAATAATCCCAATGCTGCAAAGCTTTTCCGGCAAATTTGGGCGGTAGAACCGCTCATTGCCTTCACATTGACACATCAATAAAACAGGCAAAATTATCAAACTAATAAAAAATAGTTTTATAATGTTTTTTGCTAAAAGTCTTTCAAATACACCTGTCGAAATGAATTCTTTAATGAAATTTCGGGGTTCCATATTTCTTTAGCATTAGTGATTTTTGATTCTGGTAAGTCTTGCGTGTTTTCCTTAGATTATCATATATTCTATATAATAGAATTGTAAATCTTACATTTATTAATTTAATACCAAGGAGAAAATTTTATGATAAGTTCACCACTCCTGCATATTGCAAAAACTCCGTTTCCCCCTTTTATGTTTCCGTTCAGATAAATCGGTTCGGTAAATGGATCTCCAAGATTTCTATCATATACATGAAGAATCTTCTCGAAATTATATAATTCTACCGGAATTGACATAAGTTTGATTTTTGCTGATGTTAGCTTTTCAACTGGAGAATATCCATCATTATATAATACAGATAGTTTAATGTTACAGACATCACTTGTAATTTTACTACCATCTATGAAATAACCAAGGGTTTGGGAGATGGGGCCATAAAGAGTACCATTTTTGCAGATCCAATGATAAGTGTTCAAACCTTGCATTTCAGCAAAAAACCCAGGAGAATTGATCTCTAAAATAGAAAAATCCAGAGGACCAGAGTAAGGTATTAGAGATGCATTACGACCTTCTCCTTCCACAATAATCATATAATAATGTTTAGATTCGAAATTATTATTAAAAGAAATATCAAAAACAACTGTACTTGCAATATTCCTTCCAGTACAGGATGACGGATTGACCTGTACGACTTCCTTTTTAAATGATTTTAAAACTAAACCAATGGGTGGTTCTGGAACAGTAACAAGTGCAGAGATTTCGGGTAAATCTCTTTCCCTGGCTGTCAGTAAATATGTCATTCCTGAATAGAAGGTTAAATTAGCGGGTATTTCCAACTTTAGCAGATTCCTGATTGAACTGTCAGTAGTAAAATTGAAGACATTTTCACTTCCATTGGAAATTTTAAATGAAAAATCGCGTAATGAATCGGTTTTTTCATTTGGGTACTCAGATTGAAATGACTTTTCAAAAGTAATATAGCGGGTGCTGTTCCTGATATCTCTTATGTCACGTAATGAGAAGCTGAATTTGGATGTATCGTCAACATCAATAATTCCAATACAACAAAGCTTTTCCGGCAGGTTTGGGCGATAGTATGTTTCATTGTTTTCACAACTAAAAAGCATAAACACTATAAAGATTGTTGCATTGATCTGTACCAATTTTCTTAAGGACGGTTTGAATTGATTCGGAGATATTTTCCCGAATATAAATATTTGATAAATATTATTATGGTTCATTCTCTTTGAAATTTAGTTTTTTAAATAAATTACTATAATTCAAATTTCATGGATATTCATTTCTGACATTTGTCTGATTTTTGTCCAGCAATAATCTGAAAGAGGTACAATAAAATTTCTTTTCAATTGAACCTGATGTCTTTTTGTTATCAGTTTTTCAAGATGTATTAAATTAATGATATGCGATTTATGACATCTGATAAAATTGTCATCGCAATATTTTCTTTCTATAAAGGCCATGTTGTGAAGGACTTTAACCGGGATTTCACTTTCAAGTGTAAATACACTTGTACAATTCCCATCTGCCGAACACATTATGATATCATTGTAATCAAAATAGACAAAACCCGTAGATGTTTTTAAAAACAATAGGTTTGATTGTTTTATTAGTCATTTCTTCCAACATAACTTTAATATTTAAATGTTAAAGTCAACGAAGGCATTACAGGGAAAAGAGATATGTTTTTATAGTAATATCTTTTCTCATCTTCATCATAAGCTTGCAGGAAATAGAAAGTGTTTTTCCTGTTATATACATTGTAGATATCAACATCGAGGAGAATTGAGAATTTTCTTTTGTAAATTACCTGCCGGTAAGACAGATCTAATCGATGATAAGCAAAGTACCTTATGTTGTTTTTTGACTCGAACCACTCTCCATAAGATGTGTCATGCATATAGATTGTTGCGGGAGAACCCGAAGCATAAATCCAGTTAAATCCGAAACTCGTTTTACTATTTAAGTAATACTTACCAGTTATATTAAAATTATGAGGGCGATCAGCATTTGAGGGTATCCAGTTTAGTTGACCGGGATTACCCCATTCGATCTTTGATCGTGAATA
>JANXXP010000277.1 GCA_025350595.1 Bacteroidota bacterium
GTACACCCGAAGCTCTGGCCTGGGATGCTTCATTCAGAAATATAAACGACCCATCAGGGAGAGCAGTGAAGAGTGTGCACAATGATTCGTATAAGTAGGACTTGAGGCTTGAGGCGTCAGGCATTAAGTGTAATTTCTTTATTTTTAACCTTAACCTTAATCTCACCTTTATTTCTAAGATTTCAGTCTGATTCTGAATTTATAGTGTAACTTTAGATTTCCTTTTCGAAATCTCATGTAATAATGATAGACACGATTAAATCTGAAGCCGATATTTTAAAACTACTCACTGAGCTTCAGATGCAAAAGGAAGAACTCAGATTACAAAATGAAGCCCTTCAGATAAGCGAAAATAAGTATCGCATCCTAGTGGAAAATTCACCTGACGCAATTGCAATATACAGAGACAGAAAAGTCGTTTTTGTGAATCGTGAATGTCTTCGTCTGATGGGAGCTCAAAGTAAGGCAGACTTATTAGGAAAATCGCTCATAGAATTTGTTCATCCTGATTATCGCGAATTCGTAATTGAAAGGATGAAAAAAGTCACCCCTAAAGGAACCGTATTGCCTATCGCGGAAGAAAAATTTATAATACTCGACGGTTCGGAGATTGATATAGAAGTAAAAGCAATGTCTGTCATATTTGAAAATAAGCCTGCGGTACAATTAATTATCCGGGACATTTCAGACAGGAAACAAACCGAAATAAAATTAATTGAAAGCGAAAATCGTTATAAAAGGATAACTGAAGGGTTAACTGACTATTTATATACAGTTATTGTTAAAAATGGAAAAGTAGTTAAAACTATTCATAATGAAGCTTGTAAAGCTATAACCGGGTATTCATCAAAAGAATTTTTAAACGATCCCTATCTTTGGATTAACATGGTTGTACCTGAGGAAAGAGAGAAAATTGCTGCACGATTTCTGAAAATTCTTGATAATATTGACTTACCACCATCCGAACATCGAATAATTTGCAAGAATGGTAAAATTAAATGGATAAGAGATACTTCTATTCCAAAGTATAATCTAAATGGAAAACTAATAGCCTATGATGGAGTTATTAAAGACATAACACAAGAAAAACAATCTGAACTGGCCATTCAACTTAAAAATGAAGAACTGATTTTATCTAATGCTGAAAAAGATAAATTTTTCTCAATTATTGCACACGACCTGAGAAGCCCATTCAACGCATTCCTGGGCTTTACACAATTGATGGCTGAGGAACTTGATAGTTTATCAATTAAAGAAGTTCAAAAGATTGCCGTTGGTATGAAAACATCTGCAATGAATCTTTTTCACTTATTAGAGAATCTTCTCGAATGGTCAAGATTTCAAAGAGGTGCTACCGGTTTTAATCCTGAACGATTTTTACTTATGCCGAAAATTGGAGAATGCCTGGAACCTGTACTTGAAACGGCGACAAAAAAGGGAATTACATTTGCTTTTGATATCCCGGATGACATGCTTATCTGCGCTGATAGTAATATGTTTGGATCTATAATTAGAAACCTGACTTTTAATGCTGTAAAATTTACACCCAGAGGAGGAAAAGTCAGCCTATCAGCAAAACCTATATCAGAAAATTATGTCGAAATTACCATCAAAGATACCGGCATAGGGATGAATAAGAATATTCTTGATAATCTTTTCCGGCTTTGTGAAACTGCCAGGCGAAGCGGTACCGATGGAGAAGCCAGTACCGGACTTGGATTGATTATCTGTAAGGAATTTGTGGAAAAAAATAGTGGAAAAATCACTGTTGAAAGCGAATTGGGAGTTGGAAGTACATTAAAATTTACTTTGCCATCATTATAAATTTCCACCTATAACTTAAAGATGATATGGGGTATGGCGATATCGGAAGGACGGGGATTACCAAAGCTGGAAGTATTAATACAGACATTGTCTCAAATATCGATTTTGCTGAGACATTTCTTGATATAGCAGGTGTAACAATACCATCCGACATGCAGGGAAGCAGCCTTGTCCCTGTATTGAAGGGAAAAACACCTTCAGACTGGAGAAAAGAACACTACTACCATTATTATGAATATCCGGCTGTTCATAGTGTAAAACGACATTATGGCATTAGTGCTGAACGATATAAACTCATCCATTTCTATTATGATATTGACGAGTGGGAGTTATTTGACCTTCAAGCTGATCCAATGGAAATGAAAAATGTTTACAACAATCCATCTTATGCATCTGTAAGAGCCGATTTGCAAGAACGACTAAAAAAATTAATGGCTAAATACAAAGACAGTGAAGAACTGGCAAAAACTTATCTACTAAAAAAATAAAACCTTCTGATTAAACTTATGAAAAATGTGTTAGTTATTGTCACAGGTTTGCTAATTATCAGCAACTTAGTAATCGGGCAGAACGAGAAAAGAGATTCATTAAAAACGATTAAACTGGAGGAAGTAATTGTTACTGCAAATAGATTACCAATTTTACTTAAAAATAATCCCGGATCAATTTCACTCGTAACTCCAGATATACTTTCAATCATGCCAAAAGGAGCAGCAGTAGAAGAAGCTTTGCGATTAACTCCAGGAGTACGCATTGATAATCAACATGATGGAGAGCGTGTTCATGTTTCAATACGAGGACAGGGTATTTTGACTGAACGTGGATTACGAGGAATAGGCGTATTTCTTGATGGCATACCTGTAAATGATCCTTCGGGATTTGCTCCTGATCTTTACGATGTTGATTGGAGTACATTAAATAAAATTGAGGTTTTAAGAGGGCCTGCCGCCGGGTCATATGGAGGTGGCGGTGCCGCCGGAATACTGAATCTTTCTACAAATGACGGGGGTTTAAAAGCAATTGGAGGTGAAATAGGTCAGACACTTGGTTCAAATGGTTTCACTAAATCATTGATCCAGTTTGATGGTTCGAAAGAAGATTTAAATTATCGCATAAGCTATTCACATTCTGGTGGCGACGGTTATCGCGATCATCAGGCATTTTGGAGCAATAAGTTGTACGAAAAAGTAAATTTTCAACCTTCAAAGAAACTCTCTGTAACTCAAATAATTTCTTATACAGGATATTTTCAGCAAAATCCTGAAGGATTGAATCTGGAACAATTTGATAACCTCAGACAAGCTAATTCTGATGCATCTCCTTTCAATGAATACCAGAAGACGAACCGGATTACAATAGGTTTTCATTCAACATACAAAATCAGTGAATCACAGGATGTTGAAGCATCTTCATTTCTGCATTCATCTAACTATAAAGAAACCAGTAATAAGGCTGCTGAATATAGGACCATTACTTACCCGGGAGCAAGCTTTCAGTATAATTTGCGTATAGTGACCGGAAAAATAAAAAATGATTTCAGTGTTGGATCCGACTTAAAATGGCAGAATAGCAATATATACAAACTACAGAGTGCAGGTAACCCGGCAAGAGTGGAAAGTATAAATGAGACTAACCTTGAGACAGATTCTCTCTTGGCCAACCAGTTAATTTCTCAGGGTAGTTTTGGAGTATATGGTCTGTACAAATTAGAAATTGGAAAGTTCAATCTGATCGGAAGTGTTCGTTATGATGGAATGAACAGTGAATTAACTGACAAAATGAAAGGTTTGGATGCTGCCCGAACAAAAAAGGATTTTCAGAAGGAGTCTGGCAGGCTGGGAGTTAGTTATTCAATCATTAAAATGGCAATTATTTTTATAAACCGGAGTCAGGGTTTTATGCCTCCATCAACAGAAGAACTAGCCAGTAATCCAACAGGTTATAGCGGTTTCAATACTCACCTGATACCGGCTACTTCTAATTGCTCTGAAGCTGGAGTACGAGGATATTACAAAGAAAAATTCTCCTATGAGCTTACAGGTTTTATTATGAATACAGAAAATGATTTCTTCAGGTTTAAACAAAAAGGAAGAGGAAATCAGGAAGTTTTTTATGGAAATGCGGGAAATAGCAAACGATATGGGATAGAAGCCTTTTTTTCCTTTAGCTTGCTTAAAAACCTGAACATCCAGGCTGCATATACATTCTCAAATTATAAGTATACATCGTCAAAGATAGATCCTGTTTATACCGATGCTGCTTACGTATTGACTTCTCCGCCGGCAGCAGGACAATGGCTGCCAAATTCTCCTGAACATCAGCTTTATTCGGAAGTTGTTTATTCAATTGGTAAGAATATTAAATTGAGCCTTGGAACTGAATATCAATCGAAATGGGCCATATATACTGATTCTAAAGCCTATAACGGAGAACTCGATCCGGCTATTTATAAAAACTGGCAGAAAGGATTTAATCTTTATAATGTACGTATTTCATATCAATGGAACAAGTGGGGGCTTAAAGGAGAATT
>JANXXP010000279.1 GCA_025350595.1 Bacteroidota bacterium
TTATACAGGAATTGATCCATATTCCGGTAAAAAAGTTTATGTGGCAAGGAATATAGAGGAGAAACGAAGACAAAAGGAGTATTTTTTCTGGTATAAGAAGATCTCCAAAAAATAGCCTTTTGGGCTTAATGGAGTTTTACCCTGAGTACGTTCGATGCTTTACACAAATGCCGTACATCGATTCTGGGGGGACACATAGATTATTGCGATGCTTGTGGTGAACAGAGAATAAGTTACAATAGCTGCCTTCCGAAGCATTTCTTATATTAAACTATCTTTATGAAAATAAGCTATTTCAAAAAATAGACTATCCCAATATTCGTCAGCAATCCCTTTCTGTTGAAATCGTTTTTTGCATCATTTTCGTTGAATTTTCCATCTATATATCTGATAGAAGGTTCGATACCTATATATTCATTTAATTTAATTGAGTATCCAATTCCAGCAGAAAAACCTATTATTTTAAAATTATAATATTCAGATAACTCAATAAATCCTGTTTGTCCAGGAAGAGGTCTACCTTTAAAAGATAGTTTTGAAATTCCATAGTCAAATTCAGCGTGAAAAAACAGACCAAATTTGGTGTAAAACCTTAGAAATGGTGCAATTGAAAGGTCCTTTTCAACAGCTTTATAATAACTGTAATTGTCGTATTTAATGTTATCATAGAAGTATTCAATACCTAATCCAGCAACAATGTTTTCCGAAAAAAAGTATCCAAGTGTCGGATTAAGTTGTAGAAGATGCTCTTGTTTCTGAATGAAGTTAGATTTTGTTATACCTGAGTTATCATCAGAAAATCGATAGCCAATTCCACCTCCGACTAAAAAATTATGATCTTTTTGGGCAACAATCTGATTACAAATGAAAAGCAGTGCAATTAAACATTTAGTTTTCATAAACAAATGATTTAGGTTTTTATAATAGTTAGAGTAATCACCAGTTCTTCCTCATAAATATAGCAAAGTTTAACTATCTATGAGAGAGTATCCTATTAATACCGTTAGGTGGCGTGCGTTTTAAGTCCCGGTAGATGGGCAGATTTTATCATGTCACGATATAGTCATCTAGATGGCAAAGTCCGGTTGGGCAAAAAAACATGCGTTTTGAAACGATGGGACGGTTTCAGGGAAGGGCTGCCAAACTCTTGCTTATGCGTAGGATATTTTGGTATTATACAAAAATATGATGCCTGCCTGCAGGTTGGCAGAAAAGACAATTTATCCGATTAGTGGTTGGCTAATTCCTTATTCTTAATTCTGGCAGAATATTTCTTCCTAATCTCTGCCAGCCTTTTTTCTCTTAATTCGGGATTCTTTTCATATTCTTCATGATGCTTATTACGAATATCCCGCATCATTTTAACAGCATCAAAAATTTTCTTATTCTTCATCATCGCTGAATTTTAAAATTTCCCGTGGATTTCGAATTTCTAACATAGTGTAACCATTTTTAAGATTAACAGCATTGTATAATCTAATTCTATCCAGATTCACTATATGTTTAAAGTTCCAACTTGCTAAAACATTCACTTGATTTGTGGTCGAGATAGCAATATGTAAGGCATCTTCATAAAATTTCTTTGAGACAGCTCCTTCAAGGACGTATAAATCAGCGAGCTTTCTTGATTCATGGTCTGATATTAAAATTTCCAGATTATCTTCCGGAATTTTTCTAAAGTTTTCTTGCACATGCTCAGGAGCGTCAGATAATTCATCCAATGTAATATCTGAAATCACAGCAATTCTTTTCCCGGATTTGAAATCATCAAATAACCTGTTTGACCATTCTTCAAACTCCGAGTCAAAACACCCACCAATAACTGATGTATCTATGTATACTTTCTGTTTCATTTAATTAATCAGTCTGTCAAAGATACGAAAAGAATGTATTTTAGTTAAAAATGTTTAGTTCCCAAACTATGGCTTGAAAATTGCAGTCATCGGAGATTAAAAGTTAGCGTTATCGGCGCCAGCCTATATTGTGAACTTTCTGCAAGTTATTTGGATTTGTTGAAATCTTGATGTTACAGAATCATAGTCATATTATAGTCCTGGATTGGCAAAAAAGCATCCCGCTTCAGCGGGACAAGTTGTGTTTTGCACCCGGTTAACGGTAGCGAATCTTTCGAATCGGGTCACCCAGCTTGCTTACAACTAAAATTGAGTTGGACTAAGCCGTTCGTCCCCATGGGTCTAAGACTACAGTGGAAATCCAATAATTATTGGATATCATTGGAAAAAGCTGAACTGTCCAATCATTTTCTAAAGAATTTCAAAGAACTCCAACAAAATTGTACTGGGAATTAAACATGGCAAGATAACTCCGCGTCAGTTCCATTCAAATCTGTGGTTGTCCGAATGCTTACGATTAAGAATTGATAAATCAATGAAAATGTAAAAACAACGCCAATATATAAAAGGGCTGCTCACAGATCATGAAGAGCGGTGGTAAGTGCATAGAAGAAGGTCAGGTGACCGGATTTAGTACAACACTGGTCTTCATGCTTGGCACTACATGCCACATGAAGTCCTCTTTATTAAGGTTAGTGATTACATTAAAAGATTTTGGACTTCTTCTTTAAGTTTGGGTAAATTGTTGATCAC
>JANXXP010000280.1 GCA_025350595.1 Bacteroidota bacterium
GATATACAACTATTAATTCTACTTTGACAGATTATGGATACTTTTGATTTTCAGCTTTTTTTGCCCCGTCCCTAAAGGGTGAAAAGCTGAAAAATCAACATGTTCCCTTTAGGGATTCAGGGCAAAAACATGTTGATTTTGAAATCTGTCAAAGTAGAAATAAAATTGAATAACTTTATCAGATAAAGATTTACCAACGTAATTAAACTAATTTCAGATGAAACAGATTTTTACTCTCTTACTAATTGCAATTAGCATTATAGGCCGTTCACAAACAGCAGTAGTCCCTTCCGCAGATCAGAAAGATATTTTGCCGGTTCGCGGTTTTTGCATTTCTGCCCCACAATCAAAAGAACTTGACAGGTTTATTAAATTCATTAACGAAGAACTTGCTCCCAGGTCGGTAAATACACTGATACTGAGGGTGGATTATAATTATCAGTATGAGAGCCATCCTGAACTTAGAGATCAGGACGCTTTATCAAAAATGGAGGTTAAAAAACTGGTTGAGGCCTGCAAAAAGAATAACATAAAATTAATTCCCCAGGTAAATCTTCTGGGACATCAGTCATGGGCTGCTAAAACCGGAAATCTTCTGCAGGTATATCCTGAATTTGATGAGACACCTTTGGTGAAGATGCCTGAAAAATATGTCTGGCCTAATGCCGACGGGTTATATTGTAAAAGCTATTGTCCGCTTCACCCCGAGGTTCATAAAGTTGTATTTGCCATTGTTGATGAGATATGTGATGTTTTTGAGACTGATGCTTTTCATGCAGGTATGGATGAGGTATTTTATATAGGTGAAACACAGTGTCCTCGTTGTTCAGGAAAAGATAAAGCAGAATTGTTTGCAGGCGAGGTTCGTACAATACGTGATCATCTGGCAACTAATGGAAGGAAGCTATGGATCTGGGGCGACAGGCTTCTTGATGGAAAAACCACAGGAATGGGTGAATGGGAAGCAAGTATGAATAGTACATTCAGGGCTATTGATTTGATACCCAAAGATGTTATTATTTGCGACTGGCATTACGAAAGGCCACTTCAGTCACCTGTATATTTTGCGATGAAGGGCCTGAATGTTGTTACGTGTCCGTGGCGTGATCCGGGAAATGCAATATTACAGGTTCAGGATATGTTTAAATTTCGCAGTCATTCCACCCCGGAAATGAAAGATCATTTTTTAGGAATGGTGCAAACAATCTGGTCGGGAGCAGGACAGTTTCTTGACAACTATTACGGCATCAAACCGGAAAATGTAAAGAACTCACAGGTAGCCTGCTTCAAAGCTCTGTTCTCTGAAATTCAGAAAACCTCCGAAACGAAATAGGGTGGTGTAGATTCTGAATCGTTTTTTCATTTCAGGTGGTCGCGGTGGTTCAGGTACCTTTTTTTCATACCTCTTTTGCGACGCCCGACTAACGACGCCCGACTCACTTCATGTGATTTACGGCATAGGAGTTTTCACTTGTTGCCAGACGTCTATTTATAAGTCCTTGTCATTGAGGTTGGAATAACAATGATGAAATCAGCTTGTCCCTTGTTTTCATCGTCCATTTTATCAATATCGTCCTGAAGAACGGCTGTGATAGTTGCAACTTTGATGTCCGGATTATATTTATTCAGGTACCAGATAATTCCCATATGTCTGTTAGAATGATAGCTCCCGTTAAAATGAAGTACCATCTGACCTTTCTGCCAGTTATTTGCTACTGATTTGGCCATAGTTGCATCCTTCATAGCCTGTGCTTTTGGAAGATTGGAACTGACCTTTTTAGACATAGCTCCACCTATTTCACCTCCCATTGAAAGCATATCTTTATAGCATGCAAGCGTTGAATCATATTCAACAGGAAGCGGAGCAATATATTTAAGTCCTTCCGCAGATAGCTTTTGAAGCGCTTCAAATCCTCCGGCTGAAACAACCGAAGCATAGCGGCGCGGAATATTGGAAGCCACAAATTTTAATTCTTTCTCCTTCGCGAAATTCAGAAGAGGTTTATAGTCAGTGCCATAGTTTTTCCATAAACGGATCTCACTTTCAAAGGAAGACTCTTTGATGATCCCTGAAAAATACTCATCAATAAGTATCTGATTATCAGTCTCAAACATTTCGGCTGCCAGTATCAGACTCTTCCCTTTTTCAGCAAACAGTTCTTTGGTTAATTCAAGTTCGAGCCAATGAGCAATCGGATTATCATGGAGCTCGCCGAAAAACACAACATCAGCTTTTTTTGCATCTCTAACAAGATCCTTAAAATCTGACTTTTTTCCCTCGCCAGTAAATACCTTATAGGCTGGTTTATCCTGAGAAAATACTTGCAATGAAAAGGCAAGACAAAAAAGAAGCAATGATACCTTCATACTTATTTTTACTAAGTGAAATGAGAGTTCAAAGAAAGGTAAAATATCTTAGCTGCAATTGTGAAGTTGCATATAACATAAAGGGACAAGCTATGACTTGTCCCTGAATACAAAATATAAACTAAAACCTATTTTAAACCGAACCTGTAACTAAACTTAACAAGGAAGACATTATGAGGTGTATTTATGCCTTTATTGAAGAGATCGCCGATATTGTTGAAGAAATCCATTTGACCTGAATCGGTAAAATAACTTCTCGTTTGACTCCAGACAAGAAATACTGTTGAACCCGGATTGTATTCCCATCTCACAACAAAGTTTGAAAGGAACTGCTTAACATTGAAGTCACTCTTCCCGATTGTATAATCAGTTTTTCCATCAATGTTTTCATCAATGGTATAATTGTCTCCATCGAATGAGATCTGCCCGGGGGTATATGTCCAGAAACGCTCTCTGTAATTATCAGCCATTGGCAGAGTAATGAATTTATGGTTATAATACTTCCCGGTTGCAACAAAAGGCTGGCCCCAGTACTGGAAAGTGAGATTTGGGCTAAGGTTAAGATTCAATCTGAAAGAAGTACTAATGGTATTTTGATTTATACTGGCAAAAATGTACCTGTCTTTACCATTATACCCGGTCTGGGTCACATACTGTAGGTCGGAATATGACTTATTATACGCCGGACTGATAGTAAGAACAAGATAATTAGTTGGTTTGAAGGATATATCCATACTGGCGTTGAAATTATCCGAGCTGTTTCTAAATCCTTTTGATCCGTTAGCATTAACGCTGAAGACCAGTTTCTTACGACTATCCGTTGATATACCAATGCGTGGATTGACGCTTCCGGGCAATTTCATCATTGGTCCGCCACGCAGCATGTCAGAGGAAAGTGATTCAGTGTTGAGGCTTCCACCAGTATATAGATTCCAGAAATTTTTAAAATTAATATTTGCATTCCATTCGTAACCGCCTCCGATCCAGTTGCCTCCAAAATTATTGATGGAATAAAAATCAGAATTAATATTAAAACTCTTATAAAATCCTTTTGGGTTGAATTGATTATACCCAGCCCATAAAACATAAAGGATCTGATCAGTTACCCGCATATATCCAAGGTCATTGGTTTCAAATCCTGGTGTTTTCCATAAAGCTGCACCCATAAAATTCCAGTGTCCGTTTAGTTTCATAATCTGCACTCTGCCTCCTGCTCCGCCAAGCGAAGTCCTGTTTGTATCAAGAATAGCATAGTTTTTATCCGGTCTTTGGAAATAATGTGCTGAAGATTCCTGTGTATTCAATATTGCTTTTTTAGACCCCTCCACCAGACTTAATGCGGTATTCATGTTGAACATCCAGCTTTTATTTTTAAAATATTGTGTAAAATCAAACCCTCCGGTATATGCTGACTTATGCAAAATATCTCTGACATCGGCATCTAGTTCCCTGTTTGTGCTTGTAAAGATCCCGCCGATTATTGTATTCCCGTTTTTAATATCTTTTTGTATACGTCCGACAAAATAGTTTGTCAACGGCTCAACTGTAGCCTTTTTTCTTCCGCCAATAGTATCAATTACTGCCATTTCCTGATCTGTCATTGCTTCCACAATACCAATTGAAAGTCCGTCTTTTGTTTTTCCGGTCAGCTTAGCAGCTCCAAGAATATTTGTTCTGGTGGGAATATCAGCATACCACCCGTCTTTCATATCGGGATATCCTTGTGGCTGACGACCTATGCGTCTGGAATAGAAAAGATTATCATTTCCAACACCACCGTCACCAATACCTAATCCAAAGTTTGTGATATTGTTCCCTTCGATGAAGAATGGACGCTTCTCAGTAAAGAAAGTTTCATAAGCAGAAAGATTTACAACAGACGGGTCAGCTTCAACCTGACCAAAGTCGGGATTGATTGTAAGATCCATCGTCATATTATTTGTCACACCAATTTTTGCATCTATACCGCCATTCAATTTAGACAGTTTACCTGTGGACTGGAATGGATTTTCAGGGACAGACTTAAAGGATTCGGTTTTGGCAACGGCATATGGAGTTACATCAAAAATTTTCCTTGGTTTAATTTTATCCAGACCTTTTAGTTCACCAAAAAGATGAATAAGTCCGGGTGCATCTCTTGGAATATGCTGCCAGAAGCATTGTTCATTCTTACGGTACAGGATTCTTGCTACATCAATGCCCCACACTTCGCCTGAGGTTTTATCAAATCTGACCTGGCTGAAAGGGATTTTCATTTCAGCGATCCAGCCTTCCTTGTTTAAAGATGTTTTAACCCACCAGTTCGGATCCCATGAAGCATCCTGGTTTTGGCCGTCACCGGTAAACATCTGGTCATACTTTACACCTGCAGAACTTACACCGAACAAAAACCCGGTCCGGAGATCATGAAAACTATCCAGAATGATACCAACAAGATCACCGTCTGCTTCATCGCGCCTGGTTAAGCGGTTAACAATACTATCAGGGGCTGTATCAAAGGCTTTTATTGCAACATAGAGATTATTATCATCAAACAGTATTTTGAATTCGGTTTTCTGGGTTTCCGGTTTCCCGTTATAAGGTTGGTTTTGAGTAAATCCATCTGCCCACTTTCCTGTAAGCCAAACTTCCTCATCAAGTACTCCATTGATGATGGGAGGAATAGTTATCCTGGTTGCAAAGTACTGCTTCTTTTCAAGATCTTGTGCAAAAAGTCCTGGCAGGAGCAAGAAAAATAACAAACATATAATAAAGGTTCTTTTCATTGAAAATCCAAATTTTAACAGGTTTCAGGCTAATGACGGATAAGAAAGGATTTTGTTGCAAAAAATGTCTGGATTTTTACAATTATGTGTTAAATTGATACTTGACAACTGTAAATAAGACCTTTATCCCGGTATTTTTCCTATTCGTAGAGACGTATAAATTCAAAGGTGTTTCCGGAATACTCTAGAAATTTCAGGAAATCCGATTTGGAAATAACGAGCGACGCTGTGTTTACGTTTGGATGAAAAGCAAGACGATCAGATTCTTTCAGTTTTTCATCAATAAACAGATGAACATGATTTTCATTGTCATTTATAAGTCCGAAGGGCGAAACAGAGCCTGGCTCAACTCCAAGATATTTTTTAAGGCGCTGGTCGGAAGCAAAGGTTAGTTTACCCTGCTTCAGGCGTTTTTCGAGGTCTTTTATATTAAGTTGTCTGAGGTGTTCGAGGACTACCAGATAGTGTCTGTCTCCTTTATGATTCCTGAAGAAGATATTTTTGCATCGTCCTGAATTATAGTCTTTCCAATGTACTTTGGCATCTTCAATAGTATTAAGGGGAGGATGTTCATGATATTCAAATTGAATTCCCATCCTTTCGAAGAGATCGTAAAGTTCCTTTTGTCCCCTCATCAGGTATTATGACATTTTTTTGATATAGGAGAATTCCATTTCGGCGAGTAGCGCGATATCGACTCCGGCTTCTTTCATGTCAGGATCTTCATCATCATAAAACCACTCAATTTTTATTGGAACTCCGGATGCAGGCAGTCTTTTAAGTTCAGATAAAATGTCATATAGAAATTTTGCAGAAGAGGAATTGAAATAAGTTAAATCGACTTTAAATATGAGAGGATATTCAGGTGTGTATATGCTATATTTTCCATCAATTATTTCACTAATAAAAGTTTTAATCTCATTAATAACAGGGTAGTAAATTGCCCTTACATCTTCAGGAGCAGATCTTCCGCTGATACTAAAAATATTTTCAGCAGGTGAAAAATGAATCTCAGGAGTATTTGGTCCAGAATTTATATAAAGCTTTTGCATTGACATGCCTTTTTACAAAAGTGCACTAATATTCTGATAATTGCAAAATTATTTAATAATAAGCTATTCTTTCAAAGCAACATATTGTCCTCTTCTGTTGGACAATAGCCTTTATCTTCAAGCAGGATTGGTTTCGCAGATGCTTCAACTGCCAAACGGTCGCACACTTCATTTTCAGTATTATTAGCGTGTCCTTTTATCCATACAAATCTGACATGATGTTTCCGGTAGATTTTAAGAAATCTGATCCAGAGGTCGGGGTTCTTCTTTGATTTGAATGATTTCTTTTCCCACTGAAACACCCATCCTTTCTCAACTGAATCTGCAACGTATTTTGAATCAGTATATACAACTACCTTGCTGTCAGGTATTTTCAGCGCTTCAAGTCCTGTAATAACTCCCAGTAATTCCATTCTGTTATTTGTGGTGAGTCTGAATCCTTCTGATTTTTCAAGCCTGTGCTTACCCGAAATCATTACCACACCGTAGCCTCCCGGGCCCGGATTACCTTTAGCAGCTCCGTCGGTATATATTGTTATTTCACTTGGCATGATGAAGTACAATACCAGTGTTTGTGACAAACAGTTTTATTGCAATTGATAACAGGATTACTCCAAAAACTTTTTTTAGGATCTGGAGCCCGCCGATACCCAGCATTTTTTCAAATATATAGGTTAATCGAAGAACAAAATAGATCACAAACATGTTAAGAACAAGAGCGATAAAAATATTAATTGTTTGATATTCAGCTTTTAGTGAAAGAATAGTAGTTATTGATCCGGCACCGGCAATTAATGGGAATGCTATGGGGAATATAGATCCTTCGCCATGTGAGTCGTGATGAAAGAGTTCAATGCCAAGAATCATTTCCATTGCTATCAGAAAAATGATAAAAGAACCGGCGATTGCAAAAGACGATACATCAATTCCGAAGATGCCCAGTAAAGGGCTACCTATTAATAAAAAGGCCAGTAATATTAAGAATGATACCAGGGTTACTCTGGATGAATTAATATTTCCGGATTTTGCTTTGATATCAATTATTATAGGAATTGATCCGGGTATATCAATAATTGCGAAAAGGACCATGAAAGCAGCAAGAATCTCAATCAGACTGAAATGCATATTTTTAATATTTAACGCAAAGATAGTCCAAAATAAAAAAAAGCTGCACTTTCGATGCAGCTTTAAATATTAATTGTGAAGTATTATTGTACAATCGTCATCTCATCAACAAGATGTTTTGCTCCCGAATAAACATCCATAACCCAGAGTACATAGCGGATATCAACAACTATTGTTCTCTGAAGCTCAGGTTCGTAAGCTATATCGCCACTCATTGATTCCCAGTTACCATCAAAGGCCAGACCAATGAGTTCGCCATTTCCGTTCATGACAGGACTGCCGGAATTACCACCTGTAATATCGTTGGTTGTCAGAAAGCAAACAGGCATGTAACCTTTAGGAGATCCGTATCTTCCAAATTCTTTTTTAGCATTCAGATCAATGAGCCTTTTTGGAAGGTCAAATTCATAATCACCTGGTTTATACTTATCAACAACACCCTGGAGAGTAGTGAAATATTTATAGGTAACTGCATCTCTTGGATCGTAATCCTTAACAGTTCCATAAGACAGGCGCATTGTTGAGTTGGCATCAGGATACTGTGTTTTCTCAGGAGCCATCTCCATTAAAGCAGCAACCCAGGTCCTTTTCCCGGTTGCGAGTGTCGCGTCAAACTGACTTGATCCTTTTGATACGTCAGCACCAACCTTATAAAATGAAGTTGTTGTAAGATAAACCGGATCAGTTTCAAGTGTTTTTAGTACCGGTTTTGCGAGGAAAGCGTTTAATTTGGACTCACTTGAGAAGACTGACTTCGCAAAAAGGTCGTCAACAAATTTATCAATGCTACCTTTAAATTTTTTATCAACGACGAGGGTATAAAAATCAGGATGAAATTTTGCCGGTACATCTGCTCTGTAAAGATTCAGCATAGCTTTCATTGATTTAAGATCGGTCGGAGGGTTATAATCTTTATAAAAATCAGCAGCGTTATTTTTAAACTGAGTAGTTGCATCTGATATTTTTTGTTTGTCTCCCGTTTTGAGTGCGGCTATCAAGTTGCCAACACCACGGTTCAATCCAAACAATTCGCATCCCTGCATACATTCGTTGATGTATTGAAGAGCATTGAAATATTCTGCTCTTCCTTCAACTGAAGTTTTTATCATGTTAAGAGCTTCTCCGTATTTTGCTTTACGCTCAGGAGTGGCAACTACCCATTTGTTAAACTGGTTTTCGATTTCTTCTTTCTTTGCTTTAACATTAAGTCTTTCCAGACCGGCTTTCTGACCAATTGAGTATTTCCAGTAGTTGGAAGAACCAAAATATTTCGAGGCATACTGAATATTTATCTTCTGATTAGTCTGCATATCTTTCATCCAGATATCCTGCTTAATGCCACGGATCTTTATTCTGTCGGGATGTACAATCTGAAGTTGCTCATTTATCTCGAAGGAAGTCATATATCTGTTGGTTCTTCCCGGATATCCCATAATCATTGCAAAGTCACCTTTATTAAGGTCTTTGATAGAAACAGGCAGATAATGTTTAGGTTTCAAAGGAACATTATCTTTTGAATATGGAGCTGGTTTTCCATCAGGTCCGGAATAAACACGGAAAACACTGAAGTCGCCTGTATGACGTGGCCATTCCCAGTTGTCGGTATCAGAACCGAATTTACCGATAGAGGTAGGAGGAGCGCCTACTAAGCGTACGTCATTATACCTTTCATATACAAGAAGATAAAAGTAATTTCCTCCATAAAAACTCCCAACCTGTGCTCTGTAGTTGTTTCCCTCTGTGGCTTTTTTCTCTATGGTTTGACGTACTTCATTTATTGCTGTTGTGCGATCAGTCTCGCTCATCCCTGGCTTAACGTTTGCAAGTATCTGAGCAGATACATCTTCAATTCTGATAAGGAATGTAACTGCAAGGTTTGGGTTTGGAAGCTCCTGGTCTTTCGACATTGCCCAGAATCCATCACGTAGATAATCATGATCAACACTGCTATGTTGTTGTATTGAACCATAACCGCAATGATGATTGGTAAGAATCAGTCCCTGAGAAGAAACTATTTCTCCGGTACATCCGCCGCCGAAAATAATGATGGCATCTTTAACACTTGCTTTGTTGAGGCTGTAGATATCTTCAGCTGATAGCTTCAGTCCCAGTTCGGTCATTTTTCCCATGTTCAGTTTTTCGATAAGTGGCAGGAGCCACATACCCTCATCAGCTTTCGCTTTGAATCCAAAGCTGACGACCATGATCACTAGAATAGCAAACAATTTTTTCATATAATAGGTCTTATTTAGTTTGGTTTTATTTGCAGGTAAAGATAATTTATAAATCCAAAGTGGAGGTTAATAAAAAATGTATTTTTTTGCCACAAAGACACTAAGACAACAAGCCAATCATCCTGTAAATTATTAATAATTAGTTCTTTGTGAATCTTAGTGCCTTTGCGTCTTAGAGGCAGTTGATTTTTTTAACATTAAGTGAAGATCAAAAATTCAATTTCAATTGAGTGTTAAACAGGCTGAATGATTTTCTGTGGTAGGGAGTAATTCCGTATTTTTCAATTGCTTCCCTGTGAAATGAAGTAGGATATCCTTTATTCTTTTTCCATCCGTATTCAGGAAATTCTTCATGAATCTTTTCCATGTATTCATCACGGAAAGTTTTAGCCAGTACTGATGCCGCGGCAATTGAGAAAAAAAGTCCATCACCTTTAATAATAGTTTTATGTTTAATTGATTTATACGGGTAGAATCTGTTCCCGTCAATAAGAAGAAATTGCGGTTCTTTTTCCAGTCCTTCGATTGCAAGATGCATTGCTTTTATTGAAGCTCTCAGGATATTCATTTCATCAATTTCAGAGTTATCAATAAATGCTACTTTCCAGGCTATCGCTAAATTAATAATCTCATCTTTTAGAATAGCTCGCTGTTTTGCTGAAAGTTTTTTCGAATCATTAAGAACTTCGTGTTTGAAATTCTTAGGTAAGATAACCGCCGCAGCAGTGACAGGTCCTGCAAGACAACCCCGTCCGGCTTCGTCGCATCCGGCTTCGATAAGGTTATTATACAGGAAAGATTTAAGCACTATTAAATTTTTCTTAAGTTTGAGATGTAAATTAAAGAATTATTCTAACCTTGTGAAAGGGGAATTCATTATTTATATATGCGGAGATCAGTTCTGGTTTTAGTTTTAATTCTAATAATGTGTTCAGGAACAAACCTGTTTTCCCAGGAGTTATCACAGCAGGTACTTGTTCCTGTTGCGGGTGTTTCAGCAACCGCAACTGTTAACTATTCGCAAACAATAGGAGAGACTGCAATTGAGATAATTAGCAGTTCGGATTATACTTTCACCCAGGGATTTCAACAGCCGAGAATGACATTTTTACCAGGTATTATTCCTCCAGGGAATGGTGTGGATGTCTATCCCAATCCGGCTACCGATATCGTAACAATCAAATTATTTGGCGAGGGGCCGAGAGATTTCCGGATAGATGTCCTTAATATTGCCGGCACAATAGTTTATACTGAAAATGTATCTTTTTCTGATAAGTATTACCTTGAAAAAGCAATTCCCGTAAGTCAGCTTAATATGGGGATCTACTTTGTTAAGGTTTTCAGTAAAGACGGAGTGATAAGCAGAGCGTTTAAAATTGAGAAAATGTAATATAAAATTTATGCCTGTGAAAAGATCAGAAAAATTCTTTGTCGTTCTGATGATGACAGTAATAAGTATCCTGGGTTATGGGCAGGGTACAGTCCCTTTGGGGATCTATTATCAGGCAGTAGCAAGGGATAATGTTGGGAAAGAGCTGGTCAGCAAGAACATCGATGTAAAATTTTCAATTATTATTGATAACCCTCTTGGGACGATGGTTTACCAGGAGCTTCATTCACATATTACAACTTCAAAATATGGTGTTTTTTCACTTATAATAGGAAAAGGTGTCCAGACAGGCGGAATCTACACCGATCTCTCCCAGGTAAATTGGTCACATTCATTGCATTATCTTAAGGTTGAAGTGAAATTCGAAAATGATTTTATTGAAATGGGAATTATGCAGTTTCTGTCTGTTCCTTATGCTTTATATGCTCAGAAATCACTTGAAGCCGGGCCGCAGGGAGTGAAGGGCGATACCGGGCCACAGGGACCTCAGGGAATTCAGGGTTTGCAGGGACTGAAAGGAGAAACAGGTCCCCAGGGTTTAAAAGGAGATACAGGTCCGCAAGGATTGCAGGGAGTACAGGGACAAAAAGGCGATCAGGGCGATCCGGCCTCAGACAAACAGACACTTTCCCTTGTTGGTTCGGATCTTTCGATTTCAATTGGCAATGGCGGTACACCAAGTACTGTTAATCTCTCGTCAATTAATATTCCCCACTCATTGACACTACTTGGGGATACACTAACAATCAGCGGAGGCAACAAGGTCGGTTTGCCAAACCATATTCAGGATCTTTCGCTGGATATTAACAATATTCTGAAAGTATCAAAGTCAACACTTCCCGGAATTGACATGACGAGGTTTCTTGATGATAAGCAG
>JANXXP010000296.1 GCA_025350595.1 Bacteroidota bacterium
CGTTGTTTTAGAAGGGTATGGAAAAAATCAGAATTTCAGCAGTAAAATATGCAAACACTTATCCATTTATCTATGGATTGATGAAGAGCGGATTTGATAAGAAGGTCGAACTTGAAACAGATCATCCTGCAGATTGTGCTGCAAAACTTATCAACGGTAAAGCTGATATCGGACTTATTCCAGTTGCTGCAATTCCTCTGCTCAAAGAATATCATATTATAAGCGATTATTGTATCGGAGCAAATGGAAATGTCAGAACAGTAATGCTTCTCAGTAACTGTCCATTCGACATGATAGAGACTATATATCTTGATTACCGATCCCGATCATCAGTAAACCTGACAAAGGTGCTTGCAAAAAATTTCTGGAAAAAAGAATTCAAATGGGTCAATACAACCAAAGGATTCGATTTTATTAATATTGGGATGAATGAAGCTGTTGTTCTGATAGGCGATCAGTGTTTCGATTTTGAAAATAGTTTCAGATATAAAATCGACCTGGCTCAGGCCTGGAAAGATTTCTCAGGACTGCCTTTTGTTTTTGCCTGCTGGGTTTCAAATAAAAAACTCGATGATAATTTTATTAAGGAGTTCAACAAAGCTTTAAAGTCGGGAGTTAAGAATATTGTCGGAGTTGTTGAAGAGTTCGGCAATAAAGGAACTATAACAGGCAATGCTCTTAGGACTTATCTCACAGAGAATATTGATTATGAGTTTGATGATGATAAGAAGAAAGCATTGAAATTGTTTTTGGATTTAATGAGTAAGCTCTGACTATCCTCAGCATTTTTGCCCCCTGCCCCCTAAAGGAGGTTTTATTCAGCACTATGTTAGCACCCCTTCAATGGGGGGGTTGGGTGGCATAAGTTTAAGTATAAATCATATATTCAATCATTTAAGGCCTTATTTTAAAATTATTACACTGATATTACAGTGTATCTATTTAATGCTTAACTTTGAGTTTTTATGTGCCTTAACAAGTGTATTTATAAATCAAATAAAAAGATCATGGATAAGACAATCACTTTTAACGAACTTCGGAAGATAAAAGACCAATTACCCTCCGGTAGTATGAGACAGATTGCAGAAAAACTGGATCTAAATGAAGAAACGGTCAGGAACTATTTCGGAGGGAGAAATTTTGATAAGGGCCAAAGCGTTGGTATTCATTTTGAGCAGGGACCTGATGGCGGGATTGTAACTTTTGACGACACAACTATACTTGATCTTGCCAAGAAAATGATCAACTATTAGCTATATTTCTGAAAGCCTGTTCAAAAGCAAAAGGCTCGTACTTTTGCTTTTTTTATAACAACACATGAAGCTGACCGTAACAATAGAATCTGCTGAACATAAGTTTAAGCCGATTCTTGAAGAGTTTTTCATATCCATATTTGATGAAAATACTCTATCCTCACATGGTATAGATCATCACAGGAGAGTATGGAGATATTCAAAGGAACTCTTTATAATTGTCGCCAGACAAAAACCACCTTCGTTCACACATCTTCTTCCAAAACTGATTATTGCCAGTTACCTTCATGACATTGGTATGTCAGTTGAAACCGGAATCAGGCATGGAAAGCATAGCCGAGATCTTTGCCTTCAATTTCTAATTAAAAATAATTTGCTGCTAAATGAATTTCAGGATGTATTGGATGCCGTTGAAAATCATGACAATAAGGAGTATGCCGGAGATTCTGATGTAAATGATCTTTTAAGAATTCTTTCCGTAGCGGATGATCTTGACGCATTTGGATTTACAGGAATATACAGATATTCAGAAATTTACCTTATGCGGGGAATTGAAATGACTGATTTGGGTATATTGGTAAAGAAAAATGCAGCAGGAAGGTTTGCCAATTTTGTTAAAGAATTCGGTTTTGAAGATGATTATATACTAAAACATAAAAAACGATACGAAATCCTTGTCAAATTCTTTGAAGAGTATAACAACCAGGTTAAGGGTTATTGCTTTGGGGGATCAACTCCATCAGGTTACTGCGGTGTGATAGAAATGTTTACAGATATTCTTAATAATAAAATTGAATTAAGTGATATTAGCAGAGACCCTGACCTATATTCTACAGATCAGGTAATTTGCAGATATTTTAAAGAACTGGGATCAGAATAGAAAAATGTCACCAAGGACAAAGACAGCAAGCTTTTCCAAGTGTATCAAAAAATAGTTTGTTTTTGAACTTAGCGTCTTTGCGCGAAAAAAAAATACTTTTATAAACCAAAAAATGAAAAAAATCCCTTCAAATATACCATTTCCATTCAATCCGGAGGAATTCAGAAAGGAAGGGCATAAAGTGGTTGATACACTCTCTGATTATCTTTATGATACATTATCAGGTAATGAGATGCCTGTTTTGCCTTGGAATGATCCGGAAAAATTAGTTGAGATGTTTTCCTTCGAATCAGGAGGAGGCGAAACAGAACCCCTGGTTTCGTTTCTGAAAAGGATTATTGATCAATCTATTCATATTCATCACCCTCATTATATTGGACATCAGGTTACCTCTCCCCTTCCTCTGACAGTGCTTACACAGTTTTGCACTACCCTTCTGAATAACGGAGCCGCAATTTATGAAATGGGACCTGTAAATATGGCAATGGAGAAAAATGTGATTAACCGTTTTGGAAAAATGATAGGTTATCAAACCAGTTTTGATGGCATTTTTACACATGGAGGAACGGCCGGGAATCTTACCGCTATGCTTGCTGCAAGACAAGCCAAAACCGATTACAATATCTGGGAAGATGGCATCACAAACGAGAATAGGCCCGGATATATGATGTCAGAACAATCGCATTACAGCGTTGGCAGAAATGTTAAAATTATGGGTCTGGGTGACGATTCTATAATTAAGATTCCTTACGATTCGCATTTCAAAATGAGAGTAGATCTGCTTGAAGATCTTAAGAAAAGAGCTGAGGATAAAGGGATTAAAATTATTTCAGTTGCAGCAAATGCATGCTCCACAGCAACCGGATCTTATGATGATCTTGAAGCCATTGCTGATTTCTGTGAGAAGCATGATTTATGGATGCATGTCGACGGAGCCCACGGAATGGGTGTGCTTTTTTCTGAGAAATACAGGCACCTGGTAAACGGGATTAAACGTGCCGATTCAGTGGTTATTGATTTTCATAAAATGCTCCTCGTTCCTGCTCTTAATACTCTGCTAATGTTCAGGAATGGGGAAAAGTCCTTTGAAACATTTGCCCAGAAAGCAACTTATCTTTTCCAGAAATCCCATAAAAACGTTTGGTATAACAGTGCAACCAGAACGATTGAATGTACCAAAAGTGCCCTGGGGATAATTGCCTATGCTGCTATGAAATATTACGGCGACAACTATTATAAAGAGTATATTGAGAGCAGGTATGATCTTGCCAGAAAATTTGCTGACCAGGTAAAGTCACATCACGAGTTTGAACTGGCTGTTGAACCTGAAAGTAATATAGTTTGTTTCAGATATTTACGAAAAGGACTAAGCGAGCTGGCTCTCAATGAGATTAATGCAGCAATCAGGGACAAAATAATAAAGGAAGGCTCATTTTATGTTGTTCAGGTTGAGCTGAATGGAAAGATCTGGATTAGATTGACAATCATAAATCCTGTTACATCAGGAGAAGATCTTGAATTGCTTTTAAAAACGGTAATATTAACTTCTGAGTCGCTTCATTAATTTAATATTGGAACTACAAAATAATATCTTTTAGTCAAAAGAGAAAATGAACCTCATTTTATTAAAATTTATTAGTTACATAGAGGAAATCCGGAGAACCACGGAGGGACACAGGGAAGACAAGAAGCATACCTCTGTGATACTTTGATTCAGGTCTTTATTAGCTGATTCAGAGTGGTTCTGGCAAGAATACTGAAAGTTGTATCTCTTATTTCTTTAAATACTTTCCTGATCTCGCAGGAAGTTTCATCTTTGCAGAATTCACAAGGACGATATGATTTTTCTGATACACAATACATTAATGATATTGTACCTTCAAAGTGTCTGACAACATCCGCCAGATTTACTTCTTCGGGTTTCTTCAACAAATAGTATCCTCCTGATTTTCCGAGAATACTTCCCAGGATACCTATTTTTTTTAACTCAAGCAGAATATTTTCAAGAAAACTCTGAGGTATTTTTTCCTCTTCAGCTATTTCCCTAATTTGCATTGGTCCATTCCCAAATTCTCTTGCCAACCTTGTAAGAGCTACAATTGCATAACGGGTCTTTTTCGATAATATCATATACCATTCCTGAATATATGTGCAAAGTTAAGTATTAATACCCAATCATTTTTGGTTTAAATGCCAATTAAAGTCAATCTAAAGGATACTACTTTTGTTCACAAAATCGGTAGACTTTATGAAACTTCCTTTTTCATTGATACTTTTCCTGATAATAGCAGCAGAATCCTACTCTCAATCATCAAATGACATATTGAATCTTCTGATAAATAATAAAACCATCAGCCAGGAACAGGCAGATTCAATAAGAGCTGAAGGTGCGATCAAACAACAGAATATTGAAGCCGGTAAAAAAATATTTCCGGTTGCTGCTGCCAGACAGATACAAATATTTGGATACACTCAGATAAGATACCAGGCCCTGGAGGAGAAAGGTAAGAAGGATGGATTTGATATTCGAAAAGCAAGACTCGATTTTACAGGAATCTTAACACCATATCTATCCTCCAGACTCGTCACCGATTTTGCTGATAAGCCCAAAATAATAGATGCGTATGCTGAAATAAAGTTTAACGACTATTTTAATCTAACGCTTGGCCAGTTCAAAATTCCCTTTTCTGCAGAGAACCTCACATCTGACAGAAAACTTGACATAGTTGATTTTTCACAGATAGTAGATGCTCTGGTATTTCGCACTAATGATGTCATTGGTAATCAGAATGGTCGGGATATTGGAATTCAATTAGGAGGAGCATTGCTTAAAAAAGGAACATCTAACCTGCTGGAATACAGAATTGGAGTTTTCAATGGTTCAGGTATTAATATTGCAGATACAGCAAACAAATCAAAGGATATAACCAGCCGACTGATAATAAATCCGTTAAAGGGACTATCCCTGGGAGTATCATATTATAACGGCTGGGGGAAAGCCGTAAAACCATCAGCTGCTTATATCGGTAAAAACCAGGCACATGACAGGTTTGGTGTTGATATCAGTTATACCCTACCCCGACTATCATTCAGATGGGAATACATCAAAGGTTTAGACGCGAATATTGAGAAAGACGGCTGGTTCGCACTGCTAGGATATTATGTTGTTCCACAGAAGATTCAATTAATTGTCAAGTATGATTTATATGACAAAGATATTTCTGTAAATAACAATATAACAACTAATTATGTCGGTGGGATTAACTACAATTTCAATTCCTGGGCGCGTCTGCAGGCTTTCTATACTATCCGTGAGGAACAAGGCACAAAAATAGATAATAACATTTTTTCAATACAGTACCAGATTGGTTTCTAATAACTTAAAATGACTATCTAATGAAATTACTCAGCAAAATATCCATACTGATCACTTTCATCCTTTTCACACTTTATAATCCTGCAAGCTTTAGTCAGAATAAACCTTCAGGACAGATCAGTATTTCAGGAGCTTTTGCTCTCTATCCGATGGTTATTAAATGGGCTGATGAATATAAAAAGATAAATCCGGATGTTCGTTTTGATATTTCAGCAGGCGGTGCCGGAAAAGGAATATCTGATGCTCTGAACGGGATGGTTGAAATTGGGATGGTTTCACGTGAAATATATCCGGAAGAGCTTAAAAAAGGTGCATTTCCGATCGCTATTACCAAAGATGCAGTTGTAGCTGTTGTAAATGAACTGAATCCTTCCATAAATGAAATTATGACAACAGGCTTGACTAAAGACGCTGCCAGTAATATCTGGATAACTGGTAAGTACACAACCTGGAAACAGGTATTTGGTGGAAAATCCACAGCTCCGGTTCATATTTATACCAGGTCGGATGCCTGCGGCGCTGCTGAAATGTGGGCAAAATTCTTTGGCAAAAAGCAGGAAGATTTACTTGGTG
Organism: Bacteroidota bacterium; assembly: GCA_025350595.1. GTDB lineage: Bacteria > Bacteroidota > Bacteroidia > Bacteroidales > VadinHA17 > LD21. The sequence continues at coordinate 6,083 of JANXXP010000296.1, forward strand.
TTGGAGTATTTGGAGATCCAGGATTGGCACAGGCTGTTAAAAAGGATCAGCTTGGCATAGGCTATAATAATATTGGCTATGTGTATGATTCTAAAACACGACAACAATTAAAAGGGTTGAAAGTGGTTCCAATTGATCTCAACAATAACGGAAAGATTGATAGTGATGAAAAATTTTATGATTCATTAAATGATCTCATTGCTGCTATAGCCTCTGGTAAATATCCATCCCCTCCTGCAAGGGAACTTTATTTCGTTATGAAAGGCAGCTTTGTGAAAAATAAAATCGTAACTGATTTTATAAGATGGGTATTATCTGATGGACAAAAATTTGTAAACGAAGCCGGATACATTTCACTCCCAGGAGAGAGGATAGAGACTGAGATAAAGAAGCTAAAATAAAAGATGCGTAAGATAAGATTAGCGAAGGACAGAATTGCCCGGTATTTAATGCTGGGCATTGCCATTTTTACCATTCTGTTTTTACTTATTATCGGATTAAGTCTCTTTTTCAAGGCCTTACCAATAATAAGAGAGAAAAGTCTCTGGGTCTTACTGACTTCAGTAAACTGGAAACCTTTCAAAGGTGATTTTGGATTCCTGCCCTTTATTCTAAGTACCTTTTACGTTTCGCTAATAGCCATTATCATTGCACTTCCATTTTCTATACTAACAAGCATATATCTGAACACATATGCATCCAAAACAATATGCCGTTTCTTTGAACCGGTTGTGGATCTTCTATCCGGAATACCTCCAGTAATATATGGTGTATGGGGTACATTAACCATTGTACCTCTGATTGCAAATAAAATTGCTCCGAAATTTGTTGAGTTTTCTACCGGTTATACGGTTCTTGCCGGAGGAGTAGTCCTTGCAGTAATGATAATCCCGCTACTGATAAGTATCATGCTGGAAGTATTCAGATCAATCCCTCAGGAGATTACGGATGCATCATTAAGTCTTGGTGCAACAAAATGGCAGACAGTCAAAAGGGTGATATTAAGAAAATCTTTCCCGGGGATAATAGCTGCAACTGTACTCGCTTTATCAAGAGCTTTTGGCGAGACAATGGCTGTACTTATGGTATGCGGAAATATTACGCAAATTCCACATTCTGTCTTTGATGCATGTTATCCACTCCCCGCACTTATAGCCAATAATTACGGTGAGATGCTTTCTATGCCAAGCTATGAGTCAGCCCTAATGTTTTCGGCATTCCTGTTATTTATAATTGTAGTCATCTTCAACGGACTTTCACGTTTTACGCTGATTCAGATTGAAAAAAGATATCAGTTTTAATGACAAGTAAATATATTTTCAAATGCGAATAAAACAAATCGAAGAAAAAATATTTAAAGTGATAATGATGGGCGCCGCAATGATTATTCTGGGTTTGCTTCTTTATATAATAGGTACAGTTTTTTACAGAGGATTGCCTGCTCTGACACTTGACATGATTACAAAACTTCCCGGAGGAGGATTTTATCTTGGAAAGGAAGGAGGCGTGTTGAATGCAATTGTGGGTTCTCTCTATATAATACTCGGATCACTTGCAATAAGTATCGTTATAAGTGTGCCTTTGGTGATGTATATAAATTTCTATCTGCCTCCGAAATCAATATTTTCCAGCATAATCAGGTTTTCCCTGGATATACTGTTCGGTATTCCGTCAATAGTGTATGGGGCATTCGGTTTTGCACTGATGATTTACCTTGGTATGAGAGCCTCCTTACTTGGGGGGATTATAACAGTTGCAATGCTGATAATGCCGCTGATGATGAGGTCATTTGATGAAGTTACCAGACTTCTGTCGCGCGATCTGCCTGATGCTCTTCTATCTCTTGGAGCTACAAAATATGAAATGACTAAAGTAATTATCCGGCAGATGGTACCAGGATTAATAACAGCGATCTTATTGGCTGTTGGAAGGGGAATTGGTGATGCTGCCACAGTTCTTTTTACAGCAGGATATACTGATAACATACCAACTGCTCTAAACCAGCCTGCCGCAACATTGCCCCTTTCAATATTCTTCCAACTTGGAAGTCCGGTGGAAGAAGTACAGAACCGTGCATATGCTTCTGCAATAATATTAACCGTCATGATCCTCATCCTGAGTTTTAGTGCACGGTATTTTAGTTCCAAATTCTCAAAACATAAAATATGATCAGTACAAACCAACAACTTGAAATCCTGACAAATAATTATGTCATGGAAATGAAGGAGAAAATTCAGTTAAAAAAAGTGGTTAATAATCAGTCTATTAGAATAGAAAACCTCAACGTATTTATTGAGGATCAACATATTTTAAAGGATATAAACCTGACAATTCCGGAAAAAAGCATCACTTGTATAATTGGACCATCCGGTTGTGGTAAATCAACCTTCCTTAAGACATTGAACAGGATGCACGACGAGTCACCCGAAGTAAAAATCAAAGGCAAAATCTTCGTTGATGATGAAAACATCTATAGTCCGGAGGTTAATGTTATTGATACCAGAAAAAAGATGGGCTTGCTAGCCCAGAGACCATGTCCGCTTCCAATGTCGATTTTCGAGAACGTTGCTTACGGTCCCCGTATCCATGGCACAAAGAGAAGGAAAGCACTCAATCAGACTGTGATTCAATATTTACAATATGTTGGTCTATGGGAAGAAGTAAGAGGAAGAATTCGTTCTTCTGCTTCTCGTCTGTCAATTGGTCAACAGCAAAGACTTTGCCTTGCAAGAGGTCTTGCAATTGAACCCGAATACATACTGGGCGATGAAGCTACATCTGCACTTGATCCTCTTTCAACTAAAATAATTGAAGAGTTATTTATTAAACTAAAGGAAAAATATACTGTTATTCTTGTAACTCATACACTCAGACAGGCTAAACGAATTGCTGACAATATAGTTTTTATGTATCTGGGGAAAATTATAGAATCCGGACCAACTGAAGAATTCTTTAAAAATCCTAAAGAACAACTTACAAAGGACTATCTGTCGGGAAGCTTTAGTTAAAAAGTAGGTAGAAAGTTGAGGAACGAAGTGACGAAATCCCACTTTAACGTGATAGAAAGTTGAAAGTAAATATTATCAAAATATGAAACATGAAGAGATAAAAAAATTGCTTACAGGGTTAACTATTGAAGGGCAATTGAGAAAGCTGGAATCAGTGTTTCAGGGGAAAATAATTTTCACAACCAGTTTTGGTATTGAAGACCAGTTGATAACTCACAAAATATTCAGTAATAATCTTCCGATTAAGGTTGTTACACTTGATACTGGCAGGCTTTTTACACAAACTTATGAGGTCTTCTCCAATACTATTATCAGATATAAGAAAAAAATAAATGTCTATTTTCCTGATCACTTATCGGTTGAAAAAATGGTAACAGAAAAAGGGCCATTTAGTTTTTATGAATCAGTTGAAAATAGAAAGGAGTGTTGCAATGTACGAAAAGTAGAGCCTCTTTCAAGAGCACTTAACGGTGTTAAATGCTGGATTTCAGGCATCAGGGCTAGTCAGTCAGCCGATCGGAAGCAAATGGATTGGATTGAATATGATGAAACCAAAAAAATATTCAAATTCTATCCGCTTTTTGACTGGTCAATGGAAGAAGTGGAAAAATTCGTTAAGGAGAATAATATTCCTTACAACCGGCTACACGACAAAGGGTTTGTTAGCATAGGATGTGAACCATGCACCAAAGCTGTAAAGCCGGGTGAAGATTTCAGGGCAGGCAGATGGTGGTGGGAAAACGATGGGGCTAAGGAGTGCGGATTGCATGAAAAGAAGGCGTAAGGCGTAGAGTGGAACATTAACAACACAATTAACATGATCAATATAAACGACAAACAACTTAATGAGCTGGAAAATGAGGCAATCTTTGTAATGCGGGAGGTTGCAGCACAGTTCGAGAATAAAGTATTGCTGTTCTCAGGAGGAAAAGATTCAATAGTGCTCGTTCATCTTGCCAGGAAAGCATTCTGGCCTGCAAAGATCCCATTCACCCTCATGCATATTGATACAGGTCATAATTTTGAGGAAACACTAAAGTTCCGTGACGACCTTGCGAGAGAATTCGGAGCCGAACTTATTGTTAAAAAAGTACAGGATTCAATCGACAATGGCAGGGTGGTTGAAGAACAAGGTGTTAATGCAAGCCGCAATAAAGCGCAATCCGTTACTCTGCTGGATGCCATCGAAGAATTAAAAATTGATGTCGCTATCGGCGGTGGCAGGCGCGATGAAGAGAAAGCCAGGGCTAAGGAGCGCTTCTTTTCGCATCGAAATGAGTTTGGTCAGTGGGATCCTAAAAACCAGCGTCCGGAACTCTGGAATATTTTCAATGGACGTAAACATCAGGGAGAACATTTCAGAGTGTTCCCAATCAGCAACTGGACAGAACTCGATGTATGGCAATACATTCTGAATGAGAATATAAAGTTACCTGATCTTTATTATACTCACAAACGAAAGATCTTCAGTCGTAATGGAACATATCTCGCATGGGCTCCGTTTATGCAGCTTAAACCAACTGAAATGGTTTTTGAAGCAGATGTCCGTTGCCGGACTATCGGTGATATTACCTGCACAGGGGTAACACTCTCGAAAGCAGATAACCTGGAAGATATTATAGCAGAAATAGCTGCAACCAGAGTGACAGAGAGAGGCGGAAGATACGATGATAAACGGTCAGAAGCGGCGATGGAGGATCGGAAAAAGGAAGGGTACTTTTAAGGCAGAAGCTGGCAGGAAGTTGACGGAAAGAAATGATTGAATTACAGGAGTACCTCGAGGATTGCTTCGTTGCAAGCTCCTCGCAATGACGGTGAAATTAGAAAATAATACTATGACAATAAACGGTAAAAGCAAAAATAAGAGTCTGTTAAGGTTTACTACAGCAGGAAGTGTTGATGATGGAAAAAGTACCCTGATTGGAAGGTTGCTTTATGACAGCAAATCGATCTTTGAGGATCAGATGGAGCATATTGTTCAATCGGGTAAGAGGCTTGGCAGAGAAGAACTCGATTTGTCACTGCTCACAGACGGCCTAAGAGCAGAGAGGGAACAGGGGATTACAATTGATGTTGCCTACAGGTATTTTGCTACTCCTGCCAGAAAATTTATCATTGCAGATACTCCGGGACATATCCAGTATACCCGTAATATGGTAACCGGAGCGAGCACAGCAGATCTGGCAGTTATTCTGGTCGATGCCCGTAAAGGTGTGCTGGAACAAACCATCAGACATTCTTATATAGCGTCATTACTGGATATCAGGCATATAATATTCTGTATTAATAAGATGGATATGGTAAATTGGTCTGAAGCGATATTCACATCAATTAAGTCAGAACTTACTTTGCTTGTAAAAAAACTTGATATTGCAGATGTTCATTTTATTCCGATAAGCGCCAAATACGGAGATAATGTGGTTGACAGATCAGAAAACATGAAATGGTACGAAGGAAAAACCTTCCTGAACCTGATAGAAACAATTGAAATTGAAAAGAATAAAAATCCTGAAAAAAAACGTTTCCCGGTTCAGACAATTATCAGACCACACACCTCAGAATATCACGATTACAGGGGTTATGCAGGAAGGGTTGCTGGAGGTGTATTCAGACCAGGAGACGAAATAACTGTTCTCCCGTCTCTAAGAAAATCAAAAATTAAGAGCATTGATATGTTCGGAAAAACTTTGTCAGAATCTATTGCGGGTGATTCAGTTGCAATATCGCTCGACGATCAGATTGATATCAGTCGCGGCGATATGCTTGTGGCTTCCGATGACATACCCGCAATCAGTCAGGATATAAACCTTATGATGTGCTGGTTCAACGAACGCCCTCTAAAAGTCGGAGGAAAATATCTCATTCGCCTTAACAGCAATGAAGCCGGATGCATAATAAAATCAATTAGTTACAGGATGAATATCGAAACCCTTGAGCATGATTTTGAGAACAGAGCTGTAAAGATGAATGATATAGCACATATTACTATTAAAACTTCCAAACCTGTGTTTTTTGACACCTATAAGAAGAATAACATTACAGGGAGCATGATCTTCATCGATGAAGGGTCAAATGAAACGGTAGCAGCAGGAATGATTGTTGAAGAATGATACGTATTAAATCCAAAAACGCTTAAAAATCAATAAGGGTATTTGCATAATTCCAGATTCTCATTAAACTTTAATAACCTTTATTGATTTCCTGAAATTCTGAGTATAAACAATTACAAAATAAACACCTCTGGGCATGGTTTCTATATTAACCGAAGTCTGGTAGTGGCAATTGGTCTGCTCCCTTAATAATTTCCCTGTCTGGCTTACTATCCGGATATTGTAAGGATCATTACTACTGAGAGCCACAGTAAATTGAGAACGGGTAATTGTTGGCCAGACATAAACGTCCTGATTCTCTGAAGAATTTGCTTTCTTAACATAAACATAAACCGAATCGCTGGTTACTGTTCCGCATGTTCCGTTAACAATCGTCTTGTAAAGTCCTATATCATTGGCATTTACAGTACTTAATGCTAATTGATAAGAATTAGTGTTTTCTATATTAATATTATCTTTTTCCCATTGATAAATAAGGTCGTGCCCTACTGCATTTACTTCCAAAGTAATATCATTTCCAAACTGAACAGCTACATCAGGGGAAATATGCGAAATACCTGTAAGTGCGTATACAGTCAGTTTGGATAACTTTGAAACAACCGTACCACAGGTACCGGATATTTCACATTTATAATTACCTGAATTATTGACAGATGATTTTGAAAAGCTAATTATACCGGAAGTTCCTGACTGAACAAGACTATTATCCTGATACCATTTATAAAACAGATTAAATCCTTCCGCACCTACCTTAATACTCACCGGCTTTTCCGCACACAAAGTAGTATCATTTGACTGGCTGAGAAGTTTGGTATTCTTAACTATTTGTACATTAAGTTTCGACCACTCAGAAACAACTTTGTTGATTGTAACCCTGACCATTACTGCAACTGTACCAGTTTTGCTTATATCCCATAAAACAGACGAATTCAGTGAATTTCCTGATATTACACCAGCATCTGCCGGAAATAGTCTCCACTCATAAGCTGTTGCTCCGGACTGATTTGTAATAGAATACTGTGAAGATTCAACACCCTGACAAACTATCGAATCACCGACTGGAGATTTGGGAATATACGCATCAGGAATTCCTGTTTTTGAGGTAATCCAAGTATTAAAAAGAGATACTCTGGTATATGCTCCATACGTGTTACAATTTTGACTACCCCAACTGACAATTCCTGCAAGTTTGTACTCACCCAGTACCGGTACAACAAGAGGACCACCACTATCGCCGTTACATGCATCTTTATTTCCGTTCAGGTAACCTGCCATCATATCAGTTGAAGGAATTGATCCCCAGACTGTAGATGCCTGCAAATTTGTTACTAAAGGAAGCTGAACTTTCTGAAGACTTGTTGGTAAAGTATTTTGAGACACATTAGTCAGGCCCCATCCGGTAACCCATGACATAACTCCCGGGCTAACAGCTCCCGCTGCTATATCTGTAGCCGTTAGCAGTTTAATTGGCACTGCATTCGCAAATTTTATGGTATCCTGTATTCTTAATAACGCTATATCGTTTTCAAGGGTTTGATTATTGAACCCTTCATGGACAATAACTTCACTTACCAGATAAATCTTACCGTCAAGAGAATTGTACGGATTATTTGCTCCTACTTTAACCTTCATGTTAGATGCAGATATCGGATTCCCATTGTTATCCTTTGTACAATGAGCAGCAGTTAATACCCATTTCCCGTTGATGATTGAACCTCCGCACATGAAATCTCCGGATATATAATAGATCTGCCATGGAAAATCTGAAATAACACCTGAAACACCTCCAACTATTTTTGCTTCTCTCGTCCTGATTCCGGTAAAAAACGGATAAGAATATTCTCCTGGTCCCGAATCAGTTCGGATCAGCATGATAGGTTCATTATCAATAAGAAGGGAATATAAAGTTGTATCAGTGATGTAAGTCTCAGATACTGAGATTTGCATCACATATTTTTTATTTGCTTCCAACGAAAAGAAAAGTGAATCATCATAAACATAATCCTTCCCGGATGCAACTATCATATTTTGTTCATCCAGGATCTTCCATTCAGTGTTTGCGGCTTTCTTTACTTTAAAAACCTGCACTTTTACTTTTTGTGGAAAGGCAGAAATTGATAACAGAAAAAAAAGAGAAATCAGAAAAACATTTTTCATATGCAAATATAATTCTTGCCTTACAATAAACATCTATCCCCACTATGATGTTCAACCGGAAACTTAAATTGATTACTCATACTACCTACCATGCAATTGCATTATATTTACAGTACATTTTTGATTTATTACCGTAATAGCTAAATATGATTACTTAGACCCACAATGGACAAGAATAACTATTACAGATTCTTTCTAAAACCAATTCTTTTTATACTCGTTGCATTAGTGCTCTGGGGTATCTGGTCGTATCGCAATATGCAGTCAACTCTGTTCCCCGATGTTACATTCCCTAAAATAACCATCATTGCTGACAATGGAGAACAACCGGTCGATAAAATGATGATTACAGTGACCAAACCGCTGGAAATTGCAATAAAAAGGGTTACAGGAATTACTACAGTAAGGAGCAGTACGAACCGTGGAAGTTGTACAATTGATGCATACTTTGATTGGAATATTGATATAAATCTGGCCAAAACCCAGTTGAATGAACGTATCAATGAAATAAAAAATATTCTTCCTCCAACAGTAAATATTGTTGCCGAGGCCATGAGTCAGACGATATATCCAGTTATCGGTTTTACCATAGAAAGCGATAAATTCAGTCAGATTGAACTCAAAAACAAAGCGCTTCTATCTATAAGGCCGCAGTTCTCTCAGATACCAGGTATTTCCAATGTAATTATAAGAGGAGGAAAAACTAAGGAATTCGTGATTACACCTCTCCCACTGAAACTTATTGAATCAGGGCTGATCCCACAAGACATAATTAATGCTTTGGGAAATACTAACTTCATTGAATCGAGCGGTTTATTATCAGATTACAGACGTCTTTACCTGTCTCTTACCGATACCAGATTTCAAAATATTGAGGATTTAAAAAGGAGTGTTATAAAAAATTACGGGAAAAGGATAATAAGGCTTTCAGATATTGCTACGGTTGATCTGGAAGAACAACAGGATTTTATCAGAATAAATGCTAATGGACATGATGCTGTACTGATAGATCTTGTAAAACAAAAAGGGGTAAATCTGGTCGATTTTGCAAAAAATGTGACCCTCAAGGCAAATGAAATTCAAAAACAATTGCCAAAAGGGATGATTATGAAACCCTACTACAATCAATCCGCTTTTGTTACCAGCTCTATTGAGAGTGTTTTGAAAAGTATTTATGAAGGTCTATTTCTTGCGATCATTGTCGTAATTCTTTTCTTACGTTCATTCAGGGCAAGTCTCAATATCATAATAATCATACCGGTTACCCTCGCTCTGACAGTAACTGTGTTACATTTCGCACATATTACCTTGAATATTATGTCGTTAGGGGCTGTTGCGGCTTCAATTGGACTGATTATTGATGATGCAATAGTAATTATTGAACAACTTCACCGCACACACGAGGAAAATCCAGAAAAAGATAAATATACCGTTGTACGTGAAACCATAAAACTATTCCTTCCGGCAATGGTGGGATCATCACTCAGCACTATCGTTATTTTTCTTCCTTTCGTTTTGATGAGCGGAGTTGCTGGCAGCTTTTTTAAAGAACTTACCCTTACCATGGAAATAACATTGGTATGTTCATTTCTTGCAACCTGGATTGGATTACCTGCTTTGCATCTGCTATTTGGATATAAACCTCATAAAAAGGTTCCTGTAAAATTGAATAATGAAGAGAAACCAAAAAGACAAAAACTATGGTGGTTGGTCTGGTTCTTTAATAAACCATGGTTTGCTTTTGGTATAATAGTTCTTCTTGTCATATCTTCAATTTTGATTATTAGTAAGCTGGAAACAGGATTTTTGCCAGAGCTTGATGAAGGTACAATAGTGCTCGACTACATTGCACCACAGGGTACAACTCTCGATGCTTCAGATGCGATTCTGAAAGAAGTTGACAAAGTAGTACTTAATCATCCTGATGTAGAGACATATATGAGACGGACCGGAACAAATATGATTTCAGGTATAAGCATGGCTTCAGGTATAATACCCCCAAATTATGGAGACTACCTCATTCAGCTAAAACAGGGAACAAAAAGAAAAACTGATGATGTAATTTCCGAGTTACGAATCAAAGCGACTTCAGTGGCCCCCGCTCTGGAAATTGAATTCGGTCAGAGAATAGCTGATCTGCTTGGTGACTTAATTGGCCGGCCACAACCGATTGTCATTAAAATATTTGGAGATAATCCTAAGGTATTGCAGGAATTAGCTCTTAAAGTGCAGGAAAACCTTAAAAAAACTGAAGGCGTCGCCGACATCATGAATGGAATTATTTACGATGGACCGTCTGTGACTATTTTGCCAGATCAGGATAAATTGGCACACTACAAAATAACACCGATGGATTTTCAGACACAGCTTTTGATTTGTAATGAAGGTTTAGGTGTAGGACAGGTTCAGGAAAATGAACAAATGCTGAGAATACTTCTGCGGAATACGAGATTTAAAAACAACAGCATAGACCTTATTAAGAATCAGTTAATTTTTGCTCCCAATGGTTCATTCAGACCTTTGCAATACTTTGCAAAAGTTGAACTATCCTCAGGTGATCCGGAACTTACCCGTGAAGACCTTAAATCGAACATTGAAGTGACTGCCCGACTTGACAACCGCGATTTAGGAAGCGCCATAAATGAAATAAAAGGAATTATTGCCAAAAATATTCCCCTTCCTCCAGGTTATTACATTGAGTATGGAGGAACATTTGAACAGCAACAGGCATCCTTCCATGAACTTTTACTGATCCTTATTATTGCTGTAATTCTTGTTTTCACTATCCTCCTTTTCCTCTTCAGGAACTATGGTCTTGCTTTGCTGATTATATTTATTTCAGTTCTTGGTATCAGCGGATGTGTCTTCGCATTATATCTTACAGGAATCCAGCTTAATGTGGGAAGTTATACAGGTATAATTATGATCGTCGGAGTAATTGCTGAGAATG
>JANXXP010000359.1 GCA_025350595.1 Bacteroidota bacterium
TGAGAGAGAAACTGATATCCCCATTCTGGCTGAACATTTTAACACACTGATCTGCAATGAATACGGGATGAGTAAAAAGGTTTTTACGAAAGATGCTATAAAAGAACTCCAAAGAATCCAGTGGACCGGAAATATCAGAGAATTCAGGAATGTTCTTGAGCGACTGATAATCTTATGCCCGAATGAAATTTCAGGGAAGGATGTAATGGCATATGCGCTACCTGTTTCCGGATCCAATGATTAATAGCCTGCCAAACTTAAAAATTAAGCATGTTCCGTACAGAAAAAGACAGTCTCGGCCAGAAACAGATCCCTTCTGATGCACTCTATGGCATTCATGCCTTACGGGCAAAGGAGAATTTCCCCGTCAATACCCTATTCCCCATAGAATGGTATAAGGCCATTGGAGTAACTAAACAGGCCTGTTACAATACTTACAGGAAATTCCGGATCGCTGCAACAGAAAAATATGGGAAGGATCTTCCATTTAAAATAATCAATGATGATGTTCTTGAAGCTCTCATTTCAGCAGCAAAAGAAGTATCAGAAGGCACCCATTTTGATAATTTTATAATACCTGCAGTACAGGGTGGAGCCGGTACCAGTATTAACATGAATATCAATGAGATCATCTCTAATCTTGCACTTCTGAAAACGGGAAATAAATGTGGGGATTATGACTTCATTGATCCTCTGGAACACGCTAATATTTTCCAGTCAACAAACGATGTAATCCCAACAGCTCTTACTGTAGCTGTCATGAAGCTTCTTCTTTTGCTCGAAGAACAAATTAACAGCCTGCGACAAAAAGTTGAAGAGTTTGAAAAGAATAACAGGGAGAACCTTCGTCCGGGTTACACTCAGATGCAGGAAGCAGTACCCTCTTCATTCGGAATCTTGTTCAGTACATACAACGAAGCTCTTTCACGCGACTGGTGGAGGATATCGAAATGCTCAGAAAGAATCAAACAGGTTAATCTTGGCGGTGGGGCTATAGGTACAGGATTGTCAATACCACGCTTTTTCATAATGGAAGTAGTTCCTGAATTACGGAATTTTACCGGTCAGCCAATTGCTCACAGTGAAAACCTTGCTGATGCTACCAGCAACATGGATAAGTGGGTAGAGATACATGCCACATTGAAAGCACATGCAGTAAATCTGGAGAAAATGTCTTCCGATCTCCGTCTCCTGTCTTCCGACCTGATGGGAACAAAGCTGATCTCACTTCCTGAGAAACAGGTTGGCAGCTCAATAATGCCGGGGAAGATAAATCCAGTTATACCTGAATTTGTTATTTCAGCAGCTCATAAAATTTATTCCAACGATATCCTTATCACTTCTCTCAGCGGACAGGGTATTCTGGAGCTTAATCCATATCTTCCGGTAATTGGTTGTGCAATAATTGAAAGTATTAATCTTCTGATTTCATGCAATATTACTTTGCATGATAACCTTTTTACCGGCATGACAATCAATGAATCAGCTGGTTATAAAGCACTGATTAACAGTCCGTCAGTAACTACTGCGCTCAGTCCTCATATCGGTTATCATAAAGCTGCTGAAGTTGCTTCACTGATGAAAGAAAAGAAGATTGATATCTTCGAAGCGAATGGTATTCTGAAGGTCATTGACGATACAAAACTAAAAACAATTCTTCAGCCCGGGAATCTGCTAAAACTTGGGTTCTCATTGGATGATCTTTAAGTTGTCTTAGCTGGCTTATCATCTAAAAAATAAAACCTGCTGAAATTGTAATTCATGGTCATCGCAAACCATCAATAATTAAAAGTTTAAGAAAAATTAATTCTACTTTGACAGATTATGGATACTTTTGATTTTCAGCTTTTCTTGCCCCGTCCCTAAAGGGTGAAAAGCTGAAAAATCAACATGTTCCCTTTAGGGATTCAGGGCAAAAACATGTTGATTTTGAAATCTGTCAAAGTAGAATTAAATATTACTAATTTTGTTGCAAACTTATCTGCATAATGACCAAAGGAAGAGAGTCGAAACCACATATCGGTATTTATGGACGCCGCAATAACGGGAAAAGCAGCCTTATTAACTGCCTGGCAGATCAGGATATTGCAATTGTTTCAGATCATGCAGGAACAACCACAGATCCTGTAAAAAAGTCGTTCGAGATTACAGGTTTTGGCCCGGTAATTCTTGTTGATACTGCCGGAATTGACGACTCTGGCGAGCTGGGAGATAAAAGAGTGGAACGAACAATAAGAACTCTCGAGATTATTGATCTTGCACTTTTGGTAATTACAAATAATTCCTGGGGTAAATCTGAGTATGATCTTATAAATAAATTCAGAGAACTCGATATTCCTTTTATTGTAATACACAGTAAATCAGATATTGAAGAGCCTTCAATCGATTTCAAACAGAAAATATCTTCAATAACCGGTAATCCACTCTTTGAGTTTTCCTCAGCCGACAAGCGAAATTTCGAAGATCTTATCAGTCTGATTCGTATTTCAATCCCTGAACATTCATACAAAACTGCAACTCTCCTCGGCGACCTTATTACTTATGGAGATATTGTCGTTCTTATTACTCCAATTGATGTTGAAGCTCCTGCCGGCAGGCTTATCCTTCCCCAGATGCAGGCAATAAGAGATATCCTTGACAATGACGCTGTTGCAATAGTTCTGAAAGAGAGAGAAGTTGATGCTTTCCTTAAAAAGACAAAAATTAGACCGGCGCTCGCAATAACCGATTCACAGGTCTTTGTAAAAGCCGATGCTTCTATTCCAAGCGATGTTCCTCTGACCAGTTTCAGCATAATGCTTGCCCGTTTTAAAGGTGATTTTGATAATTATCTCAAGGGAACCCCAAAAATATCGGATTTAGAAGACGGCGACAAGGTGCTTCTTCTTGAATCATGCACTCATCATGTATCGTGTGATGATATTGGCAGAACTAAAATTCCGCGGTGGATTACAAACTTTACAGGTAAGAAAATAGAATATGATGTCGTTGCCGGTCTAGACAAATTACCACGTCCCATTACTGACTATTCTCTTGTAATTCAATGCGGTGGGTGTATGATTACCAGAAAACAACTTCATAACAGGCTTCAGGCTGCGATAAAAGCCGGTGTGCCGGTTACAAATTATGGAATGGCAATCGCGTATGTCCAGGGTATTTACAAAAGAGCAATAGCTCCATTCATTAAAGGTGAAAAAGAAAGTAGTGTTTATCTTTAAAACCTGAAATATATAAACGGCATTACTTCAGTGCTTCTCATCTGAAATAACATAATAGCTACAAGCATGATAACCAGAAGTTGAGCAATCAGGGGAATTCTGATAAACAATCCTCTGTACGACTCTTTTACATTTTCAGGGAGAAAATGAATTATATACCCGACAGCCATTAAAAGGAATACACTGCTATAGGCACGAATAACAGTCATATAAGATCCCGGCGAGAAATTTTCAAAAATCTGTTTAAGCATGATTTTCACGCTATCCATATCTGAGGCCCTGAAAAATATCCAGCAAAAACTGACAAACTGAAAAGTGATAAAGACCGCCAACGCACGTCCGATCCTGCCGCTCTTTAGCCTTTCTCCAAATATGGAATTCCATATCCTGTTTATCACCAGACCAATACCATGCAAGGCTCCCCAAATAATGAATCTAAGAGAAGCTCCATGCCATAAACCCCCTAATAACATTGTAATCAACAGATTTACATTTGTTCTTATTTTCCCCTTTCGATTCCCTCCCAGTGGTATGTACAGGTAGTCTTTTAACCAGCGCGACAGAGAAATATGCCACCGTTTCCAGAAATTGGAAATGCCGGAAGCCTTATATGGAGAATTAAAATTAATCGGCAATTTAAACCCCAATATCAGTCCCAAGCCAATAGCAATATCGGTATAACCTGAAAAATCACAATAGATCTGCAACCCATATCCATAAACTGCCATAAGGTTTTCGAAGCCCGAATAAATTGATGGTGCGTCGAATACCCTGTCAATAAAGCTCGTTGCAATAAAATCAGAAATGATAATCTTTTTTATCATGCCTTTTGATATAAGAAACATGGCATGGCTGAATTCCCTTTTTGAAAGATGGAACTCGGCATATAACTGTGGGATAAACTCAGAAGCTCTTACAATGGGACCGGCTACTAGTTGCGGAAAAAATGATACGTAGAAACCGAAATCAACAATATTCCTGACAGGATTCAGCTTTTTCCTATAAACATCAATAGTATAACTTAGCGATTGAAATGTAAAAAACGAAATTCCAACCGGAAGAATTATATTGCTGATATTAAATGAAGTACCGAGAGCTGAATTTGAAAATGAAGCAAGAAAATCATATACTTTATAATCAGTTCCAAGCAAATCATTTATCGTCGATACAAAAAATCCTGTGTACTTAAAATATGAAAGGATTCCCAGATTAGAAATGATACTAAGCAAGATAAAAAGCCTCCTTTTGAATTTAGTCGTGGAATTATAGATCAGCAATCCGCAAGTAAAATCAATGATTGTTACGAATATCAGAAGGAACAAAAACAATCCCCCCGACTTATAATAAAAGAACAGACTTATCAGAAAAAGGTAAGCATTCCTGATAAAAAGCTTTTTATAGATAATGCTATAACCGGCAAGGACCAAAAGAAAGAAAAGCCAGAATGCCGCGGTTGAAAAGATTAAAGGCTCATCGGGATTATATTTGAATAGCTGTTCTGCAATACATTTAATTATACTTTTTCCCGATGCCTCTTCAGGTTTTTGGACAATCGGTATATTTTGAATGAGAACTGCCGTATCTGCATTTATCCCAGCAAGCTCCGACTTGTTTGTATCCCTAACAACGGGGAGAAACAATGCGTTTACGAGTAGCTTTGATAGTGTATCAGCCCCGGTATATGTAAAATGGACGTAGTCTTTCTGGGCAAGAGGAGGCTTCTTTTTCGCCCATTTAACAATTGAGGACTCCCCTCCCATTTCAAACCATGAATTCCAGAAGCTGACACCCGATTTTAAAGCCGCTTCCTTCTGGGCATCAATTATTTTAGGAATATTCGGATACGATTTTATAGTATCACCTTCATTTTCAGCCATATCAGTAAGACCAACCAAAAGGATGGAAGTACATGGAGAGACCTGCTTCAGAAGTGAAAGCTGCTTTTCCAGTCCCTTCTCATAATACGAATAATCGTCCCTTACATTTTTTACTATATTCAGACCATATTGCAGAACAAAAAGGTCGGGAGTGAGAGTTTTGTATGCTTCTTCCAGATTATCCTTTCCAACCATTGTAAATTCAAGTCCTGCACTTCCTCTCTGAGGAATATTGTCGACTATGAGACCAGAATTACTTTCTATGCTGATACCATAAATATCCGGACTGACATTTCCCGAAAATTCTATTAATATCTCTTTTGCTCCATTCAGATGGCATCTAAGTTCGTTAAACCCATTCCCTTTCTTCAGTGTATCTGCGAATATCTGATTATCATCGGCTTTAACTATAACATTTACAGCCTCTTCCGTGTTTCCATAGAACACTCTTAAAATGTCATAAACAGATGAAGAGCTATCTGCTACATTTGAAGGCGCAATTTTAACGAAAGCTTTTTCCGGAACTGCTGTCCTCATTCCATCGGGCAGGTAGCGGCAGATCGCCATAAATGGACCAAAATTCCTATGCGAAATCTCACCAGTCTTATACGACAGGTAGTTATACCTTTTCCAGTTTGATGATGATCTGAGCCATACAGATTTAGTGTACATAACAGGCATCAATGGCAGAAACAGCCCGGGGCCTGTACCTCCATGGTCTTTTCTTAATGTCTGTCTGAGATATGAAGTTATCCTATCGCCCTCAATCTGAGAATCTCCGTAGTACAACACGCGTATCTGCCCTTTGGATAATCTTAGTGAATCAAGAAAGAACTGCAACGGGCCTATGGACTGCGTCCCGGAACGTGCAGGAATATCAAATCGCTTTATTGTATCAGTCTGTACTGATTTGATTGTATCAGTAGCTTGTTTTACAGGGGATGAAGGAACTGTTTTATTACCTGAAAACAAATTAGTTATCAGTTCAGATGGAACAAATTCATAAAATGATGGAAAGAATTGATTTAACGCAATAACATAATGGAGCCCGGCAAAACAGACCAGAAAGATCAATAATAATAAGAATGACCTTAAAGGACGCATATATTAGAAAAGAATCAGCTTTTCTTCTTGATCTTTAGTTTCTGCCCGACCTGTAACTTCCCTGCACTTGATATATTATTCAACGAAAGTACCTGACTTGTACTGACGTTGTCGAACATCTTAACAATATCCCAGATTGTGTCTCCATTACGAACTGTATATGTTATGAATTCACCATCAGATTCCTCCTGAGGCGAGGTTACCTTTTCAGGTTGCGAATTTGCTGTTGCAGTTTTACCTATCGTTTTTTGTTTTTCTTCAAATGACATAGAGTTAATCTGTGAATAGAATTCGGATTTTGACTTGTCAACATAAATAACAAGCTTTTGTCCTACTCTTATAGTATTCAGGTAAATATTATTCCAATTTCTGAGATCGGATAAGCCAACTTTATACCATTCTGCTATATAACCGAGATTGTCATTATCCTGAACAGTATAAATAAGTTTTGTTTTGCCCTTTATATCAGCAGTAACGTATGTGGATCTGGTTGGATCAGCAATACGTGTTGCTTTATTCAAATATATATTTGATTTATAATTTCTTATAGTATCGTTCAGATCAATGAAATCGCCCAAATGGTTCATTGGCAGAGTTAAAGACTGTGGTTTGGATGAACCCGGCACCAGACCTGTTCGGTATGAAGGATTCAGTGCGCGAAGTTCGTCAAGCGGAATTCCCATCACTTCGGAGATTTGGGCAAGATGGATATCTTTATTTACAATTATAGTATCGGTAGCAAGAGGAATATTCAGCTGCATCGGCTGAAGGTTATGTTCTGCGTAGTAAGTAACAGCATAAGCTGCTGCTACATACTGGGGAATATAACCCCTGGTTTCCCTTGGGAGTCTGTAATATATTTCCCAGTAATCTTTCTTGTTGCCCGATCTTTTTATCGCCTTATTTACATTTCCTGGTCCGCAATTGTAAGCGGAAATTACCAGCACCCAGTCATTATAGATACTATAGAGGTCCTTTAAATACTTTGCTGCAGCGTGAGTGGATTTTAAGGGATCTTTCCTCTCATCAACAATTGAATTAATGGTCAGCCCGTACATCCGGCCAGTAGAGTACATAAACTGCCACATTCCGGTTGCTCCGGATCTCCCGTTTACAGCATTTGGATTAAGCGCAGATTCAATTACAGCCATGTATTTCAGTTCTGCTGGAATACCATAAGAATCGAAAACATTTTCTATCATCGGGAAATAATAATCTTTCAGGCCAAGGACAGCACAGAATTTATCCCTCTGTCTTACTGTATAAACCTCAATATGGCTTCTGATGATATTATTAAATGGAAGACTTATGATTGAGTTTATCTTGCTGAGCCTGTGTTCATATAATGTGTCAGGATAATTCAACCCTGTTGTATCACCACTAAACTCCTTCGGATTATTCTTCATGGCCATTTTGACGTACCACACATTTGTTAGGCTGTCAAGATCATTTGAAATTCTTTCGCTGCTGTTATCCGATTTAATTATAATTGTATCATTAATTGAAGCGGCATAAGAATTAAAAACCGCGAAGCAAGACATTATTAAAACAACTAAAAATCTCATAATTAATAAAATAAGTTAAAATGTTACTTTAAAACCCACATTTATTCCTGCTCCAACAAAGCCTCCAGGCAGTGGTAACTGCGAAGGAAAGACCGCAATATCAAGGTTGTCACTTACATCATAGTTAAATAGGCTGGCATCAACATTAGCATCGAGTATTGATAAAAGATACCATCCGGCGATGCCAATATACGAAAGATCACGATATCTCTTGTAATAATCAACCATTCGTAGCATTCCATCCTTATAATAAGCTGCATTAGCCGGAATATAAGTTTTCGGGTATTGAACAGGATCATAACCCTTAGGGTCAGCCAAAATAAGCGCCTCATAACTCTTTGTAGCAGGAATAGCATCTGTAAAGTCCTGATAGGCTTTCATATATTTAATGTAGTTTTTTGAATTAAATCCGACACTGTAAATAAGTCCGCCGAAGCCTGCATAGACCAATGGTATTTTCCAGATTTTTCTGTTGTATATCTGGCCAAGACCGGGAAATGCTACTGCCATCATTGATGCTTTAAGCGGTTCTGCAGTGAATTTAATTCTTTTTACAGGTTTTTTAACATGACTGCTGTCTGACTTGTCAACAGGATTAATGGCTTTTTTGTTCACAGGCTTAGTAACGGCAATTGTATCCTGTGCAAAACTACTCTGCTGAAAGCAAAACAGTATCAGGACAAGTAAAATCAGTATTTTCTTAAATGTCATCAAAATAAAATCAGTCCGGTGTTTATGTTCCGGATAAGTAAAACGCGCGATAAAGATAATTATTTTCAGGAGTTCAGACGGTCAAATACTCCCAAAATGCGTTCCATCTCCTCAGGAGTTTCAAAGGCGATCACTATTTTACCTTTCCCCTTTTCGTTTATTTTGAAGTTAACTTTAGCAGAAAACATCTTATTCAGATGGTCAGATAGCTGGGCAAAATCATTATTAAGTTTCCGCTTCTTTTCAATTTTCCCCGGGTCTTTGACTTTTTCCGACTGAAGTTGTCTTACCAGCTCTTCTGCCTGACGCACAGACAGTTCACCGTCTATGATCTGATAGTAAACATTGATTTGTCTCTTTGGATCTTCAATATTTACAAGAGTACGGGCGTGACCCATCATCAGATGTTTATTCTTAATACCAAGTTGAATTTCGGCCGGAAGTCTGAGCAGACGAAGATAATTAGCAACTGTTGATCTTTGCTTTCCAACCCTGTCGCTCAACTGCTCCTGGGTAAGGTTGCACTCATCAATAAGTCGCTGAAAACTTATAGCGACCTCCACTGAATCGAGATCCTCGCGCTGAATATTCTCAACCAGAGCCAGTTCAAGCATAGCCTGATCGTCGGCAGTTCTGACGTAGGCCGGAACATGAGTAAGTCCTGCAAGACGTGCTGCCCTCAGTCTTCTTTCACCAGCAATAAGCTGATATCTTCCGCCGCCTGTTTCGCGAACAGTAAGTGGCTGAACAATACCCAGTTTCTTAATAGAGTTTGACAACTCTTCAAGTGCCAGCTCATCAAAGGTTGTCCGTGGTTGAAAAGGGTTTGCATCTATTGAGTCAACAGAGATATCGAGGTTGGCCTCAACTTTTTTCTCGAGAACCTCTTTCTCTACACCGTCAATTAATGCACCAAGACCTCTTCCCAACGCATTTTTCTTTATCATATTCATTTTTGTTTTACTCTTACTTCCTGTTTCTCAATTAACTCTTTGGCAAGACTAAGATAATTGATCGTCCCCCTTGAGTCAGCATCGTACAGAATAGCAGGCTGACCAAAGCTGGGAGCTTCTGAAAGCTTGATATTCCTCTGAATAATTGTTTTAAAAACCATTTGTTGGAAATGCTTATTTACCTCATCAGCAACCTGATTAGATAGCCTTAACCGGGAGTCGTACATTGTAAGAAGGAACCCTTCAATCTCAAGTTCCGGATTAAGATTATTCTGAATAATTTTAATTGTATTTAATAATTTACCAAGCCCCTCCAGAGCAAAATATTCACACTGAACAGGAATAATAACCGAATCTGATGCAGTAAGAGCATTAACCGTAAGCAGTCCAAGTGAAGGAGAACAGTCAATTAAAACATAATCATAATCGTCTTTGATTTTTTTAAGAACCTCTTTTAGAATTTTCTCTCTTTCTGGTCTGTCGAGCATTTCAATTTCAGCACCTACAAGATCAATATTTGAAGGTATAATAGACAGATTTTCAACTTCACAGCTCATTAAGGCTTCTGTAGGCTCTTTACCATCTATCAGGCAGTCATAAATTGTGCACCTGATCTGTCGCGTGTCGATTCCTATTCCTGAGGTAGCATTAGCCTGTGGATCTCCATCGACAATCAGCACTTTCTTCTCAAGAGCAGCAAGACTTGCTGCAAGGTTGATTGCTGTTGTCGTCTTACCAACACCCCCCTTCTGATTCGCTATAGCTATTATCCTTCCCATCTGTTTTCCTTTATTTATTTGAATTTTATTTTGAGCCTCAAATTTACCATTTATGAACTACCTCCGCAGGTAGTGAAAGATGTAATTGTAAACATTTTTTTCGGGGTTTTCAACATCTTATTAACATTGTTAAAATATTCGTAAATACTTAACTACCTGATTTTCTGGATATTTGTTCCCTGCCCTGATTCCAAAAATAAAATGATAATAATCTGGTTTACTAATATTTATCCGATTTATTTTCATCTTTGTCTGTTAATCAACCAAACTGAGAGATGAATCAAACCTCTAATGAAAAAGACTGGCTCGTCATAGTAAACCCTAACGCAGGTAATGGAAAAGGAAAAAAAGACTGGACCCGTATTGCTGAAATTTTTTCGAGAAAACAAATTTCAATTGTGCATCAATTTACTGAAGCGAAGGGTGCTGCGAAAGATCTGGCGAAAGAAGCTGCTCAGAACGGTTATAGAAAGATTATTTCTGTTGGCGGCGATGGTACTTTAAATGAAGTTGTTAACGGTATTTTCTCACAGGATACATGTTCCACGGATGAGTTCACTCTTGGTTTGATACCTGTAGGAACAGGAAACGACTGGGGCCGGATGTTCGGAATCCCGCTGATGTATGAAGGTGCCGTTTCTGTAATAAAGGAAAATAAAATCCTTAAACATGACATAGGTATGATTAGTTATTACTCAGGTAATGAGTTAATCAATAGATATTTCATAAATATTGCAGGCCTGGGATTTGAAGCGGTAGTCGTAAAAAAGACCAATAATCAGAAAGACAAGGGACGGAGTAATCAGGCGATTTACTTTTATAACCTTTTAACCAGTCTTTTATCATATAAGAATACTGATGCAGATATTATTATTGATGGAAAGCGAACTTCAGCGAAAGTGTTTTCAATTAATGTTGGAAATGGAAGATATTGTGGCGGAGGGATGAGACAAACGCCAGATGCTGTTCCCGATGATGGTCTTTTTGATATAACTGTGATAAAAGATATGGGAAAAATAGAAATAATAAAGAGTCTGAAATTATTATATGACGGAACGATTCTCAGCCACCCGAAAGTAGATGGTTACAGGACAACAAATCTGAGAATCGAATCAAAACACCTTCTTTTTGCAGAGGCTGACGGAGAAACGCTGGGACATACTCCGGTGGAATTCAGCATTGTACCTAAAAGTATCAATATTGTTTACGGAACAAAAATTATTCAATAAGCTTAATTTCATAGAGTTTTGGCCATCTTTTCCCGGTAACAAAAATTCTTTTACCATCGGGATCGTAAGCAATTCCATTCAGACAATCTGTTTCTGCGTCCCGTTCTGATGCCGGCAGAATGCCGTTCAGATCGATGTAAGCCAGGACTTTACCTGTTATTGGATCAATTCGTGCTATATGATTATTCATCCAGATGTTAGCCCATATTTCGCCGTTTATATACTCTAGTTCATTCAGTGAATCAACCTTATGCTCATTGTCATAAACTTCAATCCTGGCTGTTTCAGTAAATGTCTCTGGTTCATAAAAGTAAAGAATATTAGATCCGTCACTCAATACAATTTTATCATTCAGGGTTGTTAATCCCCAGCCCTCTGTAGGATAGTAGATCTTATTGATCAATTTGAAAGTTGATTTTTCATAAACAAATCCGATTTTATTTTTCCATGTTACCTCGAATATTCTATTCTGGAATAGAGTGATGCCTTCTCCGAATAACGAGCCATCAAGATTATGTTGTCTGTTTATCCTGCCTGTTTTCAACTCCACTTCTCTCAGGTTCGAACCTGCCTCTCCGGTTCCTTCGAAGAACAGACCATTATCAAATACCAGTCCCTGTGTAAAAGCATCTTTGTCGTGAGGATAAGAATTCACAACTTTATAGCCATACTTTTTTGGAACAATGTCAGAGTAGATTATCATAAAACGGGTAATAGTATTCTGTTGTCTTCCACCCTTGTAAGAGACAGCTTTCAATGATTTCCTTCCGGTAGCATTTGTAAATACCGAAGGGATTGTGTAATCCAATGATCCGGATTTGAGAGTGGTAACTGCTCTTCCGTTAAAAGAGATTAAGATCGAATCAGGCAGTTTAGTTTTATCTTCCAGTCCCAGAACTACCTTAATATTCTCTTTGAGTTTGAACCCGGAATTCTCGTCAGGGGATATCATATTAATGAGCCTGACAGCAACTTCAGCATATGAAATTTCAACTGGTTTCACAGAAGCTGTGTTCTTTTTATCAGGTCGTCCTGAACATGAAATAGTCCATGCCAGAAAAAGCACAATGAAAGGGGCAATAACGCATTTAGGGTAATTTATTCTCATCTGATTTATTTTTCCTGGTAAAAAATCGTTTTAATATATTTCTTGGTACCGAAGTAATTCTCTTTTCTAACTCCTGTTGTTGGATTTCAAATGGATTAAGCATTTGCCATATTTCGCTCCAACCGGGAAACCCTCCAATATTCTTATCATCTATATAAATGTCAGCATCAATCTTTCGGCTGATTGTTTCATCTAAGATCTCCTCGGGGTAGTTTTTATTTACGGCATAAAACTCAACTCCATTCTTACGGCAGAATTGCACAGCATCTTCCAGCTCTTTACCACTCCTGAAAGTCCATAATATAATCCTTGCACCCATCTTGTCGAGTTCCTTAAGCGTAAGAAAAGCAAAAAGTTTTTCTTTCCCTATTCCCGGATATTCGTGCTCAACTATTGTTCCATCAAAATCCACTGCAATCTTTATCCCAGCTAAATGATCCATCCAATTTCTGTTATTTGAGACAAATTTAATTCATATCCCGATGATCACGCTGATTTTCGCAGAAATTAATCTAATTTTGCTATCCATCTTTTAAAATGGATTTAAAAAATGAAATATATTCCAAATTTTATTACTTCGTTGAATCTGACATCCGGATTTATTGCGATAATATATGCTGCAAACGGAGATATTGTAACTGCTTCATGGTTTATTCTTGCAGCAATGATTTTCGATTTTCTTGATGGTTTTTCAGCCAGATTACTTAAAGCATATTCCGCGATAGGAAAAGAACTCGACAGTCTGGCAGATGTAGTAAGCTTTGGTGTTGCACCCGGACTGATTATTTACCAGCTGTTAAACGATTCTCTCTCATTATCTGCACCATTAGACGATGCTGATGGTATAAAAACATTCCTGATAATGATAATCCCTGCGATAATGCCGGTTTGCGGTGCTTTGCGTCTCGCTATATTCAATCTTGATACAACACAGTCTTCAACATTTAAAGGCCTTCCAATACCTGCCAATGCACTTTCAGTGATCTCGGTTGTTATCGCGGCTGAATACTCTCATTCAACATTTTTCAGTTCATTTACAGCTTCTCCTCTGGCGATGATTTTATTAACTCTGATTTCATCGGGGCTAATGGTGACCAGAATTCCATTAATATCTATGAAGGTTTCAAATCTGAAGCTTAAAGGAAATGAGGGAAGATTAATTCTTGCCGGACTGGTACTTGTCTCCTTTGCATTTTTAGGATTTAACGCGGCTCCGCTCATCATACCATTTTACATCCTATCATCAATGATCGCCCTTTTGTTCTGAAAAATTATTCCTTTCCGGGAAACTTCTTTTCGTAAAAATCCAGTACAAATTTTATGGTAAACCAGCATAATATTATAAATGCCGGCCAGATGAGGTATTGGAGAATTTGGGGTATATACATGGTTCTTTGTCTGATTGTCTGATTGTCTGGTTGTCTGGTTGTCAAATCGATTTTCCTTTTGTCATTTTCCTTTTGTCTTTTGACTTAATACTTATGTTCCTCCGAATACATTTCTTCTTCAGTTATCTTGCTGTTATTGATTGCTTTCCATGCGTACCAGATATATGCCAGAACGAATGGGATAATAAATGAAACGTACATCATGGTTTTCAGAGTGAACAGACTTGAAGATGCATTTCTGATGAATAGTGAACTCTGGAAATTGTAAGATGATGGATAAAAAGACGTATTATTGAATCCGGCAATCAGAAAAAGAGAGAATACAGCAAGCACTGTCCCTGATCCTGAAAACCATATCCCATTCCGACTTTTCTTTATAACGGAGATACCAATTCCATATAGAACTCCAACTACTCCGGAGATGAATATTATTAGCACAACAGGCATCTGAAGAAAATTATGCAGATATTTTAAATTCTCCGAAGTAACAGTACCGGTTGAATCAGAAGTCAGTCCTGATGAAAGAACCAGTGAGATAACAAAAAACAGGAAGGACAAAAGAAAAGGAAGAGAATTTATAATCAACTTTTTACCAGAGTTTTTTACGAGGTCTTCATCATCAATAGTGTTTATCAGATATAATAGTCCATTAATCCTGGCAAGAAATAAAACTGCAAAACCAAGAGCCAGATTCCGGATATTCAATAATGATTCCAGTCCATACCACTGGGTTTCCCAATGTACCTGATTAGAATAATTAAGACTGAACCGTGAGCCGGTGAAGAAGGTTGCAACAGCCACCCCGATAAGAAACGGTCCAACTGACCCGTTCAGGAAAAGAAATATATCGAAAGTTTGTTTTCCGAAAACATTGCCTGGTTTTGATCTGAATTCATAGGCTACAGCCTGAATTATAAAACTGAATAGTATTGCCATCCATACCCAATAAGCCCCTCCGAAGCTGGTTGAATAAAAAAGCGGAAATGAGGCAAAAAAAGCGCCTCCAAAAGTGACCAGAGTAGTAAATGTAAATTCCCACTTTCTGCCCATTGCATTGACTATCATTGTTTTCTGAAGATCATTTTCAGGAAGAGTGAAAATCAGTGATTGCCCTCCCTGTACGAACATCAGGAACACGAGCAGACTTGCAAGAAGTGAAACTATTATCCACCAATAGTGCTGAAGGAAAAGATATGATATCATTGTTGCCATTTAATTGTCCTCCTAATGTCTTGGTCCTGTTTTGATTTGTTTTAACATAATTGATATTTCAGAGATGAGCAATCCGGTAAAAAGGACAGAGAAGAGTATGAAAGTCGTAATCACCGACCCTGTTTTAATTTGTGATACTGCACCAGAGACATGCATAAGATCCTGAATGATCCATGGCTGACGGCCCACTTCAGTAAGAATCCATCCAAGTTCACTTGCGATATAAGGGAGGGGCAAGGAGAAAAGGACTATCCACAAAAACCATCTTTTGTCAGCAATTTCGTCTCTGAACAGGAAGTAAAGAGCCATTGCGAAGATCAATAAAAAAATAAAACCGAGCATTACCATCAGATGAAATGAATAAAAAGTAATAGACACATTCGGGATTACCTCCTCAGGTTTCTGAACTGAAGCATAACCAAAATATCTGAAATAGTTTGTCTGGAAGTCTTTATCCTTGAAAATCCCCTTTATGCTTTCAATCTGTTCTTTATCACCGGTCATTCTCGCTCTGTTGTAAATCTGAAGTACCCCTTGTGCATACTTGCCTCTTTCCATCTTTTCCGGAGTAGCCATAATCTTTCTTTCAACATTTCCGTCAATATGATCTTTTAATCCGGGAACATAAGCATCTTTATCACCTCCTGTAAGTACTGAAAGCAAACTTGGAATTTCAATTTTAACCAGGAAATCCTTAACAGTCTTATTTCCAATTTTTCTATCTGTGTCTTTCAGCAATCCGAAGGCAACCAGTCCGGCATTCGTTTTCCCTTCATACAGGGCTTCCATCGAAGCAAATTTAACTTGTTGCACCTGAGATATGGTTCTTGCAGATGAATCACCAGTATAAGCAACTAAAACTGAAGACAAAAATCCAAAAATACCGGCTATTAGCATACTTCGCTTCGCCATATACATTTCTCTTCTTCTTATGAGAAACCAGGAGCTAATACTTACAACGAACATCGACGCCAATAAAAAGCCCGACGAAATAGTATGAAGAAATTTATCGATAGCAACCTGATTGAAGATGACTGCCCAGAAATTAACCATTTCATTTCTTGCTGTCTCCGGATTAAAAATCATTCCAACAGGATGTTGCATCCACGCATTTGCAACAAGTATCCACAGAGCCGACAGATTAGCCCCGACTGCAACCAGCCAGGTTGATGTAAGATGAAACTTTTTACTCACTTTATTCCAACCGAAAAACATTACAGCAACAAATGTCGACTCGAGAAAAAAGGCTAATATCCCTTCAACAGCAAGAGGAGCACCAAAGATATCGCCCACAAACCATGAATAGTTTGACCAGTTTGTTCCAAACTCAAATTCAAGAATAATACCAGTAGCAACTCCGATCGCGAAATTTATCCCGAACAGAGTCATCCAGAAGCGGGTAATTCTTTTCCATTCTTCATTACCTGTTTTTACATAGATGCTTTCCATAATTGCAAGGATGAATGATAATCCAAGCGTCAGCGGAACAAAAATCCAGTGGTAAATTGCTGTTAGTGCAAATTGAGCTCTTGACCAGTCAACAAGGCTCATATCAAAGTTATCAATCATGGGTAGCATGTGAATTAATTAATTGATCCCGTACGTATTCACTTCTTTGCTTATCGTTATCATATTTTGACTTCAGAAAATCATGGAAAAAGAAAATCTTCAGTATAGCAAACATAATAAAAAGCTTGATGATTATGATGATCCAAATCTTTCTTCCCCAGTTTGGCATATCTCTGAAACCATCATAATATAAACGGATGAACCTGTTTAAAAAAAGCAATATCCGGTTCATTTATCAGTACTTAAATAATTACTTAAATCCAGTTAAATGTAATTAATGTCATGCATCGGTTTCACTGCCTGCCTCGACGATACCTTTGGAAGAACTAAATTTCCTTCCACCCATATTCTCTTGTGAGAGACTCGATGTAATGCGCTGTACTGCCTTAAAGTTGTAAAAAAACTCCCTTGCCAGCACCCTGAGAACTGTATATGCAGGTATACCTAAGATCATCCCAGGAATCCCGGCAGCAAAACCTGATGCCAGTACAACAATAAAAATTTCGAGAGGGTGAGCCTTAACACTGCTGGAAAAGATTACTGGCTGAAATACAACATTATCAATTAAATGTACAATGGCTTCAACGATCATCATGTAGGTAACAAGAGGTATTACGACAGTGGTAAAATCCAGATTTATGTGCGAAGCGACCCCCATTATTATTGCAATAAATAATCCAAGCCATGGACCAACATATGGAATAACGTTTAATATTCCAAGGATAAGTCCCATTACAAGAGCTTGCTGAAAATCGATACCCACTATGGTCATTCCGATAGTAACAAGTATCATTACACAAGTGCTCTGAATTACTATTCCGATAAAATATCTTGTCAGAAGTTTTTTAATTGAATTTAAGGCTCTGTTTACGTTGTCAACATATTTATCAGGGACCCACATGAGTATTGACTCGAAGAAAAGGTGCTGGTCTTTCAAAAAGAAAAATGTTATAAAAGTAATTGAGAATACTGCAACAAGAATGTTTCCAAGGAAGCCCATTATCGACCCAAGAAAGTTCTGTATCATGTTAATATTTAAGACTCCCGCTACTTTTCCGACAACATAATCCTGAATTGATAGTTCTTTCGCGATATCCTTGTTAAATACTCTGAATAAACTCTCAATTTTATTTATTGGTCCCGACACCAGTTGAACAATTTTCTCGCTATCTATAGTTGAAAAATAATTTAACTGAGTAGTAACCAGAGGAATGAAAATAACAAAAAACATCACTATCATTCCCCAGATAATTGCAAGTGTAAGGAGGGCACTTACTGAACGTGGAAAAACCCATTTCCTGATTCTGATCCTGCAAAAAAGATCTACAAGAGGACGCCCCATTATCGACAAAACCCCTGAGACAAGAATATATACAACAATACTCCGGAAATACCATACACAGGTCAGAAACAGCAATATTCCCAGAACTATCAGAATGTTTCTCCAATTTGCTTTCAACATAAAAGACATTTCTTTATACAAACCTACTCGAAATTTTTTGAATTCGCTAAAAAACCTCATATGGAGCTTATTCATCATCATCACCTGCCATTATGTCTGGTAATTATTTATTAAATACGTCATTATGTCATATTATGTATTTTGGAACAGAGTTTGAAATTATGAGGATGTAATCAAAAATATGTTAAACTTAATTAATAGGAGGACAAAACCATGTTACCAACAATTACAAGAAGAGGTTTCAGGCCATTTTACATGCCGAATTTTTTTGACGACGATTTCTTACCGTCATTATCAAACAGAACAAGCTCCATGCCCTCTGTGAACATCAGGGAAGATGATAAGTTCTATACCCTCGAACTTGCAGTTCCGGGGATTGACAAGAAAGATCTGAAGATTGACATAAATGAAGATGTTCTTACAATCTCATCAGAATCAAAAAATGAATCGGAAGAAAATAGAGATGGCTATAAAAGGAAAGAGTTCAGCTATTCATCTTTCTGCAGAAGTTTCTACATCCCTGAAAATGTAACCAGGGAAAAAATTGAGGCAAACTACAAAGATGGAATTCTTACTGTCGGACTTCCGAAACAGGAAGAAGAGAAAAACAAGATCTCAAGACAAATTACAATTTCTTAATTAAATAAATAATCCCGGTTAAATGCCGGGATTATTTATTTGTTCACATCCCTCAAGGAATTTTTCGCCAAACTTTCTTCCAAACTCCTTAAGCTCATCTTCTTTTGAACCACCAGGTGAGAATTTAAACCCGGCTGATTCTTCAAAAACATTTAGCTTTAAGAGACGTAAATTTTCGACTATAATTCTTGGAGATTCACCACTCCAGCCATACGAACCAAATGAACTGGCTAATTTGCCCCTGTCGCGAAGAGGATTTATCATGGCGAATAATTTATATACAGGAAGAAATGTGTTCTGGTTAATGGTTGGGGAACCCACTAATATCCCATCGGCCCAGGTCAATTTCTCATCAAGCTCTTCTAAAGACATATTCTCAATATCCGATATATCAATCACAATATCTTCATTTTGAGGAATTCCTGAAGCAATCAGTTCTGCAGCCTCTTTTGTATATCCGTAAGCTGAAACATAAGCAATAAAAATATTACGGTGGCTCCTGTCCCATGTAAGCTTCATGTATTCCTCAGCGTATTGTACCGACAGATCAATGGCTTTTTTCATGTTTTCACGGTGAATCGGTCCATGACCGGTACATATCACATCAATATCATATTTCCTGATCCTTTCAATTGCCCTTAACATAAACCGGCTGAAAGGCTTCATGATAACATCAAAATAATACTTAAACGTTGCTTCGTATTCATCTGAAAAATCGCTGAATAATTCAGATGAACAGTAATGTGCTCCGAAAGAGTCGCAGGTAAATAATACTTTATCTTCTACAAGCAGAGTATACATTGAATCGGGCCAATGCAGATTTGGTGCCGCTATAAATCTGAGTGTCTTATTACCCAGATCAAGTGTATCGCCGTCTTTTACAATCAACGACTTAAAGGGCATATTGACAATATCCTGAAGGTATCTTATTGCATTACCGCTGCCAACAACCGTTGCCGATGGTGCCAGATCAAGAAGTAGTTTCAGGCTTCCTGAATGGTCAGGTTCAGTATGATCAACAATTATGTACTGAATATCTTCGGGATCAGTGACCGTCTTAAGTTTTGTAAGATAGGTTTCGCTGAATTTTTCCTTTGCAAGCTCAACAATTGTCTTCTTTTCGGCATTAATGAAGAAAGAATTGTAGGTAGTTCCGTAGCTGGTATGCATTACTATATCAAACGTTCTGATATCATAATCAAGCACACCAATCCATTTAACATCACTTGTTATATCTATAATTTTGTTATCTGTCCTTCCCATTATTTTTTCCGATCAGATTTTTGCGATGATTGTTTTATTTGCTTTCACCAACTGGAGGATTGGCACCTCGACTTCAGTTCCTACGGGCAAAAAAACATCTACTCTTGAACCAAATTTAATAAAGCCAAGTTCATCGCCTTGCATAACTTCTTGATTTTCTTTCGAATATGTGACAATTCTTCTGGCAACAGCTCCGGCTACCTGCCTTATTAATATCTCAGTACCTGCTTTAGTTTCAATTACGATAGTGCTCCTCTCATTCAATTCAGAAGATTTGGGATGCCAGGCTACCATATTATGTCCAGGATGATATCCCACATATTTGATACGTCCTGAAACCGGATACCTGTTAGTGTGTACATTGAAGGGAGACATGAATACTGAAATCTGGAGACGCATATCCTTAAAATATTCGTTTTCCATCGTCTCTTCGATTACAACAACCTTCCCATCAGCCGGAGCGTAAACCAGCGTGGGATCAGGATCAAGTTTTCTAGAAGGAAGTCTGAAAAAGAAGAGTAAAAATACATAAAGCATAAGTGAGCAAATGATAAAAGCCCATCTTACCAATTCTATGTCAACCCAAATAATGTTTACTAAGATATTAATAATCAGTAATATTATAAAACCGAAAATTAAAATCTTATAACCTTCCTTATGAATACTCATTAATTTAAATTTTGCACAAAAGTAATCAAGTCCTGCCAATCAACAAAAAAGTGATATAAAAAGATATACCAATGGGAAAGAAATGATTGCACTATCGAAGCGATCGAGGAATCCGCCATGGCCTGGCATTATTGAACCAGAATCCTTAACCCCAATACTTCGTTTAAGCATTGATTCCACCAGATCACCATAAGTACCTGCAATAGAAATGATTACAGAGATAATTATCCAGTGTATACTATCGACAACCCCCAACCAGCCTGAAAGCAGCCAGCCAACAAGGGCAGCCGCAATTACACCTCCAATAAAACCTTCCCATGTTTTCTTTGGGGAAATACGCTCAAACAATTTGTGCTTTCCAAAAGATGCTCCCGTAAGGTAGGCCCCTGTGTCATTTGCCCAAATCAGGAGAAAGAAACCTATTAAGATCCCGGGAGAAAACTGAATGTTCTTGTGAGGTAAAAGTGAGTCAAGACCTGTTCTGGAAAATGCTGAGAAAGCAAACATTGAAAATGGTAACGCAGTATATAACACTGAAAAGAAAGTGTGTGCCAGAGAATCAAATGGTTTTTCCTGTTTTCTGTAGAGCTCAACTACCATAATCAGAAGCATCATTGGGATAAGCACAAGTAATGAGTTTTTTGGAATCATTCCTGCTGCAATGAGGGTTGAAATAATATATGCAGTTACCCCTGTTATAATACCGGAAACCATTTGGGGCCTTACACCTGTATTCCTGATCATGAGATAATACTCATACTGTGTTCCAATGAGTAAGATCATTCCTGTTATAAAAAAGGACACCGGGTGTAGCCAGAACCCTCCCATCACGAATATTACTATCCATGTTCCGGTTAAGGTGCGTCTGAAAAAATTATTCAAAACTTAATTGTATTATACTTAACTTTTCGTTTTTGATTTTTTTGCAGATTTTTTTGGAGCCGCTAATTCAGCAACATCATTTTTCTGCTTTGACTTGGATTTGGATTTTATTTGTGCTGCCTTTACTGAATCTTTCTCCTTTTTATCTGTCATTTCAATTTCTTTAGCATTCGTCTCCAGTAAGGATTTAGCTTCAGCTTCTTTTTCATCTTTTACGAGATCACCTTTCCTTTTTCCAAAAATCCTTTCAAGATCTTCACTGAATATAACCTCTTTCTCAAGAAGCAGTTCTGCTAGCTCTGTAAGTCCTTTCACATTATTTTTCAGAACTTCCATAGCTCTTATGTACGACTCAGCTATAATAAGATTAACCTCTGAATCGATAAGTTCTGCAGTTTTCTCACTGTATGGCTTTGTAAATCCGAAATCAGACTGGCCCGATGAATCATAGAAACTAATATTCCCGACCTTTTCGCTCATTCCAAAGAAGGAAACCATAGCATAAGCCTGTTTCGTAATTTTTTCAAGATCACTCAGAGCGCCGGTTGAAATTTTTCCAAAAACAAGTTCTTCCGAAGCTCTGCCACCAAGCGCATAAGCCATTTCGTCAAGAATTTGTTCAGTGGTAGTAAGTTGCCTTTCCTCAGGAAGATACCAGGCAGCTCCCAGAGCCCTTCCTCTTGGGATTATAGTTACTTTAAGGAGTGGACTGGCGTGTTCAAGAAGCCAGCTAACTGTAGCATGTCCCGCTTCGTGATAAGCAATGGTCTTTTTCTCAACCATGGATATAATCTTGCTTTTCCTTTCCAGTCCGCCAACAATTCGGTCTATTGCATCAAGGAAATCCTGCTTTTCAACAACTGTCTTTCCTTTTCGTGCAGCTATCAGAGCAGCTTCATTACAAACATTCGCAATGTCAGCACCTGAAAATCCCGGTGTCTGTTTTGCCATGAACCCTATATCAAAGGTTTTATCAATCTTTATCGGACGCAGGTGGACTTTGAATATTGCTTCTCTTTCATTCAGATCGGGAAGCTCAACATGAATCTGACGGTCAAAACGACCGGCACGCATCAGAGCACGGTCAAGGATATCAGCCCGGTTTGTAGCTGCAAGAATTATTACTCCCATGTTTGTACCAAAACCATCCATCTCTGTAAGAAGTTGGTTAAGAGTATTTTCACGTTCATCATTCGATCCATAATTAGCATTACGGCCTCTGGCACGGCCAACTGCATCTATCTCATCAATAAAGACGATACAAGGTGCTTTTTCCTTAGCCTGCTTAAAAAGATCTCTGACCCTTGAGGCTCCGACACCAACAAACATCTCAACAAAATCGGATCCGGAAATAGAGAAAAAAGGAACATTAGCTTCGCCTGCAACCGCCTTTGCCAACATTGTTTTACCTGTCCCAGGAGGGCCGATTAACAAGGCCCCTTTCGGAATTTTACCTCCAAGCTGAGTATATTTCTTTGGATTCTTAAGAAAATCAACGATTTCCATAACCTCTGTTTTTGCCTCTTCCAGACCGGCAACATCATTAAAGGTTAATTTTACATTATTATCCTTATCAAAAATCTG
>JANXXP010000363.1 GCA_025350595.1 Bacteroidota bacterium
GCCTGCCTGTTTAACAATACAGAATCAATATTAATAGGTTCAGGATAATTAGGGGAGAATGCAATAACTTTATTAGAAAAACTATAGTCATTCTTTATAGATTCTGCCAGATATGTAGCAGAATAAGTATATGAGATATCAAATTCCTCCATTAAATAAGCGAGATTCCTGTATTGAACTTTTTCTCCTGAGTTAATTGAAGTTGGCAACGTTTCAAAAGGGATATAAGAAATAATATTGTCGGGAGAGATAATAAGTCTGTCCGAGATCAGGTAAGGTCTTAATGGGTCAATCAGCGTTTTACACAATTCATTTCCAAGTGATTGATAATCTTTAAATTCTGTCTTTGCATCACCAGAACGGGAAGGTTTTGACAATAAACTCCTGAATTGCCTGATATTATTTATGAACGAAGGACCTACATTATGAGTTACTAATATCTGATTTCTTCTGTTTACAATGAATATATATAACATATCGTCTGAAACGATATAGTTGATATAGTTCCCATTCCTTCCTACTATTTTAGGAATTTCATTCAGAGCAGCTACCCTGGTATTGTACTTAAGTGCGTAATAATCAGGAAATTGTTTTTCAAAAACTAAAATCAGAGAGTCTCGCTTAATGGTACTCACCAATAGATTGTCCTTCCATTCACTAATCAGAAAGGTATCAGGCTCATTTTTAATAGTTTCATCCGCAATACGTTCATTAAGGAGACTAATATTCCTCTTGAGTTCTTTTTCAAGATCCGCAATACCGGAAGGAATGTGTAACTGTGTTGCTTTCAGCTCTCGTGTTGAGGCTAGCAAACCAGCGACTTTACTTTTTTCTGAATATTCAAAGGCTTTTTCCAGATAATGCCTGTCAGATGTTATACTGTAAAGAAGATTAAAATCGCGAATTGCATCGAGATAATACTCCCTGTACTTGTCCCCCAGAATAAGTCTGCTATCTTCTTCACTGATATTTATTCTTACTTTCTCAAGAAGTGAAACAATCAATTCAGCAGTGGCAGAGGCAGATTCAAGAGTTTTTTGATCTGCAGAATTTTTATAAATGTCCCAAAGTATTTTATACTTGGTTGTGAAAATCTTTAATGAGTTCCTGGTTGGTTTTATTGTCTCAATTGAGGGGTTATTATAAATCCTGGGATCACTGCCTTTTGCGACGCCTGAAAATATTATAGATTGAATAGTCTCAAGAGCTTTTATTGGGGCCTCTGATTTAAGGAGGGAAAGGGAATAGCCTACGTAAATACGATTTTTTAAATTTAAATCCTGTGGATTTAAGCTTAGATATTCAATACATTGCATAAATAAGTCAAGAGATTTATTATTGTTTTCCGTGTATTCTCTTAAGTAGTCAGCATATAAACATAGAACTTCAATATATTCATGTTTATTTTCTCCATATTTTGATTTTGCACGGTCAAGTACTCCGGAAAGCAACGATTCTCCTTTTGAAATCTTACCCGAATTGCCCAGGATAATTGCATAACTGTTTATTATGTTAAAAGCAAATATTGAATTAATGGATTCAGCAAGAGCAATTCCTCTGTCATAATATTCATTTTCCTTTTCATGATTGCCTGATAATCCATATGTTATTGCAAGGCTATTTAAGAGGTTAACATAATTCTCTCCTTTTACAATGTGGTTTTTCTCATAGAGAGTTTCAGCTTCATCAAGATATAGTTTTGCTTTCGAAATGTCTGAAAGATGGATACCACAAACACCTAAATTACTATAAATACTTGCTATTGTTTCGGCAGGTATGCTGTCTGGTTTATTTTGATATATTGTTAATGCAATATTCGCGTAACTTACCGCCTCTTCATATTGCTGGATATTTATATAGGCAACGACCAGACTTATATATGTATCTACTAATAAGGAGCTCCCTTCACCAAATAGTATCTTTTTAGCAGCGAGAGACTTCAAAGAATACTCTTCCTGCTTTTTGAATGATCCAAGCTGAGAATAAATAATACCGAGATTATAAAAAGCCTGGGCATATCGACTGTCATTTATCTTAAGTTTTTCGCGTATATAAATTGATAAATTTAAATAATTGACAGCCTTGTTAAGGTTTTTGGAAGTTGAATTGAATATACCAATAAGATAGTAAGAATCTGAAATGGTTATACTATCAAGACTTATGTCGGTTATTTTGCGAAGAATTAGTTTAACAATTGGCTTACTGCTTATAGTATCATTTTTTAAAAGACAAGACTGCAGAGATGAATTCAGAAGATCTACTTCATTGGATTTTTTGTTGTTATCTTTTTGAATAAATGTCAAAGTAAGATTTTTTCCAGATGAATTGAGATCAATACTATAACATACAGACGTGCTTAATAAACCCGTCAGGATAATAAAATTCACCAATTGTTTTAAGATTGAAAACAATTTATTCATAACAACAAAAGAAACATTTTACCTGATTTTCGTATTTAGTTCCCTTTCAAAGATAATAAAACCAAATTGAATTCCATATAAATCATAATTTTTTAACATTGTATAATATTAATAATCAGTTGTTTAAAAAATAGTTTAAAAATAGTTGCTTTTTTTTGGTAACGAAATGGCACTAACCGACATGTAGTAGTATAGAACGTTACTTAATAACCCTGAATAAGTATTAAATTAAAAAAAGAAAATTATGAAAACCCTGAAACCAGAATTGACAAAAGACACATTCAACGAATTTTTACTTTCAAATGAAGAAATGATTTATGTTCGTGGCGGTGAAGCAGAAGGTGAACCAGTAGCAAAACCAACTCTCCCGCCTATAATTTTATGATAATATTAATCAATCCTGTTTTAGCGAAAACGGGGTGTGCTTTGGTTAAAATTTCATTTGGCTGTTAATTAGTTTTGACTTTTATTGTAAGTACCTGACGTTTTATTAGGTTTGAGACAATATATATAAAACAGGTATACTTCTGATGTAAAGCAATTTGGATAGAATTTAATGTTAAGTTATAATAAGTTTATTTATGAAAACAATTGATTTTTCATATTTTATTGAGAGGTATAATGCCGGCGAGATGAGTGACCCTGAAAAACAGTGGTTCCTTAAGGAGTTGGAGGGTAATAAAAAGTTACAAAACGAGGTCATTCTGAGGAAACAAACTGATGACATTCTTCGAACCCAAAATGTAACATCGCTTAAAAGCAAATTGGCGGAAATTGAAAGAAAAAGGGCTGTTCCTGTTTCTTCCAAAAATTATGTTAAGGTGGGATACTTGAAATATGCAGCTGTTGCTGTTGTTTTGATTCTTATTGGGATCGGTACGTTTCCGGGAAAAAACTTGAGCAATGAGGAGATTATAAATCGATATTCTAAGTTGTATCAGGCTCCGACAGGTCAGAGATCTGTTCAGGCAGGTACTGATGCTGATTACAGTCTGGCTCTTGAATTTTATAATGTACATGAATATAGAAAGGCAGCCATTCTCTTTACTAAAGTGGTAGAAAATAATCCAAAAGACATGCAGTCTACATTCTTAAACGGTATTTCAAATTATGAAGACAGTAAATATCCGGAAGCTAAGCGCTCTTTTGGAATTGTTATCGGCAACAATAATAACCTTTTCATTGACCAGGCTGAATGGTATCTGGCATTCTGTTATCTGAGAACAAATGAAAGAGAAAAGGCAAGACAACAATTTGAGGCAATAAAGCAGGAGAATGGAATTTATTCCAAAGAAGCGAAAAACATCTTAAGCAAGATAAAATAATTAAATTCCATAAGTTATGTTTGACCTTGAGACAGATGATAAGGGCACAGGGAATAATTCTGATTCGATAATGGGGATTAATAAGTCAAACAACATGAACTCATTGAAAAATTTACTATATAGTCCATCTATTATTACTGGAATGTCTCATGAAGTGAGAACTCACATGAATGCAATAGTTGCATTTTCATTTTTAATTAAGGAAAACGGTTGTAATAAGATTGAGATGGAAGATTTCAGCAACCAGATTTTTAACTCATGTGAGCAGCTATTAAAGCTTTTTGATAGCTTTCTTGATTCAGCTATAATTGATACAGGGAATTCAAGAACTGACTCAAAAAACTATAATCTGGACAATTTTCTTGATGAGCTATTTTCAGAATTCAGGGAAGTAATAAAAAAAGAAACTCAAAAAGAATTGGAACTTATAACTGAGGTGCAGTTTAATAATGGTGCAATAGTTTGCATCGATAAGATAAGAGTGTCCAGGATAGTCCGATGTCTCTTTTATAATTCACTTAAAAACACAAAATCAGGGTATATTAAGATTGGATACAATTTTAGTGATGATAAAGTAAACTTCTATGTTCTTGATTCTGGGCAGGGTTATTTCAAATATAAAGAATTTATTTATGCTCAGGATATGGATGAATCAATGTCAGAAGATCATGATACAAGTACGGCAATTAATATAATTCTGGCAAAGAAACTCATTCAAATTTTGGACGGGACAATAAGGATTGAATGTAATGGTCTTACCGGATCAGGTATTTATTTTTCTGTCCCGGTAAAAAGTATTTCAAACAGCAACTACGATTTAAATAAATATGTTAATTCCATGATCGCTATCTGATTCAAATTCAATGTCTGAATTAATTTAACATGTGAATAAATGGCTGTCTCATCCCGAGGCAGCCATTTTCTATTTTTTCCTGGCAATAACTTTAGCCTCTGTTCTCCTGTTAAGTTTTCGTCCCTCAGTAGTTGCGTTGTCGCTCAATGGTGAGGTATTTCCATATCCCTTGTATTTAAGGCGATCTGAAGAAATACCTTTCTTAATCAGGTAGTTAACAACAGACAATGCTCTTTTTTCCGATAATATTCTATTATGCTCGGCTGTTCCTGTTGAATCAGTGAAACCTCCTATCTCAAGAGAAAGATCCTTATTTACTGTTAAAAGGTTTATAAGATTATTTAGTTCTGACACAGATTCTTCCTTTAATTCCCATGAGTCAACTTCGTAGAATACATTGGAAAGTTGCATCTTCTCTCCTACTTTTATAGGATTGAGCGTTATCCTTTTTATAAATGGCTCCATTAATGTGTGTTGTCCTTCAAGCATAAAATTTTCAGAGTAGAATAGATAACCTGTTTTATTTACATTAATTCCATAATTGAAGCCCGATGGAAGACAAACCAGAAAATTTCCGTTTTTGTCAGTCTCGCTTTTATCCACAGTTTTATTACTGGAAAGATTAATTAACTCATAATCTGCTGTTAACAATTTACCTGTTTCACTATCGTAAACTGTACCTTTAAGATATGAAACAGGATCTGGTCTGGCTGATTCATAAAGATCAAAACTGAAGATGTCTTTTCCATTCGCTTTATCCCTGACTGATGAAAAGTAAGCTTTCTTCCCATTTGACTCTATTACCAGACCCATTTCATCACTGGAAGTATTAATAGGATAACCCAGGTTTTTTGGTTCTGTCCATGTTGAATCATTTATCATCCTGGTATAATACAGGTCAAATCCACCCATTCCAACTCTACCATTTGATGCGAAGTATAGAGTTCTTCCATCAAAATGAATAAACGGCGACATTTCATCACCCTCTGTATTGATCGTTTTTCCAAGATTTACCGGATTTTTCCATTGACTAAAATCATCGAGTTTTGAATACCAGAGATCTTTTCCTCCTATGCCTCCCGGACGACTGCTCGAGAAGTACAATGTTTTGCCATCGGCACTTATTGATGGTTGAGTTTCCCATCCTGTGGTATTAACCGGCCATTTAAGATTAATTGGCTCTGACCATTTTCCTTCATTGAATGCTGAAAAATAAATATCACAACTTCCCATACCTCCCGGACGATCGCAAGCTGTAAAATACATATAGTTTCCGTTCGATGAAAGAGATTGAGCACCTTCATTTTGAGGTGTATTAAGAGGTGCTCCAGCATTAAATGCTTTTTGCCACACATTATCTTTAAAATAGCTGATATAAAAATCCTCCTGGCTTTGACTGAATGGTAATTTTGTGTCAGTCTGAGATGACTGTCTTGTAAACATCATTGTGTGTCCGTCTACTGTAATGGACGGCCAGTACTCATCATCAGTTGTATTTATACCGCTACCGACACTGACTGGATTATAAGGAACCGGATTCTTTATTGCGATTATTGCAAAGTCACAATTTTTTGCATTTTTTATTGCAGCGGCTTTATTTTTTTCCGATACACCTGTTTGTGCAATATATACGTTAAAATGAATTAATGCACTCTTGAAATCACCTGACATCATTTCGGCATTTGCAAGACTAAAAAAGACTGGTTTGAAGAATAGTGAATCGATCTTAACTGCAGACCTGTAATATGATGCAGCCTCAGAGTATCTCTTCTGCTTTAACATCAATTCTCCAAGCATCATATATGCTTCAAAGAAATTTTTGTCAAAAAAAAGCGCTTCCCTTAAATTATGCTCAGCATTAATAAAATTGAGATAATCGTATTCTGAAACTCCTTCATTATAAAGCTTAATAGCTTTATTGGAATTTGTATGAAAAGTCTGTGAGAAACAATTCTGTGTAATGGATGCAAAAACTAAAAAGAAAAAAATCAGGAGGATATTTTTCATATTCAATTTATGGAATGTGCATATATTTGTGAGACTGAAGTGAAATCCTCCAATATGGGTTTTTCTTGATGTATTCAACAATGTCAGATACATTAATCGCAAATCTGCTCCATTCAGGCTGCAGGAATAATCTGCATTCCGTGCTAACCAAGTCACGATATTTCTCGGCCCACTCATAATCACTTTTATCCTGAATAATTACTTTTAACTCATCAGCAATCCCGCAAATATCATTAACCGGGGGACTGTTTTTTTTCGGCGACAGACATATCCAATCCCATTCCCCGCTGAGCGGATAAGCTCCTGACGTCTCAATAAAAGTACTAATATTTCTTTTCTTTAGTTCAGAGCAAAGAAAATCAAGATTCCACATTAGAGGTTCGCCACCTGTAACTACAACAGAATCTGTGCCAGATTTTAAAACATTCTCAATAATTGTTTTTGTTTCAACCATTGGATGAAGATTTTGATTCCATGAATATCGGGAATCACACCAACTGCAGCCCACATCACATCCTCCTATCCGAATAAAATAAGCTGCTTTACCCGTATGATAGCCTTCTCCCTGCAATGAAAAAAATTCTTCGACAAGTGGAAGTTTATTATCGGTTTGAATCGTGTTTGAATCAATTTTCATAAATTTATTTATCAGTTCCGAACAAAAGAGGGTATTCACGGGAAGAGGCTGACTGTACCCATTTTTCCGGAATAATCTTCCAGTTATTTAATGTAACTGGCTTGATTGTTTTTTCAGCTTCAATTGATTTTAGAATATAATACCTTAAATCTCTGTCTGTTGAAGTGAGAACTCTGGACCTGAGTTCATCCTTTTTAATCCCTACACCTTCTGTGAAGTGGCCGCCTCCACCATTACCCCTATATGAATTAACTGCAA
This sequence comes from Bacteroidota bacterium, assembly GCA_025350595.1. Lineage (GTDB taxonomy): Bacteria > Bacteroidota > Bacteroidia > Bacteroidales > VadinHA17 > LD21. The sequence goes on from JANXXP010000363.1 coordinate 7,501, forward strand.
CTTTGTACATTTTGTTCACTTCAAATTTTCTTCCATCTGAAAACGATTTTATAATTACTCTGGATCCTTCAGGTTTACTCACATCTACCGTATAATCGATACCCGCAGCCGAATCGAAATTATACGGTTGATTTTTAAGCCAGGCTTTTCCATTATTTATCACTGGTTTACCTTCTTTATCTATCCTCAATTTAAGCATCAGATCACCAGATTGCTTCATTGTATTTAGCCACCCTGAATATGAAAACTCCAGGTATTTCCGGATCTCTTCACCAGACAGACTCATTGTATACAGCATATTTTCAAACCTGTACAATTTAAACATATCGCTAACAGTTATTTGGCCTTCTAATATTTTGACATCAAAAGATAAAGGTGCAGCGAACGATACATCGGCTCCTGTAATTTTCAACTGGATTGATTGTATCATATCAATAAATGCAGAAGGCCCAAAATAAGCGTCCCTTGATGAGACTGTTGCAGAGGAAGTACCGATAACACGATTAACATATTCACTGATTTTTTTATCCTGTGCGGCAAATTTTGCTATGAATTCAGCATCAGGTTTAAAATCCGGAACATTTATTATTTGTCCGGTAAGCTTAATTTGTTTCTTTCCTTTAACCTTATGCGAAAAGATAGTAACATCTGCCTGGGCTATCTTTTCTGATCTGCTTCCTCCATTAAGAATTAAAACTGTGTCACCAGCAGAGTTTACAAATTTTTCATTTGCAATTTTATGGTCATGGCCATTAAATATAATGTTAAAACCGGGAACATTATATGCAACTGCTGAAGAACCATTCTCGTAGGAAGGGTCACTTCTCTGTGAATCCAATCGTGATCTATCCCATCCTGAGTGGAAGAGCCCAATTACCAGGTCCGGCTTTTCATTCAAAATAACCGGCATCCAGAGTTTTGCTGTCTCAACCATATCTTTGAATTCAATTCCTTTATAAAGCTCCTGAGGAAGCCAGTTAGGTATAGCAGGAGTCACAAGACCAAATACCGCAACCTTAATTCCGTTTTTTACAATAATTGAATATGGTTTAAAATATGGTTTCCCGGTTTTAATGTCAACAGCATTTGCAGCCATTAACGGGAAATTATACTCTTTTACCATTCTGTCATAGACTGCATGACCGGCCTCTACATCATGATTTCCGACAGTACCTGCATCATATCCCATATAATTCATTACCTCTCCAAGAAAATGGGGAGAAACGGTATCGATGAAATTGTAGTAGTAAACCTCAGGTTGTCCTTGCAAGTTATCTCCATTGTCAAGAAGAATAGAAGTTTTATTTTCTTGTCGAACTTTCTTTATATAAGTAAAAGAAGAGGCCATCGAAGCATTCAGTTTTTCTTTTTCTATATAATCATACGGCAAAATAACTCCATGAATATCTGTAGTTTCCAAAATACTTATACTCTTTTTCCCTGTTACTGAACAGGAAACAAGGATTGCAATTAGTAATAATCTGATACTTATGTTTAAAAATGACCTGAAACTCTTCATATGATGGTTGTATTTATTGTTACAAAGTTTAAATGCTCTTATAGTCGGAAGTTAGATTAATTTTAATTGTCAACCAGATTATATCCGTCTATTTTCCCTTTCTCAATTTGTGAAATTCCATTTTTCATCCAGTATGGCATTGCTGCACCTTTTAGATAATGATCAAAAAACTGCATTTTTCTGATTGATATATCCTTCCTGTTTGGTCTCTTTACCAGATTATGATCTTCATCATTATATGACAGAAGCCATGCAGGTTTATTTAGTCGTCGAAGTGCTGTTATGAATTCTATGCTTTGATACCATGGAACAGCGCCATCAGCATCGTTATGCATAAGAAGCAAAGGGGTCTTTATTTTTGGAACCCAGAATATCGGCGAGTTCTCAATGAACTGCAGAGGGTTATCCCATAATGTACCACCTATCCGACTCTGTGTATGTTCATATTGAAACATCCTTGACATACCTGTTCCCCATCTGATTCCTCCATAAGCGCTTATCATATTGCTGACTGCTGCGCCAGCATATGCACATGCGAAAAGATCAGTCTGGGTTACCAGATAGGCTATCTGATAACCTCCCCAGCTCTGGCCATCCAGGGCAAGTTTATTTCTATCAATAAAACTATATTTGTCAAGCAGTGAATAGGTGCCACTTACAACAGCGTTATAACAGCTTTGACCGGGGTAACCTACGACATATGGGATATCAGGTACAAATACAAGATATCCGTTGCTGGCAGCAAATATTCTATTTATTATTGATGCACTTGGTGCCGGAGGCATGTATGAGTATAAGCCATCGGAACTTTTTTCATAGAAATAAACTATCATCGGATATTTCCGGGAAGGGTCGAAATTTTCAGGTTTGTATAAAATTCCCTGTAGCTTTTGACGGTCAAATGACATCCATTCAATAAGTTCAGATGTGCCCCAGTTATAGTTTGCCTGCTGGGGATTAGTCATGGAAATTTTTTTTGCACCTCCAAAATCATTGTTACTAATGAATAATTCAGGCGAACTCGTAAATGATCCTTTTTGCCAGATAAGGTTATCTGAATTTTTTGCTTTAACTAACTCACCTGGAAATGATGCTTTATCCATTAAAAGTTTAATCGGATCAGTAGGTTTTCCTGGTTTTAAAGTAAAGAATCCTGATTCTTTACTATCATAGTTAAATGCTGAAAGATACATAAGATCTTTTCTGCTTATGAAATCCGCCTCAGGATCAAGCTTATTGTACCTTAGCCTGAGATTATTATTCCTGCCAAATGAGTTGGTAATATTTAAAGGACTCTCATTTCCGGATAGGTCGAGTGACCAGATATCAAAACGATCATAAACAAGAATATGCTTTTCATCATCCATCCAACCTGCTATTCCGTGCGGAGAAGGATCATCAGGAACATCATTCAGCTCATCGTATAAAGGAATCTTAATTGTAGAAGTCAGATTTCTCTTCATACCGCCTGTTACAGCCATAGAAACCCAGGCTTTCTCTGCATTATCCCAATAAACCAAATACTTACATGAAGGAGACAGAGAAGCTCTGGTTGGGCATTTTTCAAGAACAAGAGATTTTGTCCCATTATCAACATTTATTATATAGTAATCACCGGATGCACCTCCATCCCATGAGGATGATTTCAAATATTTAAGGTCAGAAGAACCCAAGGCAAGAGTGCTATTTCCTTTCTGAAAGATTCTCACATTTGGGATGACAGAATCTGCAAGCTGGAACATTATACTTTTATTTATATGATATACTGCCTGCCATGTTCGCTTACGTTCCTGATCAAGCTGTTTTTTTTGCATTGGCTGAAGTACATCATCCTCATATGACCAGATATCCAATTTATACTTTTCATCATCAAGAAGTGTATCTTCAGGCTCCTTAACCGGCTTTCTTGCCGTACCAAAAAACACCTTGCTTCCATCATCCGAGAAAGAAATATTTCCATTTTCACTTACCGACCACCCCTTTGGCATTGATGGATTTGCAGGCTCAATTACCTTTATGGCATTTTCCATATTCTTTGACAGCCAAAGATCATAAACCTTCACTTTGGCCGTGTCAGTTGAATATATAAATGATATTAAATTCCCTGATCTGTCGGCAATTAATTTTTTAGCACTGCCTTTTCCTTCAAAAACAAGTTTGGAAACTTCTTTTCGGGTATCAAATATATATGCCTTGAAGTTTTCAATTTTTGAAGTATCAGGAATACTTTGCAGATAACTAATTGATTTTCCATCTCTTGCAACAGCGAATTCAACTACATCCTGATATCGGTATTCTTTTTTAGTTACAGGATTTAAAATAACAAATTCAGTACCTTTTGCTTCAGCTACTTTGGGCTTTTTTGAACGATCATTTTCTGTAGTTTTTAATGTATCAACTGCAGGTTTTGTGGGCTTCTTCTCATCTGATTTCTTTTCCAGAAGGTATGACATCCAGTATGAATTTTTTTCAGGGAGAGTAAAAGATTTAACTCTGGGAATCCTTGTTATATCGTTGTTTGCTAATAACCGTATTTCGAGATCATTCTTAGGCATTTTATCTTCTTTAAGTTTTTTCTTTTTTGCCTGACGTGTTTCATTGTATGTTGGAATCACCTGATATGCCAGATATATTCGATCTGGTGAGAATACCGCACGGCTGCCTCTTTTAACTGAATCTTTAATACCTGAAGCAACATTATATATGTAAAACAAACCATCTCCCTGTTGAGGATTAATGATGTACGTAACCCATTTGCCATCTTCAGAAATGATTTGAGAACTTAAACTCTTCCATTCATCATAAACAGTATTATCAAGAGCAGGTTTTTGCGCAGATAAGTAGCCAGAAATCAAGATTAAGAACAATAGTGAATACTTTACATTTTTCATAAACAGCTGTTTTTTTTGCCCAAACTTATGAAAGAATAATGATTTAATAATTAATAAATCTATGTTATTGATCATTTAAACGTGTTAATTATATATTTGTTAAAAATTATGGCAAATGGTAATTACAGGACTCGAAATTATTTTAGGTAATCTTCCAACTTCAATTAAAGGTAAGAGAGTTGGAATTTTATCTCATTCTCCTGGTATAACAAAGGATTTTGAACATATTACCGAAGTTTTTTATAAACGGAAAGACTGCAAATTATCAGCGATCTTTGGACCTCAGCATGGGCTACATGGTCAGACACAGGACAATATGATAGAGTGGAAGACCCAGAGACATCCTATATTTAATATTCCTATTTATAGTCTATATGGTGAGCATCGAAAGCCGACATCAGAAATGCTTGCGGACCTTGATGTTTTTTTGATTGATTTATAGT
>JANXXP010000001.1 GCA_025350595.1 Bacteroidota bacterium
ATTTGAAAGTTCCAAAGAATCAACAAAACATAAATAAAAGAAAATAACCATAAAGCGTCAGGTAAACTAAATATAATCCAACTCGAAATGTTAAGATTGTGGAGAAATTCATTGTTTCGTAAAATATATATAAAATTATAAAGTCCAATTTTTTTACACCACTCAAACATTAATAAATTTTCCGTTCTATAAGTTAGATATATAAATCCACCTATAAAAACTGGGAGTACGCCTATTAACAGCCTCTTAATCAACATTATGATAATCTTTTTAAAATCACAGCTAACGGTGGCGGTATGAAACGTAGCGGATTGCGTGGCTGCTAACCTATCACCCGTTACTGACCTTACTAGCGGGAGCCGAACTTGCGAACTGCACTGAAACCGCTATGTTTTATGACCGCGTGTTGGCGGCTGCCCATCTTTTTCTCTAAGTTATAAACCTATTAATTTTGTTTTTTGTTTAGCAAATTCTTCATCAGTAATTACACCTGAGTCAAGTAAATCTTTTAATTTTTTAAGCTCATCAGCAATTGATATATTATCAATCGGTTTACTACTATTTTTATCTTCGTCATTTCCTTGTCTAATCAATCCTGAAATTATCCCGTGCCACTGTTCTGCACTTGAATAAGCTGGCTTGTATATGATCGAACCTTTCTTTGTTTTTATATTTAAGAAATTAATTTTGTAAATTGGATTTGTGGTGTCATTAACAATTATCTTTAAATCAATACTACTAATATTTTCTTTTTGTCTTTTTGAACCTGTTGTGCCTCCTACTATTGCTCCAATTCCACCGCCAAGGATTCCTCCTAATAATGTTCGTCCAATTGTTCCTGATGTTGACGATTTTAAAACTGATTCACCGTCAACTTCAAGTTCACATTGCAAAATTTTATTATAGTCAAAGATTGAAGGTATGTGCTTCGTATCAAGGAAACAGATTTTCTTTCTTTGGTTGTCAAAACCAATTGAAATACCAGAAGAAGTAGATAAATAATAATTGTCCGCTTTGAAATCTTTCAAATTTTCAAAGGCAGCTTTCGATTCCTTCTTATGTTTACTATTATTAACTGATGTCACTATACCAGCTATAATTCCGATCGCAATCGCGATGACTAAAATTGTCAAAAATGTTCCCATTATATATTTATTTTTAATTTGTCAAATTTAATTATTTGTTTGCTGCAATATTACTTGTTAATGGGTTGCCGCTAACGGCCCGGCAATAAAGGGAGGTTGTGTTACCTGGCGCAGCCATCCGGCCACCTGTCCCGGTGCTTTAGGTTGAAAATAGTCCCGGTGGCAAGCCAGGTATGGCGCGTGTTTTTGCAGTCCGGATACAAATTTTGTGCGTTAGATGAGTGTCGCGGTACAAGTTTAGGCGTGGGTACAAAGTAGTCCAGTTATACAAATCTGCGGAGCGGCCAGTGGCGCAGCGTAGGCGCCGATAAACTGTCCCGAAGCCAAAAAGTAGTCCAGATGTAGGAACTTGATTACGTTCAGAGGCGCGAGTCCGGGTTTAAGGCTATTACAAAACTGTCTGCGATGCAGGAGCCCATGCAAAAACCGTGACAAACAACTTACCTTTATTGTCCGTGTTATGGTTAGTTCAAATTTAATTTTCGGGTAAAGTCTTATTTTTTGTTTGATTTTATGCTGGCAAGTCTCTTTTTTATGAACTCTAAATTATCATCATTAGCATTAGTTGCCAATACCAAAGCCTTTTCATAGGTCTTAACAGCCATAGCAATATTGTCGACTTTTAAATAGCCCTCAGCAAGATATCTGTAAGCACTTGAAGAATTAGGAAATCTAAGCGTGTTTTCTTCGAATATTTTGAATGCTTCATCCTGCTTGCCATCCATCAAGTCACTCCACCCAATTGAATTGAATGTATCTACATCTGGAGAAATCTGATAACCATATTTTTCTGTAAGATTTTTGTAAAAATTGTCAATCGTTGTAATTCCTCCAGCCTTCATAATGTCACTATCATATCTCCAACCATCATAAATAAATCTCAAACCATTTATTATTCCGTTAATAGCCCCGCTACCATGATCCTCATTTTGTTGATAGTCAAGTTTCCAATTCAGGTCAACCGATGCTTTTACCTTTAGAATATTGGCAAAAGAATGTGCATCTGCAATAGTTGAAGGATCTTCTTTTTCACCTATGCTGAAATAAATCTGTTTGTATTTTAGGTTCTTCCCCAAGAGTTTTTCCTCTGCTGTTCTAAGCAACAAACCGTCATCCCAATAGAGAGGTGGGCTGAGGGCAATGTAAGAATTGAATAGATTGGTATGTGAAAGAAAAGCATGAGTAACACATAGTGCACCCATTGAATGGCCTGAACATATTCTATATGGGAGAGTTCGGTAGTTTTTATCAACAAAGGGAATAAGCTCTGATTCAATAAATGAGAGGTATTTGTCGGCCTGCCCACATATTTCACACTTTGGTGCTAATACTAATTCATTTTCTTCTTTAATGTTATACCATGGCTTTGCTGGATGGAAACCTCTCATATACTTTGGTTGTGACGGAAATAGATCTCTGCCTGGGTTAACTTGTTCAATTACAACAATAATCATTTCTGGACATAAACCGTATTCAGATAAATTGTTTGCCAACCCGATAACTCCAGTCCATCCATCTAAAACATATAGAACAGGGTAAGAGACTTTTGAATTAGAATAATCGAGTGGAACAGAAATATATATTGCTCGTTCCTCACCAAGTACCGTGGAGTTTATTTTTATGTTTTTAGCGATTACTAAATCGTTGGAACTTTGGGAAAATGTTATCTGTGCAAAAAATAACAGTATTCCGAGCAACTTGATTATTTTCATATTCGTATGATTTGAGGTTTTATTTTCTTAGATGGTGCAGATAGTCAGGGAATTAACCATAACGATTGTATAACCGCCATTATGGTGGTTATATTTCATTTAGTTATACCTGGGAACTTCACAATTAAAAACTTATTTGATAATTTAATTTTCATGATAATTCCCTCTATCATTGGTTACTTTTTCATCATCTTTCACA
>JANXXP010000077.1 GCA_025350595.1 Bacteroidota bacterium
AGCCGTATTGAACCACATCCGTTCCGGGAAAGTGAATTTGATCTGTCAAATCCAATTGTTAGCGAGATTCTTAAATTCGGACAGGAAATTAAAATCAGTCCGGCCCAATAAAGAGATAAGTTAATGTTAACCACGGATTGCACGGATTAACACGGATTTAATTTTTCACAATCCTGTGCACTGTGCTCTTCGCCCTCGAGTGTTCGAAACGTTAATTATTGTGTAAAAGAACTTTTTTATAACTTTGTTTATCATTGATATTTAGTGTGATAGCTTGCTTACATAGCAGCTATCGAAAAACGAGGTTTGGATCACCTCCTAGTCTTTCTACCAACATTTCACCATAGATATCATCGAGTTGGTAAAAAAGTTGGAACATAGCCAGCTTGTATCCAAGGTTATTAGCTTTTTTGTACACAAGCACAAGCATTGAAACAATCATTGTCATGTAGAGCATGATCTGAAGCCCATTGATCTTTGTTGAGAATATGTGTTTAAAGTTAAGTTCCTGTTTAAGGAATCTGAAGAATACTTCAATATCCCATCGCTTTCTATAGATTTCTATTATAGTTTCAACCTTATCTTCCAAAAGGTTAGTAATGAACCATAAAGCTTTCCCCTTTTGATCTTCGGTCTGAATAAGACGAAATGGTCTGGATTTTTTACTGTGCTTATCAAATAGCATGACCAGTTCATCTTTCTTTATTGTAAGATTACCCACTACCAGATTCTTCTCCAACTCAAATGACTCTACTACTTCATAGATTGCTCCTGGGCTGATTCTGGTAACAAACCACAACTCCCGATCAAGCTCGTCGTATACTTTTCTGCTTTTTACTCCACGGTCAAAAACAAAAACATTATTATCTCTTTTATCAATATAGTTTTTAATTACTTGCGGTATTGTAACACCCTCATTAAGTTCACTTTGATTAGTAAATAGCTCTGCACTACTAGGAAAGAGATTGGTCATGCTGAAGGTATATTTTACCTGTTTTGACTTTTTATCCGTCTGATTACCTATTATCATACCCTTTTCCAATTTATTAGCTGCTTCTGCTACCATTGTTGAGTCTACCCTTATTATGTTGTATGAGAGACGATCCGTCTCATTATAATAAGTTGAAAGCAAATTATAGAGCATCTCATAAACATCTTTGAAGAAGTCAACATTCATCGTAGCTAACCTGTCGGAGAGTGAGTTGTATTTTATTTGCTGAAGTGGGTCTATTTTAAATAGAACCTTAAACTTATTGGTTTTAAAGGATTGCTCAAGAGTTCGTAGACTTGACCTTTTACTATCAAGTAGTCCATATAAAAGTAAAAAAAACATAGTGCGACCAAAAAGCTTCTTGACCTGAAAGTCTACGTTGGTATCTTTTATGATTGAAGCAAATAGATCTTCTGGAATCAACTTCAGAAGATCTCTGGCATGTATATTTTTTAATTCTTTGTTCATAGCTAATTGCTGTGACAAATATAAAAATATATCTAAATTAGTATTCCTGTAATATGTTTGACTTACAAACACTTATGTTTATTTTTGTTAATAACCACTTAGTTTTTAAAAATCCATGTATGTATCTTTATAGAGCTTGTTAATAAGCATGATTTATTGTTGATAACCATTAAGTTTTCAATAAATCATTATTGATTAATATAAAAAAGAACGTTTCGAACACTCGAGGGCGCAGGGCACAGGGTATTAAAAGACAATCCACCTTCGTTTTCACCTTCACTTAGATAACCTGGTCAACAAAAGCTTCGGTGGACGAAGAAAGTAAAAATGCAACCTGCCTACCGGCAGGCAGGAATACAAAATGTAAAAAGTAAAAGACTGCAAAATTTCAATACTTCAATACTGCAAGACTTGGTTTTTGGCACGCTCCCGCCCCGTCAGTCACAGAAGCATTTCCCCAACAATCCTCAATATATTCAACAAATTAGTGCTTATGCCCAACTATTCACAATCGCTATTAAAGTTAAACAAAAAATTAGATTCTGTGACCTTTATGAGACTATAAGGCATAAAAAAAGGAATTAAAACTAATTCCTTTTGATTGTTATGTGATCCAGCTCTGGCTCGAACCCAGGACCCTTCCGTAAAACGGAATGCTCTACCGCTGAGCGATTATCGGTCAAGTTTCTTACTGTGAAGCATATACAATGTATACATACTTCTAATTTGACAAAAAAAAAGGAATTAAAACTAATTCCTTTTACTATTTCCGTGATCCAGCTGGGGCTCGAACCCAGGACCC
>JANXXP010000092.1 GCA_025350595.1 Bacteroidota bacterium
AGCAGAGCAGGGATCCAGTCGCAATGTTCAACCCACGACCAGGCATTTTTCCTGACTTTTTCACTATTTCTGAGAACGTGAAGTACCTTGGCCCAAAACCATTCTGAAGAATAAATCCCTCCTTCGAATTTGGTAAAATCCACACCTCCCCAGGTTCGTGATAAATCATTTATTTCAGCAGCTTCTTTAACAGCAGTATGATCTTTCCACAACACGAACATAGTGTCGGGATTTGTCTCAAATTCAGGCTTCAGTGAAAGTGGAACACCCTCCTTATCTACTGCAACAGGTGTTGATCCGGTGGTGTCTACTGTAATACCAACAACGTTTCTTACAACATCTTCCGGCAGGCCTTTGAGAGCACTTTTTACAGATTGCTCCAGACCTTCTACATAATCAAGCGGGTGCTGACGAAACTGGTTGATAGAAGGGTCGCAAAAAAGGCCTTTCTTCCACCTTGGGTATTCAAATACAGAAGTACCAACAATCCCGCCGTTACTTGTGTCAACAACTACAGAGCGAACAGAGTCAGTTCCGTAGTCGATACCGATTACATATTTTTTTGTCATATCTTATTTAATTACAATTCATTATACGATCATTTTCAGTTTGATTTTTCACCCTGTCCGTAGTATGCACCATTACCATGTTTCCTTTTATAATGTTTATCAAGAAGTGACTGACTGATTGGTTCATTTTTCCCGAGTAGAATTGTATAAAAAGCCATTCTTGCGATCTCTTCAAGGGCAACTGCATTATAGACTGCATTATCAGCATCTGTTCCCCAGCAGAAAGGGCCATGACTACAGACCAGAACTGATGGTATTGACAATGGGTCAAATTTCCCAAGTTTCTCCACTATTACTTTCCCTGTATTGATTTCATAATCGGTTTCTATCTCATTGTCAGTTAATAATCTCGTGCAGGGAACCTCCCCATAATAATGGTCGGCATGTGTTGTTCCAAATGGAGGTATAGCTTTTCCTGCCTGGGCCCATGAAGTGGCATAAGATGAATGAGTATGGACAACACCGCCTATTTCAGGCCATGACTTATAAAGAAGCAGATGAGTAGGAGCATCGGTTGATGGTTTGAATTTACCTTCAACAACCTTTCCTTCAGGGTCAATTACAACCATATCTTCGGGCTTCATAGATTCATAGTCAACACCAGAGGGTTTTATTACTATCAGACCGCTTTCTCTATCTCTTCCGCTTGCATTACCCCAGGTATGTATTACCAATCCATGTTTTACCAGATCAAGGTTGGCTTTAAATACTTTGTCCTTTAATTCTTTAAGCATATTTTTCAACTTTAAGTACTCAAAACTGTAGGCACTTTAGGCACTTATTTCAATTTACGTCCAGATTGAAATAGAAACCATTCTGCTTTAAGATCTCATATCTGTCTTTATTAAACTTATAGTAAAATGCTCCTTTTTTTGATGTCTCTCTTTCCTTTTCATCAAGCTTTTCCAGGATTTCCATCGATAATATTTTCTTTCTGAAATTCCTTTTATCCACCTTCCTCTGATAGATAGCTTCATAAAGATCCTGAAGTTGTACCAGAGTGAATTTTTCAGGAAGCAGCTCAAAGCCCACTGGTTTTATTTTAATTTGGTTCTGCAAATTGGTTAGTGATTTTTTAACCATTTCAGAATGATCAAAAATCAATTCAGGTAATTTGGAAATTGACCTCCACTGTGCTCCGTTCTGCTTTGCAAGCTCTTCGTTGATGTCCATTATGGGTATGAGAGCAAAATAGGCTACAGAGATCACCCGTGCTCCAGGATCCCTTTTTATTTCGCCATAGGAATAGGATTGCTTTAGATAAACGATATCAAGGCCAGTGAGGTTTCGAAGAATTCTATATGCAGCTTCATCCAGACTCTCGCTTTCCTCCACGAAACCTCCTTCAAGTGACCACTTTCCTTTTGCAGGTTCAAAGCTCCGCTTAATAAGAAGAAGCTTTATCTCTTTTTCAAGGATGTCGTAACCAAATATAATACAGTCAACTGCAACAAGATACCTGCTATGCTTCGAATAGAGTTTCATTATTAAGATTAAACTGCTATTAATGATAAGGCTCTAAAATCACCTCCACTAAGTATAATGCCACCAGGGCTCGAAGGCACCAAGACTCACCAGGGAGTTGCGATATGATAATACACCTCATTGTATCTGAGTTCCTTCTTAAATTCAGTCAGTTGGCAGTTCTTATCAATCAGTACATATTCAATTCCCATCATTCCTGCAAAATCTTCAAGATATTCCGAGTTAATTGAAGTGCTGAAACCAGTATGATGAGCTCCTCCGGCCAGAATCCATGCTGCAGCGCCGATTTTCAGATCTGGCTGCGGTTTCCACAGTACGCTGGCTACTGGCAGGTTAGGCATATCTGGACATTTAACAACTTCAACATCATTTACGATCATCCTGAACCTGTTGCCCAGGTCAATTACAGAAACATTTATAGCATTACCAGTGGCAGTCTTGAAAACAAGTCTGGCCGGATCTTCCTTCCCGCCTATTCCAAGCGGATGTACCTCAAGAGTTGGTTTTCCCAAAGAAATTGACGGACAAACCTCAAGCATGTGAGCTCCAAGAACTCTCATACCCTTAGGATCGAGATGATAAGTGTAGTCTTCCATAAATGAGGTACCACCTTTTAAGCCTTGAGCCATAACCTTCATAGAACGAACAAGAGCAGCTGTTTTCCAGTCACCCTCTGCTCCGAAACCATAACCTTTTGCCATCAGACGCTGTACGGCCAGACCAGGTAACTGTTTGAGCCCGTGAAGATCTTCGAAAGTTGTTGTGAATGCCTTAAAGTTACCTGATGTCAGGAAAGCCTCCATTCCCAGTTCAATCTTTGCAGCTTCTTTCAAAGTATCGGAAGATGCAACAGCTTTTGTTAGTTTATATTCGGAACCGTATTCAGCAAGAAGTTTTTTAATTGCGGCAGGTGATACTTCATTGACCACCTTAACCAGGTCGCCGATACCGTAACCGTAAACGGAGTATCCCATCTGCATTTGGGCGCTGACTTTGTTTCCTTCAGTAACAGCCACATCACGCATATTATCACCGAATCTGGCCACCTTCATTTCGAGTGCATCGTTATATGCTGATGCTGCTCTGACCCATACAGCAACCCTGTCGATAACTTCAGCATCAAGATAATGGCCAACAACAATTTTCCTGTTTAACCTCATGCGAGCACCAATGAAACCATACTCCCGGTCACCGTGAGCTGACTGGTTCAGATTCATGAAATCCATATCTATCGATTCCCACGGTATATCTCTGTTCAGCTGAGTATGAAGATGGAGGAATGGCTTATTCAGAATAGTTAAGCCTCTGATCCACATCTTTGCAGGAGAGAAGGTATGCATCCAGGTAATAAGACCAATGCAGTTTTTCGTGTTATTTGCTGCAGTACACAATTCTGTTATTGAATCGGGTGTAGTAAGAATAGGTTTAAAAACAATTTTCACCGGAATTTTCGGATTCTTATCAAAAGCAGCAGCAATTTTTGTTGAATCGGCTGCAACTTGTTTCAGAGTCTCAGGACCATACAAATGCTGGGTTCCTGTAACAAACCAGACTTCAAGTTTTTTTAGATTGTCCATATAATATTTTTATAAGTTAAAAATTAATACTTCCAAATAATTACCAAAAGTAGATATAGAATAATGCACAAATCAGTACCACTCCCAACGATGCAATCACATCCCACTTGTTCCAGCTCTGTTTCATGAGTGTTTTATAGTCACCAGTGATAGTGATAAACTCTATCTGTTGAGCAGATGGCTTTGGAGTGAAAAACGATACTACAGCCATAAACAACATAATGAAGACAAGCAGCCATATCTCAAAGATAAGCCAGTTAGTATGCCAGAACCAATGGGTGGATTCCCATAACCAGCCTGTCTTCAAGTCTTTACCAGTATTTGTAAAGATGTTGGTCAGGAGTCGCATCATTCCAATTAAAAAGCCTGTTATTAAACCAAATTCACCTGCTTTGGGCGTAATTCTTTTGGAAAATATGCCCAGCAGGAATACTGCCACCATTGCAGGAGCAAGCAGCGATTGAATGCCTTGTATATAAGAGTATAGACTGCCGAGGCTCATCATGACTGGTATCCATGCGATACCAAGTATCACTACAACAATTGTAGCTATACGGCCTACCAAAACGTATCTGGCTTCACTTTTACCTTTGAAAATTGGTTTATAAAAGTCTTCCGTATATAATGTAGCACAGGAATTGAAGAATGCCGCCAAAGAAGCAACCAATGCAGAAATAAAGCCGATGGTAACTATACCTTTCACACCGGCGGGCAATACAAACTTAACCATTGAGCCAAAGGCGGTATCAGGGTTGGTTAACGAGAAACCGCTGCCAGGAAGTGCCGCCAATGCGGCGGCTATCATACCGGGTATCAGGAACATAAATACAGGTAATAATTTGAAATAACCGGCAGCAATAGTACCTCTGCGCGCACGTTTCATCACAACATCGCTAGATTCGCCATTTCGTTGTCCGAGCACACGTTGAACGATATGTTGGTCTGTAGCCCAATACCAAAGGCCAATAATTGATGCTCCGATAAATACCCAAAAACCAGGATAGTCATCATACAGCGGGTCCCCTGTCTCAAAGTGGAACATGTGGTTTGTTCCGTATCGAACGCCGTCTGCTCCAACACTCAACGATTCTGAATAATCAATCATGGCAGTCCAACCATGAGCGATATTGCCGCCTCCGAGCGCTGACAATCCTAAGAAAAGTACAAGGAATGAACCGATGATAAGTATAGGCGTTTGAATTGCCGACAGTGTCATCACACCTTTCATGCCGCCCAAAACGGTAAAAATACCAGTTAACACTATCAATCCGATAGCTCCATACCAAAAAGGCAAACCGAGAAGACTCTGCATGAAAATACCACCGGTAAATGCGGTTACACTCACTTTGGTAAGCACATATGCTATAAGTGTAATGATTGACAACCACGAACCTGTGCGATGCGTGTAGCGATTTTTTAGAAAGTCGGGCATTGTGATGATTTTTCCCAATTTATTGTTCATAAGTTGGTAGAATGGCACAAAGAGCCAGCCTAAGATGAGTATCATCCAACCTTGCATTTCCCAGTGCGCCATGCCCACACCTGCCTTTGCGCCTGTCCCGGCAAGCCCAACAAGGTGTTCAGAGCCGATGTTTGCAGCAAAAATAGCAGCACCTATAATATACCATGGTTCGCCTTTACCAAACAGGTAATCCTGACTGTCGGCACCCTGCATCAAACGATTATGTTTTTGTATTGAACGCCATACAGCCCATGCAACAACCAAAATCCCGACTGCCATGATTGTCCAGTCCAGCCAAATAAATTCTTGTGATTTCCAATTCATCAGTTTAAGCTTATTAGTTTATTAATATGAATTAGGTAAATTTACTGTTTTAGTGAAGAAAACAAAGTGTGAACACTTTCAATTCGTAAGGATATCCCCCAACAAATATATAAAAATATTTTAAATGTACATATTACACTTAACAATAAAATTATTACACATAAACTCAATTTCCTGAACCCTCGTGGTTCTTTGCTCCGCTGCCGCCCTAACTATTCTTTATACACATCTCACTATTTTGATATCTTGTAAAGGCATTCAGGCTCTTTGATAATAATATAATGCCGGAGGCATTTAAATCCAATAACCACGGTTACATCCGTGGGAAAATGTTAAGAATTTGACAATCCCGGAGGGATTGAATTCTAATTGCTATTTATGCTTTTGAATAGATTTAATACTGCTGAATATAATTCTGATCTGAATAAATATATCTTGATCTGATTTTAATTGGTAAATTTGCTATCAGTGCTAAAATGGAATAAATATGTCAACCTATACCCAGATACTTTATCAGGTAGTCTTTGGAAGTAAAGACTATACTCCTTTTCTTACAACTGAAAATGAGAATATGCTTTTCGCGTATATTGCAGGTATCCTTAAAAACAAATCCTGCCATTCGTATATTGTCGGAGGGACTAGTAATCATATCCACATCATTACTCATCTTCATCCAACTGTTGCACTCTCTGCAGCAATAAAGGATATCAAAATGGCTAGTCATAAAATGATTTTAGAGAATGGTGCATTATTTTCTCATTTCCCGGGATGGCAGGTTGGATATGGTGCTTTTACATACTCAATATCATCAAAGGCCAGGCTTATCAGATATGTTGAAAATCAAAAAGACCATCACAATGTTTGTTCATATAAGGAAGAACTTATTCACATGTTGAAAGAACATTCTGTTGATTTCACTGATGAATACCTTATAACATGATCTTATTCAACCCTCTCCAGGGTTGCCGGACGTTATTCTTCCCCTACTACAGATATAACTGTGGCTATTGGATTTTGACGCCTCCTGCGTCATTAATTGGAAAAATCCTGATTCAGGCAAATGCGTATAAAAGGTAGCCTTTTGAAGGAGGGGAAACTTCTTCTAATCTCTGTATTTCAACACTATTTTTAACTTGACGGCTATGGTATTTTTGGGGGCTAAAAACTCTGAGAAGAAAATGATAAGGAAATAATTAGCAACGGAAGGAAGATATTTAGTTTACCTCCACTCTTCCTGTGCTTTCTGAATAAAATCGATAATTTTCTGATTATCTTCTTTCCCATTACCGGAAACGGTGAATGGCTCACCGAATCTCATATGAATAGGTTTATGACGATCGATTGGTGCAAGTTCTTTTATCACTTTCCCGATTCCCCAAAAATCGGTCTTAATTGCAACAGGAACAACCTGAACACCGGCTTTCTTTGCAAGTTTTACACCTATTGAATTGAACTCTGAAGCCTTAAAATCGATATGCCTGGTACCTTCCGGGAAAATAACTATTGAATTACCTTTTGATAACAATTCCAGGCCACCAGTCATGACGGCTTCAAAATCTTTTCTCGGATCTTTTCTACCAACAACAATAGGGTTCCTCGACCTCATAACATCACCAAACAATGGATGTCTGACAAGACTCTCCTTCACAACAAAAGTAATGTTTCTGCGTGGAGCAATAATACCGGGAAAGATCATAGTTTCGAGGGTACTCATATGGTTACTGATGAAAAGAACGGGCTTTTCTGATTTCGTAATATTTTCTAAGCCTGTAATATGAAATTTTCCTCCGACGTCTTCAATGAAATCAAAAATTTCAAGAGATGAATTGATCCAGGCCTGAGTATCATATACTTTCCTTACGGCCATTTTCCTCGATCGTAAAATGGTTCCTGCGTACTTCAATGTGAAATACAACCTGCTGTTCAGACGTAACTTTTCTTTAAACGACAGATGTTCATTTTCAGGAGTGTGATAGGAATTCAAATTAACCAAACTTGTCCTCATAGATCCTAAGTTTTTACCCACTTTCATATTCTTAATCGGGCAAAGTTAATTTTCATTTCCAATTACAGAAAAATTATTTTTTATCGTCGCTCATCCTGAGCATGGCATCCCTGTATTTATCCATAATATTCTTATTCAGGGTGAGAGGCGGTTTTGCTCCTTCAGGAAGAAATGATTTATAAGGATGTTCTTTTGACCAGTCAGTGAATTCTGCTTTAATTGCATCGAGCACTTTAGGCTTTGTAAGCAGATCAAGAGCAGTTGCTGCCATTACCTTAGCTCCTGCATTAAGTCCTTTCCATGCTGCTGTACCATAACCTGCTGAAACAGTTGACCAGTGATGGGCAATCTCACCCGGAACACCTCCAGGAAAATTAAGTGTTGCTGTTGGAGCAACCATAGTTACCTCGCCAACATCGGAAGATACTCCTCCTACCTCAACATCAGAAGGTTTGCTTAACGTTTTAACCTTAACATTATACCCAGTTTCCTTCTCTCCAAGTTCCCTCTGAAGTGATTTCGCAAAAGACTGTTCCTTATCTGTCCACTCCGGCATCCCTACCAATTCAATATTTTTCTGAATAACTTCAGCCATACCTTTATTTGAATGGCGCTGATGAATTGCTGTCAAAACAGTTACAGTATCAAGAGTGGTACCTGATGACAAAGCAGCCCCTTTTGCACAGTCCAGAACACGCTGATACATTTCATCAAGCCTGTCATCTGTATTTCTTATATAATACCAGACCGAAGCTCTGTCGGGAACAACGTTTGGGGCTTCTCCACCTTCTGTAATAACATAATGTAAGCGATAGGTATAAAAAAGGTGTTCACGAAGATAGTTGGTCGCAACATTCATTAATTCAACACCATCGAGTGCACTTCTTCCCGACCAGGGAGCAACAGCTGCATGTGCGGTAATCCCTTTGAAAGAAAAAACAACTGACATAACGGCACTTCCGTTTACGCCATAACTTGTTGAGAAATCAGTTGAAGTATGGTTATCAATAACAGCATCAACATCTTTAAATACACCAGCCCTGACCATATATGGCCGGCTTATCACAGTTTCTTCGGCTGGCGATCCAAAAAACTTTACAGTTCCCTTAAGATTATTGAGTTCCATGCTCTTCCTGACTGCTATTGCGGCTGCAATTCCTGCGGTACCCATCATGTTATGACCACAACCATGTCCGGGAGCTCCATCAACTATGGGTTTCTGAAGCGGATTCAGTGCTTCCTGCGATAAAGTAGGCAGTGCGTCGAATTCACCCAGAATACCAATTACTGGTTTTCCGCTTCCATAGGTCGCCACAAAACAGGTAGGCATCCCTGCAACACCTTTCTCAACGTTGAAACCCTCTTCTTCCAGAGTTTTAATGAGTATTGCGGATGATTTAAACTCCTGCATTCCTAATTCGGCATAATTCCAGATGGCATCAGAGATAGTCCCGTATTTTTTAACAATCACACTATCTGAGAGATAATCAAATGCATTCTTTTTTGCTTTATAGATATCACCTTCCCCTTTCTTCTGACCGGAAAGCTGAATAGTTGAAATAAAGACTATGACAATTGTAAGATGTGAAAAAGTAAAATAAGATGATTTTTTCATTGGAGAACGGATTAAAATCTCATCACGAATAAGCTGTTTACAAATCTAATAATTTAAATTTAATGACAGGCTCCCCTTTTTGTTTTCATAAACTTTGTGATCCTTTGTGTTACCCTTTGTGATCCTTTGTGGTGCACTAAGTTCACCACTGAGGAACACGAAGGAAAAATACGTAAAGGCCGAGATTACTAATTCTAATGCCGAAATAACCCAGCTTTGAAGAACATACTTATAATATTACTTTTTGTTTTTTTCTCAGGAACACTTAACGGATCAACACCGTTCAAAGGTGATAAATGTATCATTAAATCTGAATTTATCTATCAGCCGGGAGATGCTCTGCAGAAGTACCAGTTCATTTATAATGGCCTCGGGGACTGAATTTTCATATCCTGCTGTAATACAAACAAGCGACGGACTAATACATATAGCCTATACCTGGAACAGGAAACAGATAAAGCATGTTGTTTTGGATCCTCAGAAGATAAGAGCTAAACCTTTCCTGAATGGAGCCTGGCCTGAGGAAGGTTAAGGTTAAGGGTTTAATATTAATGATCCAAATTTTTTGGGCACTGAAAACAAAATTATACCACGACCACTCAGTATGTGTGAACTAAGTTTCAATTTCTGATAAAATAAAAAGTAAAATGAATCTCAGTCAAATGAGAGGCGAGATTCATGAAAAAAGCGAAACTTTTCGCTACGAAAGTCCTTATATTTGCAAAAAGAATTACTGATATGAATATTCAAGCAAGAAAACTAGTCTTAATTGAAGAATTTCTTCGAATTAATGATGATAACTTTAACACTAAACTTGAATCAAATATCAAAGAGGAGAAAAAAATATCCCATGAAAGAAAG
>JANXXP010000098.1 GCA_025350595.1 Bacteroidota bacterium
TAAATTCAAATTTTGTTCCTTGGTAGAAACCCTTGCGTATCCAAAAATCATATAAGTTCTAATATATGTACAAACAAAGATAAAAAGAACTTTGATTAATAAAAAGCAATTAATCGAACTTTTAATGTTTTAAAAAGATGAAAATCCAGATGTCGGGCTGTCTTACTAGAGTTGCTGGTAACAGCTCCTAGCTGTAATGTTTAGCCCTTAATAAGTATTCTTTAAATAACTAATATAATGGTAAAATTAGCAACGAATACACCTTCTTTTCCTTAAGATTGGGAAATCCTTTTTTCCGCATATGATACATTTTAAATTCATAACTAACTACTTCTTGTCTACCAATCAGGAACTATGAATTTGTGTTCCCTTTCACTTTCTGCCCATTTATAATATCCTGAATTTTTTTTAGTCGGAAACTTCGTACAGAAAAGTAATAGTCGTTTTATGATCTATCTGATTTCATATTCTGCTACTCCGGTTACCGGAATCCCGGTTGTAGTAATCCCTTCTGATATAATCTTGATTAATGAAGAATTATCTCCGTTGTAATAGTTTAGAATAACCTCTTTATTTCCTTCCAGATAAATATCAGGCTTCCAAAGAAGAGTTGACCTAAGATCAGGTTCAAACGCTGAATTTGAATGCGACAAATGCTGCGGAGAATAGAAAATACGTGAAGTATTATACCCTGAAATTTTCTTATTTATTGCATATTTCACAGGAACATAAGCCAAACCTCCTGTCCTGGTAATCAAGTTGATAACTCCAAAATATCCTCTCATCCCAAAAATACCTGCTGCTGATTTCAGTACATCAATCCTGTCTATGGCAGTGATTGGCATTGTTGTGAGATCCTCAAAGCTGGCCTCGTTACCATCTATAAGGACAAGAGGCTGTCCCTGTGCATTTATGGAACTTACTCTACGAATCTGGACTTTGTAATTCGGATACGAACCTGTAACCACGACACCAGGTACATGTCCCCTAAGGATCTCAATCAAGTAATTGTAGCCTTGCATCTGCTCTGTGATTATTACTTCATTATCCGGCTTATCGTAAATTCTACGACTACTCTCAATTTTAACAGTTTGGGGATCTTTGTGTCGTTCAGCTGTTATTTTTACCTCCCCAAGATTTATCGTGTCAGAAAGTTTGTATTTCTTTTTAATAGCTTCATTAATTTCATAATAGGTTTTCAGACTACCATATTTCTTTTCAACAAAGATTGAAACTGGATTCAGACTGTCAGACAGTTTTGGCGGCATGTAAAATACTGAATCTAAATGAAGCTCTCCTTGCAGACGACCTTTTTTACCAGTTCCGGTTACAATTAATCTTGCATCTCCCGTAAAGTTTATGCCAGATAGTTTGAATGCCCCGGTGGCGTCAACCAGAACTGTTTCTAAAAACCGACTTTTACTTCCGAAAATTCCAATACTGACCCTTGAGTTTTCAATTGGTTTGTTAAAAGAGTAGCTTCTTAATCTCCCGGATATTGTAAACCCATTTTCTGGAGGGAAATAAGTTGAATCGTATTTCCATGCAAAGTCTCGCCAGCCTTGTGTACGAAGAAGGAGATCCAGATTTTTTAATCTATCTGTATTTGTAGGATCAAAATAGTACGATGGGTCCTCAACAATTCCACGAACATCCGATTCAAGCAGAAACCAGGATGAAATAGATCTAGGGAAAGAAGATGAGTTATCCGTAAGACTTTTATTAACCACAGCTAACGAAACATTTCCTTTTCTTTCAATTGTTGAATCACCTGATAATGAAATTCTTAGTGAAACAGGTTCTCTCCTTTCATAGGAATGCTTATCAGTTTCAATTTGAATATTTAAGGGAGCGTCTTTCTGGATGTA
Source organism: Bacteroidota bacterium (assembly GCA_025350595.1). Lineage (GTDB taxonomy): Bacteria > Bacteroidota > Bacteroidia > Bacteroidales > VadinHA17 > LD21. The sequence continues at coordinate 1,869 of JANXXP010000098.1, forward strand.
AACAAGTCTTTCAGATAGTGGAAGACTTGCCTTAGAAGAAAGTGTCAGCATTAAAATTCCATTCGGGAGGTCATTGGTTGGGATAACAAAATTGGTAATTGGAGCTTTAATCTTATACTGCATTGTCCTAATAACCTCGTTCTGTTTTGAAAAGGTGAGTGACAGGTCATTATCCGAAAGGAGATCCAGGGTTTTGGAATTAGTCTTGGTGGTAATTAATAACTCATTATTCTGATTTATTAAAACACATAATGCTTCACCAGATGAAAAACTCTTTGGCAATTCTTTTCTGATATCAATACTTTCAGCGCATTTGAATATTGAATAATAGCTTAAGCCGGGGATGGGTCTGAGGAAGAATGTACCCATCCCAAGATGAGTGGATCTGAATGTAGTAATTAGATCCCCAGCTGAGGAATAGATCCTGCCTGTAACATCACATCCTTTTCCAAGACTGTTTTCCGCCTTAAAAGCAACGATTGAAGAGACATTATCAATCAGAGATCCTCCTTCGGGAAAGAAGTTTATAAGGATATTGTTCTCAACATATTTTATTGTATCCTGGATTCCGTTCTGCTTATCGTTGGGATTTATTACATTAATTGCCTTAGTGAAAAATAACTCCTCACTAAAATTCCTCATATAGTTGGTGTATGCCCGTATTTTGTATCTGCCTGATTTGATACTATCTGGTAACTTGAAATCGCCGTTACCTAAACCATCGGCTAGTTTTATTATCCTGCTGGAGATGATTTTTGAAGAAGAAGAGATAAGTTCTACATGGAGGTTATTACTATGATTAGAGAGTAACCTGTCAAACCCATCAATAAGGTAAGCCTTAAACCAGATATCATCTCCAGGGAAATAAAATTTTCTATCGCTATGCAGGAAGATCTTCTCGATTATAGTTAAAGAGTCACAGCTTGGTTTTCTCAGTATATGAAAGGTTTTATTAGTCAGTAAAGTATCTTTAATCGTTTGGGAATAAACAGATATAAAGGAGTAAAATATTAGCAAAAGTAAAATGGTTTTTCTCATGTAACATGTTAATATATAAAAGTAAATTTTGGTTGCTTCGGTAGTGAAGTTAGTCGGAAGATCATTAAGTGAATATCTAATTTTAGTCCTAAAATACTTAAAGTACAGGTGAGACTATATACACTACAGAGGATTTCAAAGCTCAATTCCTTTTGACAGAAAAAAATAATTGAAAGAGAGATTCTGAGATAATATTGCTCTTAATAAATCCATATAAACCTTTAGTCAATGTCATTAATCCATTTTATTAAATGATATCGTTTAAGTAAAGATAATCACTTAATCCACAATCTCAAAAATATAATAGATAAATTCTTAATCATAAAAATTGCCTTTTCTTTGGTCAATATTTTGAATTGGGTTGTAATATTTCCCTTAATGAGAATTCTCGATTTTTAATTTTACCACCTTATTTTTTATACAAATCTTCTGTATAAGACTTTTTGAGAAATTATGATTTAAAATTTTACATTCGAAGTTCCGTAGAACCTCTACATTCTACAACGAAAGTTTGATATCTGTAATAGAGTACAATGTCGATCTTTTTATTTCTGGGAGGTGATCAATATCACAGACAAACCAGCTATTTAAAAATAGCTATCAAAAAGTTCCTCAATAGAATCTTAAATCTCCTTTCATTTTATTATGTGTTATTTGATAAAGATATGAGATATAGCAAGCTCTAGGGAAGTGACTATTAGCGCAATTTCACTGAAGCAAAGTTCAATATTTTTATCATTATAATAGTGGGCAAGGAAAATTTCAGAGGAATTAATTTCAGTTTTTTGTCTAACATTGTACAACGGAAGATAAATTATAACTGCTATAATTTAAGCAAATAGTGTCGCTAGTATTCATTTTGATCACTTAAAATTGGAACAAGAATACCAAGAAAAATTCTTATATCATTAATAATCAATATGTATTATTTAAAATGTATATAAATTATTGATTTATTAGAAGAAAGTATAAATTTAAGGTAACATTTTGAGGGTAAAAGACATAACCCTAATTTTTTTGGACATACCACATTTTTTAACCAAATCCAAAAGCAAGCTGTGGATCATGATGTTTTGATAGATTAAATAGTTTTCCAGGGAACCTGGAGAAGATATTGGAGAGTCCATCCCCGAGAGCGTAGTACTTAAAGTCCGGGATACCAAATACCCTTTTCGCACATTTGAGTACATGCCCGGCCATAACTGTAAGTTTCTGAGACTGGTTAAGAATGATTGCAACAAAATAAAATACGGCCAGTAACAATGCCATCATATTTTTGAGTCGGACATATCTTAAGACCCTGATATTTTCAAGATCATAAGTTTGTTTAACAAAGCGGATAGTCTCTTCAATGGTCCATCGCTTCAGATAAGCTGAGATAATGAACCAAAGATCTTTTTCCTTTGAAGTTATTTTAAGTGATGTAAGCAGCATCATCGGTTTATTACCAAATCCTTTAATAACTACCATTGTTAATGGATCTTTCAGTTCCGGGAGATAGACCGACATGAAGCCATATCTTAAATTGAATAAATGCTCTTTCCCCTCAATAATCCTGATGATTCTGTTTTCATACGGAAGCCTGCAGGCATAAGCCAGCCATAATGATCTCAATGCTTTACCTTCATATATCAAGTCACGTGAGCCGACCATACGGATAATAAAGTCTCTTTTATTTTTCAGAAGAGCCTCATATAAATCATCCCTGTCAGCTCCGCGATCTATAACCCATATGCCCCTGTTTTGAACTGCTTTTCCTACCTGATCAAAAGCTTTTATTATCTCTCTGTTCTCACTTTCAAAATCCGGTGATCTCTGAGAGTATAGTGAATAATACATTGGAGTTATCTCATCACAGCCAACTTCCGTGGCAATGACCTGGTTGGTCCAGTACCCGTCTACTATTTCGCCCCCATCGCTGCCATCCCTTACTTGTGCCAGATATTCCATCTTCTCTGCATATGGTTTTTTCAGATCGCTTAAATCAAGTATCAACAAGGTCTTATCTTTTACCCTCTCACTTGCAAGAGTTAATATGCTTTTCTGTAAACAACTCCATATACCAGACTTTTTTAACTGCCTGCTAAACCTTTCTTCTGTTTTCTTTAGCGATATCCGGCTTTCCATCTGCCTGCCTATTTCTGTAAGCATAACCGATTCAGAAGCTATAATGCCATATATAGCTTCCTGTACAAACCTTCTTGCAGTTTTATCGAGACCTTTTGAAAGTATCCCCGAAAATTTCGTTATTTTGTACCGTAACTTATTAGCTAAATGGCTATAGTTCATTTCGTATTCTCCTGTTTTTGTGTGTGGTAATACAAATTTATACAGGAGGATACTTTTATCCTAATTAGTGTCAGAAAGAAAACTCATCTTTTTTCAAAATTTTCATATATACGACTTCATTTGCCAAGGATGGTTCCGTTTAGTACCTTCTTAAATTGATATTTTTATCCTGATTCGCAATTTTTCATAGCTGATTTCTAAAAATATGTACATATTTTTTGCTTCTCAGGCATACCAATCCCATTTAAAATAAGTCATGTTATATGTTTCAAGCTACGCCTATGCCGCTATATTATGCTCTTTATCAATTGATTGTAAGTATTGCCTTTGAATAACTATCAACTCTTGTCCAATACGCCGCAGGTTATATGCCCCGACAGCCAGCCCGATATATCGCTTGAAATTCGGGTAACCCCGGTCGGGACACCTGTCCAGTCCCCTGCATTCCAATTCATTGAT
>JANXXP010000110.1 GCA_025350595.1 Bacteroidota bacterium
TGCCGTTATAGTAAACCTGGTCTTCAATTTTGAAATCATTTTTGCAAAATTAAAAGTATTTTGTGATATATTCAACCGGGAAATGGTTTAATAATAATTAAGGAAGGTATGCGAGTTTATATTTTACGGTATTTTATTCTATTATTTTTACTAAGCACTTATATATCAGCTCAGTCACAGGAAAGAAAAGATTCGACACGAACATTTAATGTAATAATTGACTCTCTTAAAAAAAGCGGAATTATCTTAAATGACAACCAGGAAATACCTGAAATTGTTCTTTCAACCAGTCAGTCTGTTAAATTTCTTCAGCAGAAAGTTCAGCCGCAGATATGGAATGATCCTGGAAGTCCTTTAAGGCAAGTATTGGAACAACTGATATTCGAAGCATCGCATCCAAGGTTTGATTCTTCCAAAGTACTATTAAAGAATTATCCATATGATTCATTGAGTATTCCTTGGAAAAATTTTTACATATGGGAACCAATGAGGATTAAAATCCCGGTTATTTCTAGTCCTGAATTTGTGGCTCCGGCTATTTCTGCGGTAAAGCAGGATACGAATGTTGATTCAGTTACTGACTCTCTTAAAGGAAAGACATTGATCATTCCTAATCCTTTTACAGTTGCAAAGCCTGTTGCAAGATTAAAAGACACAACAATTATGGTAGTGATTGATACTCTCGATGAGGTGATTTCATCTTATCATGGATTTCCCTTTAAATATTTCAATTATCCATATCAGGGCGATTCAATAAAGGTGGCTGTAAAGTCTTTGTTGAACTTTCTGGAAGAACGCGATTCAACAGTCATTAACATCACCGGGGCAGGAGGCACTGTAACTCCAATCTGGATGAACTCAAGATCAGACAGAATGATGCGGTACTGGCTTAAAAATGAGTTTTCCGATTCTGTTATAATCTGGATAGGTAACCCAATGAGGAATACAATTGACCTGAATCTCGAGCAGGGCGTCAGTTTCAGAAGACCTGTCCGCCAGGGAAACTACGCTGAAGCAAGAATTAATCTTAAGGCTCTTGATAATTCCAAATTACTTAATGTTCAAAAGATTAATGTTAAGAATCAATATTGGATATATAAGACCGAAGCCTCGTTTGTTTTAACCCAGGGAGCATTATCAAATTGGGTAAAAGGCGGGGAGAACAGCATTTCCACAGCACTTGATATAACTGGTTATGCTGACTATAAAAACAAAGCGTTGAAATTATCATCAAATAACTTCGCCAGACTTAAATACGGATTAGTAGCTTCCGGTGAAAATGGCATAAGAAAAAACATTGATCTTCTTGAAACCAACTCAAAGCTAAACCATAAAGCATTTGGAAAGTTTGATTTCAGTGCAATTATGTTGTTCAAGACACAAATTGCCAAGGGTTTTAATTATACTAAGGTTAATGACAGGGACACAGCAATCCTTGTCTCGAAATTTCTGAACCCTGCTGTACTGACCATCGGTATCGGTCTTGACTATAAGCCTGACAAAACAACATCAATCAACTTCTCACCGCTCTCATATAAAGGTACTTTTGTTCTTGATCCTGCATACCTAAATCAGAAATATGATTCGACCCGAATAGACCAGACAAAATATGGTATAGCTAAAAACAAGAGATCTCTGAATGAGCCGGGAGTCAGTTTCCTGATTTCAAATGAATTTAAACCTTTCAAGAATATTACAGTCACGAACAGGTTACAGTTGTTTACAAATTATATCCATAATCCTCAGAATGTTGATGTTGACTGGGAAATGATTGCTGTTGCGAACCTGAATTGGTTTACTGATGTCCGTTTTAATACTCACCTGATTTTTGACGATGATGCAAAAACAGTTGAAATGAAAGGTGGTAAAGCGGTTTTGCGCTCAGACGGATCACTTAAAAAAACAGCAAGAGTTCAATTTAAAGAGTTGTTGGGATTTACTCTGGTGTTCAGGTTTTAGGATGTAATACTTTCTCATAGATCCTGAACTTTTTAACTACCTGGCATCCGATTCTCTCATACTCGGCTCTCATCTTTGTGTTATCTTCAAGAACCAGATGACTGTCTATCATATTCATTTTGTGCTTGATACCCGATTGTAGAATTTTGACACCCATAAGTACCTCAAGCCCTTTTCCCCTGAAATCCTTCTTAACGCCGCCAAGCATCATCAGTAATTTTTTCGATCTCCTTGAATCGAGAAGTATTTTTATGATACCGAATGGAAACAGTTTGCCTTTGGCTTTTCTAATCCCATTGCTGAAATCGGGGAGACCAATAGCAAATCCAATCAGCTTACCTTTCGATTCGAGTATTTTTACAAATTTAGGATCAAGTATTGGAAGGTATCGGGCTGCAAAATCTGTTTTCTCTTTATCATTTAAGGGTACAAAACCATAGATCTCAGCAAATGTTTCGTTCATAAGCTCAAGAACATCAATTATATAAGGTTTTAATTCTTTCTTTGACTTGAATTCAACAATTTTGTACTCAGGACTGTTCCCGAAACGGGTAAGGACTTTATCATAAATGAGCGGAAACTTTTCAGGTAATTTTCCAAGATAATTCACGAGATCAACCTTTTTTTCGTACCCTTCAGCTGCCATTAGTTCAGGCATATATTGTGAATTATTGGCGCTTGTCATAAACTGAGGATACTCAAACCCTTCTGTCTGAAATCCCTGCGGATCTTTATCTGAGAATCCAAGAGGTCCGATCATACTTATCATCCCATTTTTCTCAGCCCACTCCTCAACCTTTAAGAGCAAAGTATGGAAAACCTCTCTGTCATTATAGCATTCCATGAAACAGAATCGACCATTCTTCTCATTGTGAATAGTGTTATACCTGTTGTTAATAATACCCATTATCCTTCCAACAGGCTTATTATCTCTGTATGCCAGAAGAAGTAAAGCATCAGCATATTGATATGATTTGTTTTTCTTCTTGTCGTAAAGTTCCCATTCGTCCATGTAAATAGGAGGAAGCCAGTCGGGTTCATCTTTATGAACTTTTTCCGGTAAATAAATAAAATCTCTCAAGTCCTTTTTGGTAAGGACCTCTTTAATAACTAATTCCCCCATATAACCTAAATTTTAATGTGCCAAGAAACAAAAAAACATTAATATCAGCAATAATTTGGAAATATAATACAAATTTTTGTATCAAATCAGAAATCTTATTTATGCCATAAAGACTCTGAGTCACAAAGGAACACTAAGTGAATGTTGTTGAAGATAACTCCTTTGTGAACCCTGGTGTCTTTGTACCTTTGTGGCATTTCATCATAGACTTTGCAATTGAACAATTATTGGTATTTGAAAAACAGATCAGTGATCACGAAAACTGCAAACAATATGCTTGCAATACCGTTGGTAGTCTGGAAAGCAAGGGTCACTTTGCTAAGGTCATCATGTTTAACAATAATATGCTGATAGATTAATAACAGGGTAAAAACTGATGCTCCTATCCAGAAAAGCAAACCACCCTTACCAATAAACCCTGCCAGAAGAACCAGAATAAATGTGAGAGAATGTACGATAACAGAGATGGCTAGAGCTTTCTTTCTTCCTGTAGCAGATGGTAATGAATGAAGTAGATTAGACTTATCAAACTCATCATCCTGCAAAGCATAAATTATATCAAAACCTCCGACCCATGTCAGGACAATAAATGAATAAATAAGAGGTATGATGTTGAAAGCACCGGTAACAGAAATATATGCGCCTATAGGAGCCAGGCTGAGTCCCAGTCCTAGAATAAAATGGCAGAGTACTGTAAATCTTTTTGTAAGACTATATCCCAGGATGACGAACAGTGCAACCGGGGAAAGGAATAAAGTCAGTCTGTTAATAAAAAAGGTAGTTATGATAAACAGTGTTACGTTGAGAATAACAAAGGCTGATGCGGCCTTTGAATTGATAATTCCGCTTGGGATTTCCCTGTTCCGGGTTCTTGGATTAAGAGCATCAAACCTTCTGTCAACAAGTCTGTTAAAGCCCATCGCAGCATTTCTTGCAAAGATCATGCAGAGAATTACCAATAGGAGCAATTTTAAACTGAAATTATATTCTGCCCTTGAAACTGCAAGTGAAAATCCTATCAGGGCAAAAGGCATCGCAAAGACAGTGTGGCTGAATTTTACGAGTGAGAAATAGTTTTTAACTGATTTGAAAAGTGTAATCATGAATCCAATAACTTCCTGTAGGTTTCATAACTTTCATTGCTGAATGTAACAAATATTACCTTTTCAGGATAGTTGTTTTTATTCAGGAACCTTTTTGTTTCATTGACGGCTATCAATGCAGCCAGCTCTTTTGGAAATCCATATATCCCGGTTGAGATACCAGGAAACGCGATAGTTTTAATTTTTTTCTCTTTAGCGATAGCCAGACTGGTCTGATAACATGATGCAAGTAATTCAGGTTCATCGCGGTAGCCTCCGTACCATATCGGGCCGACTGTATGAACAATATGTTTTGCTTTAAGACGATATCCTGAAGTGATCTTGGATTGACCTGTCTGGCAACCATTAAGACTTTCGCATTCGGTCAGAAGATCGGGTCCGGCAGCATTATGGATTGCTCCGTCTACTCCTCCGCCTCCTAGAAGTGAGTTATTGGCTGCATTCACAATAGCATCCACATCAAGAGATGTAATATCTCCGTTTATCAACTCAACTCTTTTCTTTACCATTATCTTATCTGTGCATCAAGTTCTTTCTCAAATGCTTTAATGAGATTTGCCATAACCTTCTCTATATTCTTGTCAGTCATTGTCTTGAGATCATCACGCAAAGAAAAACTTACAGCATACGATTTTTTATTCTTACCTAAACTATCGTTTTCGTATACGTCGAACAGACTTATGTCATGAAGAATATTCCTTTCTGTTCGCAAAGCTATTTCCCTTATCTGTGAGAACTTTATTCCCCTGTCAAGAAGCAGAGCCAGATCGCGACGAACTGTAGGGTATTTTGGAAGCTCACTAAACGATACTGTATGATTCTTTAACAGTTTCATAAGAAAATCCCATTCAATATGGCCATAATAAACATCCTGTCCGATATCAAATTGAGTCAGGTACTTTTTAGAAATACGTCCTGCTTCTGCAATCAGCTTATTGTTATACAGATATGTTACCGATTCTGCAAAATATTTTTTATCACTATCACCTGAAGATAATGTCTCAGGCTTAATTCCAAGCCTTGAGAAGATCATTTCAACAGAAGATTTTATGTTGAAAAAATCGGTAGAATTTGTTTTACTATTCCATCCCTGACGTCCTGTATTCCCTGTAAGGAAAAGATCGAGTGATGCTTTTTCAATGTAATTATGAGCTTTCGGGTGAGCTTGTTCTGATTTATTATAAAAATAGCAATGACCAAACTCATAAAGCTTCAGATCGGGATTTTGTCTGTTAATGTTCCATATTACAGAAGTCAGGCCTCCATAAAGAAGTGACTGTCTCATTGCATTAAGATCGGAACTCAGAGGGTTGGCAAGTACAGCCAGATGTTCTTTGTTGAAATCTTCATTCTGCTCGTACCAGGCAGCCGGATTTAGCGAATTACACATTATTTCTGCGAACCCATTGGCAGAAAGCATGTCCGATATGATGTTGACAATCTTTTCCTTATCAGGTTTTTCAGAGTAGGAAATGGTAGAATTAACATGGTTACTTATTCCTATATTATTATAGCCATATATTCTCAGGATCTCTTCAATTACATCAGCTTCTTTTTTCACATCAACACGGTAAGCTGGTATCTCCAGAGTAAGGTTATCATCCTTCTCATTCTTTATTTTAATATCGAGAAGTGGGAGAATCTTTTTTATAGTCTGCTTCTCAATATTCTTACCGATGAGCCGGTTGATATTATAATAGGAAACTTCAATTTGTGCATTTTCGATTGATTTTGGATACACATCAACTATTGCTGATGAGATTTTTCCTCCGGCTATCGCTTTAATAAGCATTATTGCTCTTTTCAGTGCCCAGATAGTTATATTGGGATCGCAACCTCTTTCAAACCTGAATGATGCATCGGTTTTCAGTCCGTGCCTTTTTGAAGTCTTGCGTATCGCAACAGGATTAAAATAGGCGCTTTCAAGGAAAATATTTTTTGTTGAAGCGCTTACTCCTGATTTAATTCCTCCGAAAACACCTGCAATACACATACCTTCAGTCGGATTGCAAATCATAAGGTCTTTTGAGGAAAGGCTTCTTTCTACAGCGTCAAGAGTAATAAATTTGCTTTTATCAGGAAGGTTTTTTATTATGACTTTTTTACCGTCAATTTTATCTGCATCAAATGCGTGCAAGGGCTGTCCAACTTCATGTTGTACAAAATTGGTGATATCGACCACATTATTAATCGGGTTAAGCCCTACTGCCCTGAGTTTATTTTTCAACCATTCAGGTGATTCTCCAATTGTTACACCACTTATTGTAATGCCAGTATACCGCGGACAATCTGTTTCATTTTCTATAATTACTTCATAAACATTGTTATTGTTATCTGGTTTGAAGTCTTCAACAGAAGGGAGAGAAGCTTTCTTATTCATATCTGAATTCAGATTCATGTATGCTGCCAGATCGCGGGCAACACCAAAATGAGAACCGCTGTCAATCCTGTTCGGAGTAAGTCCTATTTCAAAAACAGTGTCCTTTACAATTTTAAAATAGCTGCTTGCTTCAGTTCCGGGTTTTGCATCATTATTCAGTACCATTATGCCTTCATGGGAGGTTCCAAGACCAAGCTCATCTTCAGCACAAATCATCCCTTCAGATAATTCTCCTCGGATCTTCGACTTTTTTATCTCAAGACTTTCATTTCCTTTAAAAACTATTGTGCCAACGGTTGCAACCGGAACTTTCTGACCTGCTGCAACATTAGGAGCACCACAAACTATATTTAGAGGTTGATCTGAACCAATATTAACTGTTGTAACCGAGAGTTTATCAGCATCAGGGTGTTTTTTACAGGTAAGAACTTCCCCTATGACAACACCTTTTAGTCCGCCTTTAACAGATTCCCATTCTTCCATACCGTCAATCTCAAGTCCTATGCTTGTCAGTATTTCTGCAACTTTTGCAGGTTCAAGATCAATTTTTAAATAATCCTTAATCCAGTTATATGAAATCTTCATTTGTTGATTTTGCTTATAATATTAATTGTAAGAGTGCAAAAGTACTGATTTTTAAAATATGACTATCAGAGTGACCAGACAAACAAGGTCAATTTTTCTGAAATTTGTCTATATTTGTGTCTCAAACATACTATATATTATGGTTCTTGAGAAGGATGACAAGCTGATTCTTTTAACAAATGATGATGGCTTATATGCAGGAGGATTAAAAACACTCCTTGAGGTGATGGAGGAGTTTGGGAAAGTGGTTCTTATATCCACTACTGAGAGTATGTCGGGGATGTCTCAGGCACTCACCGTTAAAACTCCATTAAGGGTAAAGCTTCTTGATGAGAATGAAAGACACAGGATCTATGCTTGTAACGGAACTCCGACGGATTGCGTGAAACTTGCTGTAAATCAACTTCTGGATCGAAAACCAGACTGGGTTGCTTCAGGTATAAACCATGGGTCAAATGCTTCGGTAAGTGTTCTGTATTCAGGTACAATGGCTGCAGCGATTGAAGGATGCCTTTATGGTATAAGTTCAGTTGGGTTTTCACTTAATAATATTTCACCTACTGCCGATTTTTCTGTGTGCAAGAAGTATATCCGGATAATTACAAAGAAGTTGTCCTTAGAGCCTTTACCAGATGGTGTATGTCTGAACGTTAATATTCCGGCTGCACAAAAAAATGAGATCAAGGGTATTAAAATTTGCCGTCAGTCGAAAGGAAACTGGAAAGAAGAATTTGAAAAGAGAAAAGACCCAATGGGTAAAACGTACTATTGGTTAACCGGGGTTTATCAGAACCATGAACCTGATTCAGTAGATACAGACGAATGGGCAATTGCCAACAATTTTGTATCAGTTGTTCCCGTTACAGTTGACATGACAGCACATTGGTACCTTGATAAACTTAAAACACGTTTCAAAAAATGACAATTCCTGAAAAATTTGATAAAGTCCTTACCGGTTTAATTTCCGGAACTATATTACCATTTATTGTAGGTTTGATCACTTTTGCTTTCACTCATGGGCACATGCCCTTGCATGAATTTCTTATCCATATTAAGGAATCACATATCATCACGCATGCCATCACACTATGCGTATTCCCGAATATTCTTATTTTTCTGTTGTTTAACCGGTTCGATATGCTTCGTGGTTCAAAAGGTGTGCTTGCCATAACAATTGTTTGGGCTGTAATTGTTTTTGGTGTTAAGTTTTTGTTATGAGGTTCTTTATAATTGCCGGGGAACAATCGGGCGATCTTCATGGCTCAAATCTGGTCAGAGAACTTATTAAAACTGATAAGGATTCAGAGATTTTATGCTGGGGGGGTGATTTAATGGAATCGGCCGGAGCAAAACTCCTCATTCATTATAAGAAACTGGCCTTCATGGGCTTCACGGCGGTTGTCAAAAACCTTGGAGCTATTGCTAAAAACCTTACCCTTTGTAAGCAGCAGATTACTGATTTTAATCCGGATGTCATTATTTTTATTGATTATCCGGGTTTTAACCTGAGAATTGCAGCGTTTGCCAAAAACGCGGGATTTACAACCTATTATTATATTTCTCCCAAACTTTGGGCATGGAATGAACGGAGGGTAAAAAAAATCAAAAAACATATCGACCGTATGTATATCATATTTCCGTTCGAGGTTGAATTCTATAAAAAGCATAATATTTCTGTTGAATATCGGGGAAATCCACTAGTTGATGAAACTGAAAGTCGAATTGCCTCTTTCCCTCCGAAATCTGAAATTTGTAAATATCTTGGATTAGCGGAGAAACCGATAATAGCTCTGCTGGCAGGGAGCAGAAGGCATGAAGTTGAACTCATCCTGCCTTCCATGATTAAAATGGTACATTTTTTCCCCGGATACCAGTTCGTTCTTGCTGGTGTGAAGAACCTTCCGGATGAGCTTTATTATCGGATCATTGGCAATGAGCCGGTAAAACTGATAAAGGAAAAAACGTATGAGATTCTTTATGCTTCTGATGCTTCACTTGTCACTTCAGGAACTGCAACGCTCGAGGCAGCTCTTTTGGATGTCCCGCAGGTCGTCTGTTACAAAACTGATTTTTTAACGGCACTTTTGGCGTGGATGGTAATCAGAGTGGAGTATATATCGCTGGTGAATCTTATAATGGACTTTGAGGTTATTAAAGAGCTTGTCCAGTATAAAATGACTGAGAAAAGTATCTTAAGGGAGCTGAAAGCTATTCTTCCTGGCGGGATTAAGAGAGAAAAAACATTGTCAGATTATGAAGGGCTGAAGAAAATCCTTGGTCCGGCAGGTGCCTCCGGGAGAGTTGCAAGGGATATGATTGCAGAATTAAAGAGATCAGTTTGTAGTATTTAAAATTTGTGATGAAAATTAAAATTATTAGCATATTATTTATAACAATCTTAGGATCATCAGCTTCTGCACAAGTCGGAATACGTTTATTCGCTAATCAATCTCCAGAATCGGCTGTGGTTTCAGTTACTGAAGGAAAGTATCAGATATCTGCTTTTAATGGTGAGAATCTTTTTATCTCAAAAGGAGAACCTGTTCTGATCACTAAGTATAAAAGTAAACTCGCTGTCAAAACAAGAAATGAAAAGGGTTTCCTTTGCGATTCTGTACTGATTTCAGGAAAAACAGGTGATGATTCTTTCTCTCTTCGTATAAATGGAAACAACCCTGTAAGGCAATATTATTCAGGCGATCTGAAATGTTTTCCTGACATGGAAAACATTGTGCTTATCAATATTTGTGATGTTGAAAAATATCTTGCAGGTGTAGTAAAAGCAGAGGGGGGAAGCGGTAAGAATATTGAATATTTCAAAACTCAGGCTGTGATAGCCCGCACTTATCTTTACAAATATTTTGATAAGCACACTGCAGACAGATACAATGTGTGCGATAACACTCATTGTCAAGCCTTCAATGGATCATCTACCGATACAATTATAAATAAAGCCGCTCTTGAAACAAAAGGTCAGGTCATCTTATCTCAGGATAGCACTTTGATCATTTCTGCTTTTCATTCAAACTGTGGAGGAGAAACCGCATCCTCTGAAGATGTTTGGTTAACCGGTCAGCCATATCTTAAGAGTAAGATAGACCCATATTGCACAGCATCAAGAAATTCAGTCTGGAAGAAAAGTATTAGTAGAAATGAATGGCTTGAATTTCTGAAAAAATCAGGTTATTCAGGAAATATCAATGACTCTTCAATTTTCAATTTCGACCAAAAAACCAGGCAGGTAAATTATAAAATCGGATTATTTACCATTCCTTTGAGGATCATGAGAGCTGACCTGAATCTAAGATCTGCCTTCTTTACAGTAATATCTGAGGGCGATTCTGTTGTCTTCAAAGGAAGAGGATATGGTCATGGTGTTGGCCTTTGTCAGGAAGGGGCAATGGCTATGGCTGCAAAAGGATTCACTTATGCGCAGATTATAGATTTTTATTATACTGGCGTTTTAATAACAGATATTAAAAATGCAGTAATTTTGAATGGCAACCCCCCAACACCCCAAAAGGGCCTGAGTAACCCCCCAATCCCGCTTAGGCAGGACTAATGCACGTAATGTTAAGAATGTTAATAACATACTCAGTATAAACCCCTTTTTAGGGGGCTGGGGGTAAAACCGGGGCAAGAAGGTAAAAATCGGAGGAAGGTATAAGTTGGAATCAAAAAGATATTGAGTATGGAAAAGCATGATAATACAATGAATATTAATTAATTATAGCTTATTATATATGTTCGCAATTTTCAGAAAGGAGATAAGCGGTTTTTTCAGCAGCCTCACAGGTTACATTGTGATAATTGTTTTTCTCCTCATTAACAGTCTGTTTATGTGGGTGTTTCCTGGTGAATGGAACATCTTCGACAACAACTATGCCGGACTTGATACTCTGTTTCTGCTGTCACCATGGGTTTTTCTTTTTCTTGTACCTGCAGTTACAATGAGGATGATTGCTGAGGAGAAAAGGCTTGGCACTATGGAGCTGATTTACTCGAGACCAATTTCCGAAAGAGGAATTATCTGGGGTAAATATCTGGCATCCGTTTCATTGGTTCTGCTGGCTCTTCTCCCATGTTTAATCTACTATGTTTCTGTTTACATGCTTGGAGATTCTCCTGGAAATCTTGATAAGGGTGGAACTCTTGGCGCTTTTATTGGTTTGTTCTTCCTTGCATCGGTGTATGCCTCAGTTGGTTTGTTTGCTTCATCACTCACAGACAACCAGGTGATTGCATTTATTATTGCTGTTCTTATTTGTTTTGTATTGTTTATGGGATTTGATTCATTTGCTTACCTCCCGGTTTTGAAAAATTTTGATGAGTTTGTAATGCGGCTTGGGATTAATGAGCACTACAAATCAATAAGCCGTGGTGTGATTGATATTAAGGATGTTGTTTATTTTGTGGCTGTTGTAGCTATCTTCAATGAGTTCACCAGACTGCACCTGTTATCCCGTAAATGGAGGAAAAAAAGCTGAGCCATGACAGATAATTCAAATAGAAACATAAGACTCAGGAGTTGGCTACAACTCCTTACAACTATTGCAGGCATCATACTTCTTGCAGCACTTGGTTCATTATTGAGGCTTAGACTCGATCTCACTGAAGATAAAAGGTATACCCTTTCAAATCCTACAAAAAAAGTTCTTTTGGGCTTAAAAAATGACATTTATATTCAAGTCTACCTTGATGGAGATATTCCTATTCCATTGAAAAGATTGAAGAGATCTGTAGGGGAGATACTTGAGGAGTTTAGGATTGCCTCCGGGCGAAAAATCGATTATGAATTTATAAATCCATCAGAAGGGAAAGATGCTAAACAACGTGAAGCTCAGTCTCAGGTTTTGGAAAACAAAGGACTAATCCCAATTGATGTAAAAGCAAACGATGCTGAAGGCGGATCAAGTGTGAAACGAATCTTCCCGGGAATGATTTTTAACTACAATAGTACAGAAGTGCCTGTTAATTTTTTGAATAATTCTACACCTTCTTATGAGCAAAATATTCTTCGTTCTGTTGAAGGTCTTGAATATGAGATAATTCAAACTATTTCGACACTTAGTTCAGATACTATATATAAAGTTGCTTTTATTGAGGGCCATGGTGAATTACCTGAGATAGAAACCGCAGACATAACCATGAATCTTGCTCATTTCTTTACTGTAGACAGGGGTACCATAAACGGTAAACCTGGTATTCTCGATCACTATGCTGCGATAGTCATTGCCGGTCCCGAAAAAGAGTTCAATGAATCTGATAAGCTGGTAATTGATCAGTATATTATGAAGGGTGGCAAGGTCATGTGGCTCTTTGATGAGGTGGCCGTAAATTCCGATAGTCTTGTATTTGGTTCAACGGTAGGACTTTACCGGCCATTAAATATTGAAGACCAGCTTTTTCGATACGGAGCAAGAGTTAATCCTGAAATAGTTCAGGATATAGAAAGTATGATACTCAGGATGAAAGTCGGCAAAAACAATACAAACCAGCAATTAGTTGCGGTACCATGGTTGTATTATCCATTGCTGACTCCGGCTTCAAATAACTCAATTACAAGAAACCTGAACAGGGTGAAAGGAGAATTCACAAATTATATAGATACTGTTGGCCTTGATCCGGCGGTGAAGAAAAAGGTTCTTCTGTCCACCTCAAAATTCAGCCGGCTTCTTTCTACTCCTTTAATAATTAGTCTTAAAGAAGCAGAATTAACTCCGAACGAAAAAGATTTTAATAAATCAAACCTGCCTGTTGCTGTTCTTCTTGAGGGTAAATTTACTTCTGTTTTTCAAAACCGGATGATAGGTAACCTTACCGAAGATAAGACTTACAAGATTCAAACAGAAAGTATTAAAACAAAATTGATTGTTATTGCTGATGCCGATATAATCAGAAACGATGTCAGAAGGGTCGGATTGAAAGAAACACCCTATCCTCTTGGGCAGGATAAATATACCGGACAGATTTTCGGGAACAAGGATTTTCTGATCAATTGTCTTAATTACCTGGTTGATGATAATGGAATAATGGAATTAAGATCAAGGGAACTGAAGCTGAGGTTATTAAACACTTCTCTGATAAAACAGGGAAAATTCAAATGGCAGCTTCTCAATATTGCAGGACCAGTATTGATAGTTATACTTGCAGGGTTGTTATACAATTTCTACAGAAGACGAACCTATTCAGGATTTTAACCATGAAGAAAATAATTATTTTGGGTGTATCATTACTGGTTGTTGTCGGGCTGCTTCTAATTATATTTTCCCATAACAGATCGCCATTTGGAAAGGATAACAGCAACTTCGCATCGGAACCTCAAAAAGAAATAACTAAAATAGAATTTTCAGATGGAGACCAGAAACTTTCTCTTGAAAAAGAAGGTTCTGAATGGCTGATAAATGGAAAGACAGAGGCACGAAAAAGCGGAATCCTTTATATTCTCAGAGTATTACGGGAAATTAAAATAAAATCACCGGTTTCAGAAGGACTGTTTGAGAGTGAGATATTGATGAAAAAGATCGTTCCTTTAAAAGTCAGAGTATATGAAAACAGGAAACTGCTTAAAAGCTTTCTGGTGTTCAAAACCCAATCTAATCCTTACGGAGATATAATGAAGATGAGCAATCGGACAAAGCCATTTATTGTTTATGTCCCCGAGTATGAGGGAGAAATTGGTTCCGGATTTACACTTAATGAGTTATTCTGGCAAACCTATACTATATTCAATCTTTTGCCATCCGAAATAGCATCAGTTAGCTTCGAAAACTTATCTGATACTACATCTTCATTTTTAATTTTTAATAAAAACCATCATTTTGTTCTATCCACTGCAGCAGGCGAGCAAAAAGGGTGGGATTCGACACTTGTTAAACGTTATCTCACTTACTTCACATTTATCCCATTTGAATCGTGGGCTTTTGATATAAGTCCTGAACAGAAGAAAAAGATCGAGTCTGAAAAACCGGTTTACAGACTTACTGTTAACACAAAACCTGGAAAGAAGACTATTCTTACCCTTTGGGAGAAAATAAAAGATGAAAATGGCGGTAAAACTAAAGATACAGACAGGTTATTCGGTAAGACCCAAAACAGCGATGAGTTTTTCATAATAAAGTACTTTGATATAGATCCTCTGATTAAGAAGAGGTCATATTTCTTTCCCAAATAATTTTTTGTTTGAGGTAATAGTTTTTTTTTGTAATATTGGTACTTGAGAATTGAATGTAATTATGAGTTCAATACACTCATTTTGATATAAATAGTAAATTTTGGATTTAATAAATCAACTTAAGACTATACAAATATGAAATTTGTAGTATCCAGCTCGGAACTTCTAGGTCATCTGCAGGCAATAAGCAGGGTAATCAGTTCGAAGAATACACTTCCGATACTTGATAATTTTCTCTTTAATCTCAAAAAGAATGATCTTGAGATTACTGCTTCTGATCTCGAATCAACCCTGATAACAAGGATGAAGCTCGAAAATACAGAAGGAGATGGTATGATAGCTCTTCCTGCCAGAATATTACTCGATACATTAAAGGAGTTTTCCGTACAACCACTGACCTTTGATATAAACATGGAAACAATGGCTGTGATCATAAGTTCTGAAAATGGAAAATTCAATGTTGTTGGTCACAATGGTATCGACTTTCCTGCACTACCTTCAATAAAAAAAGATAAGAAGTTTTCTTTTGTAATAAATGCTGATGTAATGCTGGCAGGGATTTCAAGAACACTTTTCGCAACTGCCGATGATGAACTTCGTCCGGTAATGGGAGGTATTTTTATTGAAGCATCAACTGATAAAATTACATTCGTTGCTTCAGATGCACATAAACTTGTAAGATATCAGAGAACTGATGCACATGCAGATGATAATGCATCCTTTATATTACCAAAAAAACCTGCATCACTTCTTAAAAACATTCTCCCTCGTGAGGAAGGACCTGTAACAGTTGAGTTTGATGATAAGAATGCATTCTTCATCCTTAGCGATTATAAAGTTGTATGCCGCCTGGTTGAAGGTAACTATCCGAATTATAATTCGGTAATTCCAAAAAATAATCCCCGAAAGATCACCATTGACAGGGTAGAATTTTATAATATCCTCAAGAGGGTATCAGTATTCTCCAATCAGGCAAGCAATCTTGTCAAACTGCAGCTTAAAGGCAATCAGATTGTCGTTTCTGCACAGGACATTGATTTTTCCATTTCTGCTTACGAAAGGG